>VGUA01000063.1 GCA_016874535.1 Gammaproteobacteria bacterium
TGGCGCTGGCTGGCAGCCTTGCTGGCGTTCGTCGGCGCCGCCCTCTATGCGCTCATTGCCGGTTTCACCGTCCCCACCCAGCGAACCTTGGTGATGATTGCGAGCGCGCTGCTCAATCACCTGCGCGGCCGGGCGCTTTTCTCGCTGGAATCCCTGCTGCTTGCGGCAGCCATGGTGCTGCTGCTCTCACCCACCGCCGCGCTGACCCTGAGCTTCTGGCTGTCCTTCGGCGCGGTGGCCTTGATGGTGCTGCAGTCCCAACTTTTACGCGCCAGCACCTGGCAGGCCCGCTGGTTCGGCGTGCATCTCGCCCTGGCGCTGCTTTTCGCACCCATGCTGGCCTGGGCTTTCCAGTCCATTCCGATCGCCTCGCCACTCACGAATGCCCTGGCGGTGCCCGTGATCACGCTCACCGTGGTCCCCTTGTTGTTGCTCGGATGCCTGACATGGTTGCCCGCGCCCGGCTTGAGTGAAGGCCTGTGGGTGTGGGCAGGGAAGATCTGGGACAGCGTGTGGTGGGGGCTGCTCAAGCTCGAGTCATTGAGCCCGGTGCTGGCACTGGATTCCAGACCGCACGGTCTGCTGGTGCCTCTCGGTATTCTTGCCGCGGCGCTGGCCTGCGGGCCGCTGCGGGCCGCGCGCGTACCTTGGGTGTGCGCCATCGGCCTGCTTTTTCTCGTGCCCGTGCGGCAGCCCCCGGCGCAGGGTGAGTTCGAAGCCGTGGTCTTCGACGTGGGGCAGGGGCTCAGCGTCCTTGTGCGCACGCAGGCCCACACCTTAATCTTCGACACCGGCGCCCGGTTTCCGGAAGGCGGTGATCAGACGCGCGCGGTGGTGCTGCCGTGGCTGCGCGCGCATGGCCTCGCGCACCTGGATGTGCTGATGGTGAGTCACGCCGATCTGGATCACGCCGGGGGCATGAGCAGCCTGCACGAGGCATTGACCATCACACAGGAGCTCGGCGGAGAGCCCGTGGCGAGCGGCATGCCCGTCTCGCGCCGTTGCGAACGGGGCATGACCTGGCGCTGGGAGGGCGTGACGTTCGAGATTCTGCACCCGACACCTGGCAGCCATGCAGAGGGCAACGACGCCTCCTGCGTGCTCCGTGTCGCAAGCCCCGGTGGCAGCCTGCTGCTGACCGGCGACATCACCGCGAGTGTCGAGCGCTCGTTGCTGCGGGTCGAGCCCTCGCTGCGGTCGGATGTCTTGCTGCTCCCGCATCACGGTAGCAAGACTTCCAGCAGTCACGCCTTCCTGGCCGGGGTGAAGCCGGAGTTGGCCATCATCTCCGCAGGGTATCGCAATCCCTACGCGCACCCGGCGCCCGAAGTGCTTGAACGTCTGGATGCGCTCGACATCGTGGGCCTCAGTACGGTGCAGGAGGGCACGCTGCGCTTCGTTTTTGCGCGCGAGGGCTTGCGGATAGAAAGCGCCCGGCGGGACTGGCTGCGGCACTGGGATCCCTCTCCCTGATGCCGGCGCGCGAGCGTCGCGCCCACTGCGCTGATGCTCGCCCTTTCCGCGCCTGACCGCGTCTGATACCTTTCCCGCCCGCCGGAGCAGTGTGCTCCGCACCCAGAGGATCAGGCGCAAAGTGTTCGAAATCATCAAAGCCGGCGGGTGGGTGATGTTTCCCATTCTGCTCGCCTCCGTGTTCGCCACCGCGATCATCGTGGAACGCTTCTGGTCGCTGCAGACCAAGCGCGTCACTCCGCCAAATCTCGTCGCCCAAGTCTGGCAGATGCTCAAATCGGGTGAACTGGATGAGGATCGCATCCACGCCCTGCGCATCGGCTCGCCCTTGGGCCGGGTGCTGGCTGCCGGCCTCGTCAACCGCGGGCACAATCGGGCCGTGCTTCGCGAAAGCATCGAGGAAGCGGGCCGTCATGTGGCCCATGATCTCGATCGCTACCTGAATACCTTGGGCACGATCGCCGCCATTTCCCCCTTGATGGGATTGCTCGGCACCGTGTTCGGCATGATCAAGATGTTCGCAGCGCTCAAGGCGCACGGTATCGGTGATCCGAGCGCGCTGTCCGGCGGTATCGCCGAGGCGCTGATCACCACGGCGGCCGGCCTCACGGTGGCCATCCCCGCGCTCTATTTCTATCGCTTCCTGCGCGGCAAGGTGGATGCCCTCGTCATCACCATGGAGCAGGAAGCACTCAAACTGGTCGAGGTTCTGCAAGGCGAACGCGCGCAAGAGCCGACATGAATTTCCGGGGACGCCGGCAGGAGGACATCGAGGTCAACATCACGTCGCTGATCGACGTGGTCTTGTTGCTGCTCATCTTCTTCATGGTTTCGACCCGCTTCGTGGATGAATCGAAGATCGATCTCCAGCTGCCGTCCGCCAGCGAACACCCCATTCCCACCGAACCCACGTCGATTGAAATCGTGATCGACCGGCAGGGCCAGTTCTTCGTGGCCGGCAAAGCGCTGCCCGACAGTGCGATGGAGAGCCTGCGCGCCGCACTCAAGGCCGCCAAAGGCGACTCCCGGGACCCCATGGTCATCATCAGTGCCGATCGCGAGACCGACTTTCAGCTGGCGGTGGACGCCATGGACGCGGCCCGCATGGAAGGACTCACCCGGATCACCTTCCCGACCGTGGGCAGGGTCACGCCATGAGCCCTAAACCATGAGCAATGCATCATGAGCCCTGCATCATGAGTCGCGGGTACGCCCAGGGCCTGCGCCTCAAGCTGCGCATGGCGCTGGATCGCTTCACCAGCGAAGTCTGGTACGGCAAGCATCCTGCCGCCATGGCGCTGACACCGCTGTCCTTGCTCTTTCGCGTGGCGATCGATATCCGCCGCAGCGCGTACCGCAACAATGTCTTTTCTTCCTATCGACCCGATGCCCCCGTAATCGTGGTCGGCAATGTCACGGTAGGCGGCACCGGCAAGACGCCGCTCGTGATCTGGCTGGCCGGATACCTCAAGGCTATGGGCTTCAATCCCGGGGTCATCGCGCGCGGCTATGGCGGTCAGGCAAGACACTGGCCGCAGCAGGTGCGGCCGGACAGTGATCCACGCACCGTGGGTGATGAGGCCATCGTCATTTCCCGGCGCACCAAATGCCCGGTGGCTGTGGGGCCTGACCGCGGGGAATGTGCCAGGGCGCTGCTCGAACATGCTGATTGCGACATCCTGATCAGCGACGATGGCCTCCAGCATTACGCGCTGGAGCGTGATATCGAGATCGCCGTCATCGATGGCGTGCGACGCTACGGCAACGGCAAATGCCTGCCGGCCGGTCCGTTGCGGGAGCCCGCCTCCCGCAACAAGGAAGTCGACATCATCGTCACCAATGGCATCGCTGGACGGGGTGAATTCGCCATGAAATACGTGCTCACCCATCTCGTGTCGGTGGCGCGGGGTGATCGCGCGACCGGCTTCGAGACCTTCGCCGAGGAGACCGTGCATGCGGTGGCTGGGATCGGCAATCCGGAGCGTTTCTTTGCCAGCCTGCGCGCCAAGGGCCTGAAGGTGATTCCGCACGGCTTCCCCGACCATCATGCCTTCACGCCGGAGGATCTCGAATTCGGCGACGGACTGCCGGTGATCATGACGGAAAAGGACGCCGTGAAATGCGAGCTGTTTGCCTCGGCAAACTGCTGGATGGCACCCGTCACGGCGGAACTCCCCGAGGTTTTCGCCTCCCGGGTGGAAGCCATGCTGAACAGGATGAAGAATGGACAAGCGACTTCTTGATCTGCTCGTGTGCCCAGTGACCAAGGGCCCGCTCCTCTTCGACAAGGCGCGCAACGAACTGGTCTCGCTGGCCGCGCGACTGGCCTATCCGATACGCGATGACATTCCCGTGATGCTGGAAGAGGAAGCCCGCGAGCTGAGCGAAGAAGAACTGGAGAAATTCGGCCGGTGACCTTCAAGGTCTATATTCCGGCACGCATGGGCGCCACCCGCCTGCCCGGCAAACCGCTGCTCGAAATCGCCGGCAAGACCCTCATCCAGCATGTGTGGGAGCGCGCGACCGCCAGCGGCGCCGCTGAAGTGGTGGTGGCCACTGATGATGCGCGGATCCTGGAGGTGGTCGAGGGCTTTGGCGGGATAGCGTGCATGACGGCTGCCACGCATCAGTCCGGCACCGACCGCATCACGGAAGCTGCGCGCCTGCGCAACGAGGGCCCGGATACGATAATCGTGAACGTGCAGGGTGATGAGCCTGGAATGCCCGCCGCAGTCATCCACCAGGTGGCGGAGGTGCTGCGTCTACATCCCGGAGTCGATATCGCAAGCGTCTGCGAGGCCTTCACCACCGAGGCGGACTGGCGCGACCCCAATCAGGTGAAGGTGCTGCGCGATGTCCATGACCGCGCGCTCTACTTCAGCCGGGCCGCGGTGCCATTTCCGCGCGATGCCGGTGCCTGGAGCCCGGGGCGCGACTACCGGCGCCATGTCGGGCTCTATGCTTACACCATGCGTTACCTGAATCATTTCGTGACCCTGCCGCCGCATTCGCTGGAGACCAGCGAGCGTCTGGAACAGCTGCGGGCACTTGCCCACGGCGCGCACTTGCGTGTGGAGGATGCCTGCGCGCCATGTGGCGTGGGCATCGATACGCCGGCGGATCTCGAACGCTTTGCCGCTGCCCTGGCAGCGCATTCATCGCGCTGACCAGGCCCTATGAAGCAGCGTGTCATCAAGCAGCGCGTGATGTTTGTCTGCACGGGCAACATCTGTCGTTCGCCCTTCGCGCACGGGCTTCTGGAACACCTGCTGCGGGAGCAAGGCCTCGAGCACCGGGTGGAAGTGGCGTCTTCCGGTACCCATGCCCATGTCGGTGAAGCGCCGCATCCACTTGCCATCACGGTGGCTGCCGTGGACTACGGCATCGATATCAGCGGGCTCAGGGGGCGCCAGTTCGAACATGCGGACTTCGCGCGTTTCGATCACCTCATCGCCCTCGATCGCAGCCATCTCGCGCGCCTGCTCGCATTGAAGCCCGCGGCTTCACGCGTGGAGCCGAAGTTGTTGCTGGCGGGGATGACCCAGGGCGGTGACGCGGAAGTCCCGGACCCCTACGGGCGGGACAGAACCGAATTCGAGTATGTCGGGCGCCTCATCATGCTCGGCGTGCAGCGTCTGATAACGACGCTGACAGCCGGAGAGACGGGAATCAACGTTCGCGGAAAGTGATGCGGCCCTTGGACAGATCGTAGGGCGTGAGCTCTACGAGCACATTGTCACCGGTGAGGATGCGGATGTAGTTCTTGCGCATCTTGCCTGAGATATGCGCGGTGACGATGTGCCCGTTCTCGAGCTGAACGCGAAACATGGTGTTCGGCAGCGTCTCCACGACGCGTCCCTGCATTTCGATGTGATCTTCTTTCGCCATTCGATGAGGTGTCGCTCTCTGTTTGAGGATTTGCTGCGGGTCGGCCCGGCCGTGCCGCGAAGGTGACGCTGAGGGCGCTGAATTGTGCCCGATGGGTCTGATGGGGTAAAGCAGCGCAAGGGGGGGCGGAAGTCAGGGACGCTCCCTGCGCCAGGCCCCGTCGCGAAAGAATTCCAGCGGACGGTAATCGGTCTTGTAGGACATCTTCTGACAGTCGGCGATCCAGTATCCGAGATAGAGCCAGCGCAGCTGCAGGGCCCGCGCGAGTTCCACCTGCTTCAGGATCGCGAGCCGGCCCAAGCTGCGGGAGCGCTCATCGGGGTCGTAGAAGGTATAGACCGCGGACAGGCCATCGCCCAGATGGTCCACCACGGCCACCGCCAGCAGCCTGGAGGCGGCCCGGAATTCATAGAACACGGTGTCCGCCCAACTGGCCGTGAGGAACTCCACATAACTCTCCGGCTCCGGGTTCTCCATGCTGCCCCCGGCGTGACGGGCGCCGATATAACGGCTGTAGAGCTGGTAATGCTCCTGCTGGAAGGTCGGAGGTTTGGGGATCAGCGTGATATCCGCATTCGCGCGCAGGGTGCGGTGCTGCGCGCGGCTGAGCTCGAATTCGTCCACCGGCAGGCGAACCGGAATGCAAGCCTGGCATTCGGGGCATTGGGGTCGATAGACATGATCCCCGCTGCGACGAAAACCATGCTGTGAGAGCGTGGTGTAGGTCTGCATGCTCGGCCGCCGTCGCGGGTCGAGAAATACCGTCACCGCGTTCTGGCCCGGCAGGTAGCCGCATTTGTGCGGCGGGGTGAGGAAAAAACCAAGATTGGTGCGCGGTGCTTCCGTCATTCCACCCGGCCCTCAAAGGGATCCATCTGCCAGGCCTGTGGAGAGACGGCGCGTGCGAGAGCAGCGTCGGCCAGTACCCGCAGGAAATCCTGCCGGGGCACCTCCCTCGAGCCCATGCTCATGAGATGCGGGTTGGCCACCTGGCAATCCAGCAAGGCGAAACCCCAGTGATTGAGGCGTCGGCAGAGTGCGAGCATGGCCACCTTGGAAGCATCGGTTACCCGGCTGAACATGGACTCGCCGCAAAATACCGCACCCGCCCGCACGCCGTAAATTCCTCCTACCAGCGCGCCCTCCCGCCAGCATTCCAGGGAATGCGCATGACCAAGTCGATGCAGCGTCTCATAGGCGGCGACCATGTCCTCGCAGAGCCAGGTCCCTGCGGTCTCAGCGCGTGGGGCGGCACAGGCGCGAATCACCGCTCCGAACGCCCGGTCCAGCGTTATCTGCCAGGAGTGGCGCCGCAGGCTGCGCTGCAGGCTGCGGGAAACATGCAGCGACGCAGGCTCGATCACCGTGCGTGGATCCGGTGACCACCAGAGCAGGGGTTGGCCTTCGGAGAACCACGGAAAGATGCCCCGCTGGTAGGCCTCCCTCAGCACGGCAGGGGCCAGACTGCCGCCGGCGGCGAGCAAGCCGTCCGGCTCGGTCAGGGCGAGTGAAGGGGAGGGCAGGCGGTCACTCAGGGTCTGCGTGGCGAGGCACAGAAACCGGGGCGCACCGGTCACTGATCCGCCTCGCGGTAAGCGGTCTGCCCGGCCACTTGGGTGACGTACTCATCCACATGGAGCTGTTCGCGCCGGCAGAAATCCGCAACCGCACGACGGAACCCGGCTTCGCGAATCCAGTGCACGGACCAGGTGCGCACGGGATTGAAACCGCGCTGGATCTTGTGCTCTCCCTGCGCGCCCGCATCCACGCGCGCCAGGCCGTGCCGGATGGCGTACTCGATGGTCTGGTAATAGCAGAGCTCGAAATGCAGATGCCTCACATGGCGCGAGCAGCCCCAGTGGCGGCCGAAGAGGGTGTCACTGCCGCGTAGCGCGAAAGCTCCCGCCACATGGTCGCCCTCCAGGCTCGCAAGGAAGAGCACGGGGTGTGCATCGGGCGTGTGGGACAGGCTCTGGAAGAAGCCGCGCGTAAAGCGCGGCACACCCCATTTGCGATCGAAGGTGTCGCAGTAGAATGCGTAGAATCGATCCCAGTGTGCGGGTGAGATGTCCGTCCCTTCATGGATATCGATGGTCACGCCAGCGGCCATCACCTCGCGCCGCTCGCGACGAATCTCCTTGCGTCGCTTGGAGGTGAGCGTCGCCAGAAACTCCTCGAAATCACCATAGCCCTGATTGAACCAGTGGTACTGGCAGCCTTCGCGTTGTACCAGCTCGGGATGATCGAAGAGCGGCAGCTGCGCCTCGTCCGGGAACAGGCAGTGCCAGGAAGACAGGCGGTTGTCTTCCACCAGACGCAGGGTGGCCTCCACCAGTTCGCGTGCCGTCTCGGGAGGGGCGTCCGGTGCCAGCAAGAGGCGCGGGCCGGACACCGGCGTGAACGGCACCGCACTCACGAGCTTCGGATAGTAGCGGCCGCCCGCGCGCGCATACGCCTCGGCCCAGCTCCAGTCGAAGACGAATTCGCCATAGGAGTTGTCGCGCACATAGAGTGGCAGTGCCCCCACGAGGCGTGTGCCCTCATAGGCCAGCAGGTGCTGCGGCATCCAGCCCTGCGGTTCCAGGCAATCATGAGCCTCCATGCCCCCGAGCACCCCGTGACGGAGAAAGGGCGACTGCGGGGTGGTGAGTGCATTCCAGTCCGCAGCGGGAACCTCGGAGAGCGCGTTGACTACCTTGAGATGAATCACGGGTGCGAGCCTTCAGCGCGGGACCGGCCCGCGAGGAGCAGCAAGCACAGTCCGAAGAGAACCCGGGGACACTCAGGAACGCGGGGTGTCCGGGCCATTGGTAAAAATGGGGAAGGGGGTCACTTTGTCCCCTCGGCCCTGCGCCTCGGTAATCTTGGGCTGGCCGGATTTTTCCACCACATCGATGCGGATCACCGCATGCATGGGAATGTAGGTGCGGCTCACCCCGGCGAACTCCGCCTTGAGATTTTCCTCGGAGGGGTCCACCACCAGCGAGGTCTTCTCCCCAAAGAGGATTTCTTCCACCTCTATGAAGCCGAGGATTCCCCCCTGGCTGACGCTGCGGGCGTAGATTTCGAAGACCTTGCCCTGGTTGTGGAAGGCGACGCGGTAGGTGGTTTTTTTCTTCATGGGCCTCTGGATGCCGGGTGGGCTGGGTCTGTCGGGGCTGACTCGCGTTCGATTCTATGCGATGCAGCACGCAGGCTGCAGCCATGCCGGGGCCGGGAACCCCGGTTGACCCTGTGAGGGGGCGCTGGCGCAGCCCAAAATTCGCAGCTACACTCCATTATTGATTGATTACATGAAGTTACCCGAGTTTTCTTGAGTAACTTGTAGCCTGAGTCACAGGAGCGTCCCGGCCCATGTCCCAAGCGGTGAGAAGAGCCCCCGCCATCGGCGAGAGCAAGATGTCGCTGCAGGTGTGGCATCGCGTGCGGGAAGGCCTGTTCATCGTCTTCGGCGGCGCGGCCTTGTTCGTGCTCATCGCCCTGTTGACCTATCACCGCACGGATCCCGGCTGGTCCCATACCGGCTCGGGGGCGGCGATCCGCAACAGCGGTGGCATGGTGGGTGCGTGGCTCGCCGATGTGCTGTTCGCCATCGCAGGTCAGGTCGCGTTCCTCATTCCGCTCATGATCGCGCACACCGGCTGGGTGCTGTATCTCGGTCGGCACAACGGCCGGCCCGTGGACTATCCCGCACTGTCGGTGCGCGCCGCCGGCTTCCTGATGGTGGTACTCGCGGGCTGCGGCCTGCTCTGGACGCGGTCTGTGATGCATCTCGCGCTGGTGGACCAACCGGGCGGCGGCATCATCGGCGAACTCTTCGGTCGCGCGATCATCTCCAGCTGCGGCCAGCTGGGCGGCGTGCTGGTGTTGCTCGCCATGTTCTTCTCCGGCCTCACCTTGGGCACCGGGGTGTCCTGGCTGCGCGTGATGGATGTGGTTGGCTACTGGACCCTGCGCCTGCATGCGCGAGCTCTCGAATGGGGAGAATGGGCGCTGGATCGCTGGCAGAACGCCCGCGCCCGACGTGAGCGTGCGCAGCACGTTCTGGAAGAGCAGATCAAGCATGAAGCGCGTCCGCCGCTGCGCATCGAGCCGAAGATTTCCGAGATCATCGTCAGCGAGCGGCCGGAAAAGGAAAAGCAGAAGTTCCTGTTCCGTGAGCCGGTGGACAGCGCGCTGCCCGCACTGGCGCTGCTCGATCCGCCGCGCCAGCAGACGGCCGGCTATTCGGCCGAGGCCCTGGAAGCCATGTCGCGACTGGTGGAGATCAAACTCAAGGATTTCGGAATCGAAGTGACGGTGGTTGCCGTGATGCCCGGACCGGTCATCACCCGTTTCGAGCTCAATCCCGCGCCCGGCGTGAAAGCCAGCCGCATCACCAATCTCTCCAAGGATCTCGCGCGCTCGCTGTCCACCGTGAGTGTGCGCGTGGTGGAGGTGATTCCGGGCAAGCCCTATATCGGTCTTGAAATCCCCAATGAGCAGCGCGAAATCGTGAGCCTGAGCGAAGTGCTGATGGCCCGCGAGTACGAGGCACTGGAGTCCCCGCTGGCGCTGGTGCTGGGCAAGGACATCTCCGGCAAACCGGTGGTGGTCGATCTCTCGCGCATGCCGCACCTGCTGGTGGCCGGTACCACCGGCTCCGGCAAATCGGTGGCGCTGAACTCAATGATCCTGAGTCTGCTGTACAAGGCGACTGCCGCGGAAGTGCGGCTCATCATGATCGATCCCAAGATGCTCGAACTCTCGGTCTACGAAGGGATCCCGAGCCTGCTCGCCCCTGTGGTGACCGACATGAAGGAAGCCGCGAATGCCTTGCGCTGGTGCGTGGCCGAGATGGAGCGGCGCTATCGCCTGATGGCCGCCCTCGGCGTGCGCAATCTCAATGGCTTCAACCGCAAGGTGCAGGAAGCGGAGGCCGCCGGCACGCCGCTGCTCGATCCCTTGTTCGATGATCAGGAGAGCGGCGAGACCGCCCAGCCGCTGGCCCATCTGCCCGTCATCGTGGTGATCATCGACGAGCTCGCCGACATGATGATGACGGTGGGCAAAAAGGTGGAGGAGCTGATTGCGCGGCTTGCCCAGAAGGCGCGCGCCGCAGGCATTCACCTCATTCTGGCGACCCAGCGGCCGTCGGTGGATGTGATCACCGGCCTCATCAAGGCCAATATCCCCACGCGCATCGCCTTCCAGGTGTCCTCGCGGGTCGATTCGCGCACGATTCTCGACCAGATGGGCGCAGAGAACTTGCTCGGCCACGGCGACATGCTCTACCTGCCGCCGGGCACGGCGATGCCCCAGCGCGTGCATGGCGCTTTCGTCTCGGACCAGGAAGTGCACAAGGTGGTGGAAGAGTTGAAGGGGCTCGGTGCACCCGAATACGTGCAGGACATCCTATTCGCGAGCCCGGACGGCAGCGATGGTGGCTTCGAGGGCGATGTGTTTGGTGGTGACAGCAGTGGCGAGGGCAGCGAGAACGACGAGCTCTATGACCAGGCGGTGCGCATCGTCACCGAATCACGAAGAGCCTCGGTTTCCGGCATCCAGCGTCGGCTCAAGATTGGCTACAACCGCGCCGCCCGCATGATGGAAGAGATGGAGCGTGCGGGCATCGTGGGGCAACTGCAGTCCAACGGTTTGCGCGAGGTCATCGCGCCACCCCCTCCACCGCGTGATTGAACTCTTTTCCGGCCTGCGAGGCTGCCTGCTGCGCGCCTCTCTCCTGCTGTGCGTGTGGCTCTGCCTGATCGGTTCGGCGTCTGCCGCTGAATCCGGGGCTGCCGACGCGCTGGAAGCGTTTCTCCGCGACCTTAAGACGCTCTCCGCAAAGTTTCGGCAGGATGTGCTCGATGAATCCGGTGCGCTGATCGAGACTTCGCGCGGGACACTGTCGGTGCAGCGGCCCGGCCGCTTCAGCTGGGTCTACACGGAGCCGTATCGCCAGACCATCGTTTCGGATGGCAAGACACTCTGGCTTTACGACGAAGACCTCGAGCAGGTCACGGTCAATTCCGTGGGCACGGGCATGACCGGCTCGGCAGCCGCCCTGCTGGGTGAGGAAATCGATCTCGGTACCGCCTATGAAATGCGCGAAGCCGGCGAACACGAAGGACTGCGCTGGGTGGAACTCACGCCGCGCGCAGAAGAAGCGCAATACACGCGCGTGAGCATCGGGCTCCGTGATGGCGTGCTCGCAAGCATGCGACTCATCGACAATCTCGGCCAAACGACCGCGCTCACGTTCGAGGATCTGCAACGCAATCCGCCACTGGCTGCGAGTCTTTTCACGTTTACCGTGCCGGAGGGCGTGGACGTGGTGACCGGCAGCGGGGAGTCGCCACCGTAGGCTCATCCTGGGCCTGCTGTAGGTTTTCCCTAGGCCAACCATAGGCAACAACCGCGGGGGCAGGTAGGCTGGCCAGCCATGACAGCTTCGCTTCCCACCCCGCTGGCCGAGCGCCTGCGACCGCAACACCTCGCCGATATCGTTGGCCAGTCACATCTGCTCGAACCCGGCAAACCGCTGCGTCACGCCCTGGATTCCGGTACACCCCATTCGCTGGTCCTGTGGGGGCCGCCGGGGACCGGCAAGACGACGATAGCCAAACTCATCGCGCGATTGGCGGAGGCGGAGTTCCTGGAAGTCTCCGCGGTGCTGAGCGGAGTGAAGGAGATCCGCGCCGCAGTGGAAGAAGCTGCGGCCAACACGCGCGCTTACGGGCGACGGACCGTGGTGTTCGTGGACGAGGTTCATCGTTTCAACAAGGCACAGCAGGACGCCTTCCTGCCGCATATCGAATCCGGCGGCATCATCTTCGTCGGCGCCACTACGGAAAATCCGTCCTTCGCACTCAACAATGCCTTGCTCTCGCGCGTGCGCGTGTATGTGCTGAAGGCACTTACCGTGCCTGCGATCGAGAGTCTGCTCACACGTGCCCTCAACGAGGCACCGGGCATGGCGGGCGTGCAGCTGGATGACACCGCGCGCAAGCGCCTGGCGGAGGCGGCTGATGGCGATGGACGGCGCGCACTGAATCTGCTCGAACTGGCCGGCGAACTCGCCGAGGGCCAGCGCATCGATGAGGCCGTGGTGGCCCGCGTGGTCTCCGGTGCCGGTGTACGGCGTTTCGATCGTGGCGGCGACGAGTTCCATGAACAGATCTCGGCCTTGCACAAATCGGTGCGAGGTTCGGATCCGGACGCAGCCCTGTACTGGTTTGCCCGCATGGTGGACGGCGGGTGTGATCCTGAATATCTGGCGCGACGCATCCTGCGCATCGCGAGCGAAGACATCGGCAATGCCGACCCGCGCGCCCTGCATCTGGCCCTCGATGCCTGGCAGGTTTATGAGCGCCTCGGCACGCCGGAAGGCGAACTCGCGCTCGCTCAGGCACTCGTCTACTGCGCCTGTGCGGCGAAGAGCAATGCGGTTTACACGGCACTCTCCAAGGCTCGGGAGGACGCCACGCGCAGTGGCTCGCTGCGCGTGCCGGCTCATCTGCGCAATGCATCCACCCGTCTCGCCAGTGAACTCGGGCACGGTCGAGGCTATCGCTACGACCATGACGAGCCGGGAGCGCATGCCGCCGGCCAGGAGTATTTTCCACCCGAACTCGGCGCCCGCCGTTACTACGAACCAGTGGAACGCGGGCTCGAGATCCAGATTGCCGAAAAACTCCGTCGCCTGCGCCAGGAGGGCTCCCACAAGCCATGAAAATTCTCGCGCAACTGGTGTGGGTGGCGACCGGGGGGGCGGTGGGTGCAATGGCGCGCTATGGCGTTTCCGCCTTGATGGTCAATCTGGGACGTACCCAGTTTCCGTGGGCCACCTTGCTGGTCAACATAGGCGGCTCACTGCTTGCGGGGTTCCTGCTGGTGGCGCTCACACAAGCCCATCCCGAGCAGGTGGGCGCGAGACTTTTTGCAGTGGTCGGTTTCCTCGGTGCGTTCACCACTTTTTCCGCCTTCTCGGTGGACACCCTGTTGCTGGTGCAAGCAGGGGACTGGCGGGCGGCCGGTTTCAATGTTGTCTTGAACGTCTTTTCATCGCTGCTCGCCTGCGTGGCCGGCGTCGCACTTGCGCGGACTTTCGTCGGCTGATCCGGAATCACGATGCCCGCGACATCGATGTCCGGGGCAAGCCAGACGCGGTCGCCCCGTTATAATGCAGCCCTCTTTGCCCACCGAATGATGGAACGCCCATGCTAGATCCCCATCTCCTGCGCAGCAGCCCGGAAACCGTGGCGACCGGCCTTGCGGGCCGTGGCCTCACGCTCGATGTGGCTGCCTGCCAGCAGTTTGAAGCGCGACGCAAGCAGCTTCAGGTCGAAACCCAGGAGCTCCAGACGCTGCGCAACCAGCGCAGCAAGGAAATCGGTGCGGCCAAGGCCCGTGGCGAGGACATCGAGCCGGCAAAGGCCGAAGTCGCCCAACTCGGCGATCGTCTGAAGGAGGCCGAAGCCGCGCTGCAGGCCCTCCAGCAGGAAATCGAAGCCTTCGCGCTCATGCTCCCCAATATTCCCCACCCGACCGTGCCGGTGGGACGTAGCGAGGAAGACAACGTCGAAGTTGTGCGCTGGGGGACTCCTCCCAGCCTCGATTTTACGCCGCGGGATCACGTCGATCTCGGAGCCCTGCACCAGGCCATGGACTTTGAAGTGGCGGCGCTGGTCGCGAGCAGTCGTTTCGTGGTGCTGAGCGGACCTTTGGCGCGATTGCAGCGCGCATTGACCCAGTTCATGCTCGATCTGCATACCACCGAGCACGGTTACCGCGAGATGTATGTCCCGTTTCTGGTGAATGCGGACAGCATGCGCGGCACGGGGCAGCTGCCGAAGTTTCGCGAAGATCTGTTCGAAATCCCCCAGCAGGGTCTGTTCCTCATTCCCACCGCCGAGGTGCCGGTTACCAATCTGGCGCGCGACCGCATTTTCAATGCCGCGGAGCTGCCCCTGCGCATGGTGTGCCACACGCCGTGCTTCCGCAGTGAGGCGGGCTCTTATGGCCGCGATACGCGCGGCATGATTCGCCAGCACCAGTTCGAGAAGGTGGAGCTGGTGCAGCTGGCTTCACCCGAAGACTCCTACCGCCAGCTGGAGGAGCTGACCACGCATGCGGAAACCGTGCTGCAGCGGCTGGAATTGCCCTACCGCAAGATCTGCCTGTGTACCGGTGACATGGGCTTCTCTTCCGCCAAGACCTATGACCTTGAAGTCTGGTTGCCGTCCCAGGGGACTTATCGCGAGATTTCGTCCTGCAGCAACTTCGAGGATTTCCAGGCGCGTCGCCTGATGGCGCGCTGGCGCAATCCGGCCACCGGCAAACCCGAGCTGCTGCACACCCTGAATGGCTCTGGCGTGGCGGTGGGGCGTGCCATGGTGGCAGTGATGGAAAACAACCAGCAGGCGGACGGAAGTATCACCATCCCCAAAGCGCTGCGGCCCTATCTGGGCGGCCTCGAGGTGCTCAGCCCCCCGGCCGGCTAAACGAACTGCCTAGACGAACTGCATCAGCAGGAGCACGAACACCACCACCAGTCCGATGGGCAGCAACGCCGCGTGCCAATCCCCGGGCTGTGCGGCTGGGCTCTCTTTCAGCATCTGGCGGGCGCGGGGGATCAGGAACACCAGCATTGCACCCAAGGTGAGCGCACTCACCACTTTCATCCAGGTTTCCATCAACAACTCCTTGGCCCAGGCATGGGCATAAGAACTGAGAACAAGGGCAGCAAAGAAAACGGCTCCCGAAGGAGCCGTTCATGGCACAACCTGGCTGCGCGGAAGCTCAGTCGTCGCTGCTGGCGACGCCCAGCAGCTGCAACAGCGCCGTGAAGAGGTTGAGGATGTTCAGGTAGAGGCTCACCGTGGCCAGCACGTAGTTGGTCTCACCGCCATTCACCATGCGGCTGGTGTCGTAGAGGATGAAGCCGCTCATCAGCAGCACCACCACCGCGGAGATGGCGAGGCTGATGGCAGGCACAGCCAGGAAGATGTTGAGCAGTGCCGCGCCCAGCACCACCAGGAAACCGGTGATGAGGAAGCCGCCCATGAAGCTGAAATCCCGGCGGGTGGACAGTGCATAGGCCGACAGACCGAGGAAGATGGCGCCGGTACCACCCAACGCGGTCATCACGATCTGCGACCCGTTGGCAAGCTGCAGGTAGCTGTTGATGGTGGGGCCGAGGCCAAAGCCGAGCAGGCCGGTGACGGCGAAGACCACGCCTATGCCCGCTCCCGAGTTGGCGGTGCGTGGCAGGACTAACCACAACAGGGCAAGGGCGCCCACGCTGGTCAGCAAGCCTGCGACGCGGCCCACGCCCAGCATCATGGACAACGCACACATGGCGGCGCTGAAAAGCAGGGT
>VGUA01000064.1 GCA_016874535.1 Gammaproteobacteria bacterium
AAAGCAGGGTCATGGAGAGCAGGGTGTAGGTGTTGCGAATGAGCTTGTTGGAAGCCAGTACCGAAGCTTCGCTGCGGGAGATGGCGATGTTGCTGCGCATGAATCATTTCCTCTGTGGAAGAAGGTAAGGTCTGCGTGCTCAGACCATGATGCCGGGCCTGAGGTTCCATAGGGCATGATACCGGCCCCTCCCCGGATTACAACGCGGGTCCCGTTGGGGTAAAGTCCCGGCCCTCGGAGAGGTGGCAGAGCGGTTGATTGCACCGGTCTTGAAAACCGGCGTCCCCTCGCGGGGACCGTGGGTTCGAATCCCACCCTCTCCGCCAAATTGAAAAGGCCCCACCTGGGGCCTTTTCAATTTGCGGTGCGGGGTGGTGTGGACGAACCCACCGGTTCGACCGATTCACGAAGTGAATCGGGACGCACCAAGTGCGCCCCGCAGGGGTGAGCGTGAGCCCAAGCTCACACGAATCCATCCCACCCCATGAAGCAGCCTCCGCAAGGCCCCACCCGGGGCCTTTTCAATTTGCGGTGCGGGGTGGCGTGGACGAACCCACCGGTTCGACCGATTCACGAAGTGAATCGGGACGCACTGAGTGCGCCCCGCAGGGGTGAGCGTGAGCCCAAGCTCACGCGAATCCATCCCACCCCATGAAGCAGCCCGTGGGGCTTTTTGCTATGGGCTCCTGACTGACCCGATGGCCACCTACCACCAAAAACCGTGTCAAACCCCGTTTCGTCTCAAAACCCCCTGACTTTTTCACCGCGGCACGGCGGGAGGGGGGCAGTTCATTCCCGGGGCGACTCAAATCTCCTGGCCCACTGATTTTTTGCAGCGTTAGCGCGTTGGACGGGGCTTTGTGACGGTTCAATCAGTCGGCGACGCTTTAGTGGTGGCACCAAACAACATCGGCAGGTTGCGAGCACCATGCAGCACGCGCTCGATGCGCACCGTGCCCTCGGGTACGCGGAAGAAAATCACATAATGGCCTAAGGCCGCCATGCGCAGTCCGGGGGACAAGTCCTCGCGGCTGACATAGCCCAGCGGGGCACGGCCGATGCGTTGGCATTGGTCGATCAGCTTTCCAGCGAACCGTCGTGCATTGGCACGACTGTCTTTGGCGATGTAGTCGCCGATGTCGAGGAGGTCTTGCCGAGACTTCGGCGAAAACGTGACCTGCGCCATCAAGTCGAGCGTTTGCGGCTGGTCTTGGTGGCGGGTTTGACTGCCGACCCCGGTTCCTCATAGCGGGCGATAAGTTCGGCGAACACGTCCTCGGCCGAAATGGCCGGCCCGCTGTCGATACCCTCCTGAATCGCCGCGCGCAGATCAGCGTTCAGGCGTTCCAGCATCGACTCATACACTTCGGGGGATAGCAGATAGGCGGCAGGCCGGTTGTGATTCAGCACGGCCACTGGTTCGGCGCCGGCCTGTTCGAGCACGGCCGACGGGCTGCGTTTCAGTTCGGTGATGCTGACCGAGCGGGTTGCAAGAACTTGTTCCATCGCGAGCTTCATTTCAGTCTATAAAAGGCACCTTATCGTGGTCTATTTCAAGCGCCCATGCAAGCAAGGATCGAGGCGACTGGGATACGGCCGCTTCAGCGCGATTGAGACGCTGTTCTGCTCAGAACCAGGTTCAGACTGACTGCTGCCGGAAGACGAATACATGTCCGCAGTGCCATCAATGCTCTCAGGAGTCGCCGCTGCGCCTGACGGCTACCGTGTCGCGCGTGGCGAAAAAGCCAGCCATAAGATTCACGGCTCACTTTGAGCGCAATCTCGAAGAAATAGAGCGCTTCCTGACCGACGCCGAGGCACTGCAGATCTTCGATGGTCTGCTTGATGAACTGCTGGAAACGGTGATTCCCAATCTCGAACGCTTTCCCGAGATGGACAGGCCATTCCTGCTCCGGCAACCTCGCTCCGTCGAGACCACCAATGCGTTGGCATCGCTGCGCGTAAAGTTACTGTCGCTGACCAAGGACACGGAGGCGCTCCGCGAGTACTTGCTCAAGGATTATCTACTCCTTTACGCTCGGTTTGGCGCAAAGATTTACCTGCTGGCTATCCGGCTCCAGCGGCTACGCTCATTCGATTTTGAACGGCATTAGGGAGCACCCTGACGCCAAAATACTGTCCGTCATGTTCTTGGTACCATCAGCCCGCCCGCCGGTGGAATCCGCGATCACCTCATCGTCGTCCAAGTATTTGCACGGATCGGACTTGGGCAACGGGCGGCCTTGCTGTGCACGTCGTGTATGCTCCAAAGTGTTGTTTGGCAAAGTCGAGGCCGTGGTGCCCGGCACGTTGTTGCCGAGGCCTCACAGACCCAGGTTCATCGTCAGACTCAGGAGCGGAGGTCTCCCACGATGCGCAAATCCCTGTACTTGCTGTTTGCCTGCCTTATCGGATTGACAGTGGCACAGATCGCCTCTGCGCTGGAACCCACCCAGCCACGGAAACGCTTGCCGGAACCCAGAGTACCTGATTCGGTGGGTCTTGTGTTCGTTGCTCCGGCCGGGATGCCGGAAGACGCACAGGCGAGCTTCCGCTCAGCGCTGGAAAAGGGCCTGTCAGCGCAGGGCGTATTGTCGCCCACGGCTTTGGCCGCGAACGGCACCTTGCGGGTGGAGATTCCTCACTGGTGCAGGAGACACCCGCCATGGGTGGACGCAGCGATGCGCTCTCCCGGCTCGAAGCGGTCGTTGAACTGAAAGTCCTGCCGATGGGGGAGGTGAGGGGCACCCAGCGGTTCAGTGTGCGCGATCCCAGAACCCTTGCGCGCCCGGAGGAGGCGCTGGCCCGGCTTGCGGAAGACATCACCCGCACGCCGTTGGCGGCGCTGCCACCCAAGATGCCCGAAACGCCCGAGAACGCGGTCACCAAGGCGGCCAAATTCGTGGCCGGTACCGCAGCAGTCGTCGGGATCGTCATCCTCCAGGTGCTCATCGGCAATCCCGGCCTCGCGCGCTGAGGGACAAGTGCCGCTGTTCTTGCGCAACCCATGGGTGCCGGGAATTGGCATACTGGGAAATCGAGTCCATCCACCGGAGATCCAAGGTCATGGAAATAGAAATCGAATACTGCGTAATGTGAAGCTACGAGTCGCATGCCCTCCGTGCGAGGGATACGCTCGTTGCCAGAGGCGCCACCGTGAAGCTCGTTAAAGGCGGCCGCGGCATCTTCGAGATCCGCCAGAACGGCCAGGTGCTTTATTCCAAGGCCAGTACTGGCCACTTTCCCACGGCAGACGAGTTGGCGGGGCTGAACGTCACTTGAGCTTGGGCGTCTCCAACCTGTGACGGCCTGAAGGATGGTGTGTAATTCACCCGTCTGTCAGGATGATCCAATCATCTCTTCAAAACCCGCCACCGCCGCCTCCGTAAACCCGTCGCGGGACAGCGCCTGGAGCAAGGTCGGGTTCAGGGTGGCGGCCGCTGCGCCCCGTGCGATGAGTCCGTTCAGCATGTCCTCGTTGCGGATGCTGGCAGCAAGCAGCGCAGGACCACCATGAGCCTGAACCGCCACGCAGGCTTCCACCAAAGGCCAGATTGACCGACCTGCAGCCTCCAGTCGCCCCAGATAAGGCGCGACCCAGTCCGCCCCCTGATCCCTTGCCCATAGCAGCTGCACAGGATTGGCGACTGCAGTGAGCAGTACCCGGGCCTCAATCTTCTTCAGAACCGTCACCACCGGCGCCCATTCGGGTTGGCAGGGCAGCTTGAAAGTGAGGGATACGCGTCCGGCACTGGTATCGAGCAGCGCATCCGCCCACGCCACAGCCTCACGTGCCAGGGGGCTCGGCAGTTGGAGCATCAATGAAGTCAGCTTGCGCGAGGCGGCTGCCTCAACCAGCGTCTTCAGGTCTTCCAGCCGCGTTTCCAGGCCCACCTGCCGCAACAGGGTGGGATTGGTGGTGGCGCCGGCGATGCGCGGCCAGCCCGGTCGACCTGTCCATTCCGCAACGTCTGCCGTGTCGAGGTAAATCTCCATGCCCGGATGGTAACGCAGACGAACCCGGCCCGTTCCATCTTGCATGTGTTGCGCTGCCCGTTCAGGCTTGCGCGCCATGCAAGCTCGTTCGCCTTCCCATGAACTTCTGGACGTGGTCGATGAAAACGATCAGGTCGTCCGCCAACTGCCGCGGGATGAGGTCCACGCGCAGGGTTTGCGTCATCGTGCCGCCCACATTCTGGTAATGGACCGGGCAGGTCGCGTGTTCGTGCAGCGTCGCGCCTGGTGGAAGGAGTGCCAGCCCGGGCTGTGGGATACCTCGGCTGCCGGCCATGTGGATGCCGGTGAGACCTATGTCGCAGCCGCAGAGCGGGAGCTGGAGGAGGAGCTGGGACTCGAGGCCAAGGGGCGGCTACGCTCCTTGAGCCGGCTCGAGGCTTCAGCCGCTACAGGCCACGAGTTCGTCGAGGTCTTCCTTGCTGTGACGGATGCGGAGCCCACGCCCGATCCCCACGAGATCATCGACAGCCGCTGGTGCTCGCCGGCGGAGCTCGAGGCCTGGCTGGCGGCCTCACCGACTGACTTCACAGCCGCGTTTCGCACCCTCTGGGCGCGTTACCTGAAAGTGTGCGGTACGTCATGAATTCCGAGCTTCCCGCCACGGATGAGGAAAGTTTCGATCCGCGGGAGCGCTGCCGACGCCTCCCCGGCGCACCGGGCGTGTACCGCATGCTGGATGCCGAGCGCGCGGTCATCTATGTCGGCAAGGCGCGCGATCTGCGCAAGCGGGTGTCCAGCTATTTCAACCGCAACCAGGGGCACTCGCCCAAGGTGCGGGCCATGGCGGATCAGGTGCGCGACATCGAGGTGGTCGTCACGCGCAACGAGACCGAGGCGCTCATTCTCGAGAGCAACCTCATCAAGGAGCTCAAGCCGCGCTACAACGTGGTGCTGCGGGACGATAAAAGCTATCCCTACATTTACATCAACATCGCGGACAAATTTCCCCGGCTCGCCTTTCATCGTGGAGCCCGGGTGGGCAATGGGCGCTACTTCGGTCCCTACCCCAATGCGGGAGCCGTGCGCGCCACCATCAATCTGCTGCAGAAGCTCTTCATGGTCAGGCAGTGTGAAGACACCTACTTCCGCAATCGCAGCCGGCCTTGCCTGCAATACCAAATCAAGCGCTGCACAGCGCCGTGTGTTGGGCTCGTGAGCCCGGAAGCCTACCGGGCCGACATGGAGAACGCCTTGTTGTTTCTGTCTGGCCGCAGCCATGAAGTGGTCTCAGCACTGGTCAGCGCGATGCAGGCCAGCGCAGAGAAGCTCGAATTCGAGCAGGCAGCGCGGCTGCGTGACCAGATCACCAAGCTGCAGCGCGTGCAGGCCGAACAACACATCACGGCAGAGGGGGGTGACTACGATGTCATCGCCTGTGCCATGCATGAGGGCATTGGCTGCATTCAGATCTTCTTCATCCGGGGCGGGCGGAATCTCGGCAACAAGCCTTTCTTCCCTGCGCACACTTCGGGCGCTGCGACGGGTGAAATCCTCACGGCCTTCATCGCCCAGTTCTACCTCGCCGGTACGGCGGACAGGGATCTGCCTCCGGACATCCTGCTCAGCGAACCCTTGGAGGAGGAAGAGGCAGAGTGGCTGGCGGCTGCGCTTGCAGACAAACGGCGGGGCGTAGTGAGGCTCCGACCGAATGTACGGGCGGAGCGCGCGAAGTGGCTGGAGATGGCGCTGCGCAATGCGGAGCTGGCCGCCCGCGATCGGGCGACCACCGACAGCGGCCACCAGCGCAGGCTGGAATCCCTGCGGGATTTTCTCGAACTGCCTGAAGTGCCGGCGCGTATCGAGTGCTTCGATGTGAGCCATACCCGAGGTGAAGCGCCCGTGGCCTCCTGCGTGGTGTTCGGTGAGGAGGGGGCGCGCAAATCCGAATACCGCAAATTCAATATCGAAGGCGTGACCGGCGGAGACGACTACGCCGCCATGCGCCAGGCACTGGAGCGTCGCTACGGTCGCCTGCAGCGCGAAGATGCGGTGATGCCGGACATCCTTCTGGTTGATGGTGGCAAAGGACAGGTTGCCCAGGCGCTCGAGGTGCTGAAGGCCCTGCAGATCGACGAAATCCAGGTGGTTGGAGTCGCCAAGGGCACGGCCCGCAAGCCGGGCCTGGAGACCCTCATCATGCACGACGGCGAGAGCGAGAAAACTCTGCCTCGTGAATCACCGGCGCTGCTGCTCATCCAGCAGATTCGCGATGAGGCGCACCGCTTCGCCATCACCGCGCACCGCAAGGCACGCGGCAAGGCCCGCAATCGATCCGCGCTGGAGGAGGTGCCGGGCATAGGTGCCAAGCGCCGACGCGCAGTGTTGCAGCATTTTGGAGGGCTGCAGGGCGTGAGCCGAGCCAGTGTGGACGACCTGAGGAAAGTGCCCGGAATCAGCGCCCAGCTTGCGCAGTCGATTTACGACGTGTTGCACGGCGCTCCATGAATCTTCCCAACCAACTCTCGCTGTTCCGGATTGTGCTTATTCCGTGCTTCGTGGTGCTGTTCTACCTGCCCGGTAAGTGGAGCAACCTGGGTGCCGCTGCGCTGTTTGGCCTGGCGGCCCTCACGGACTGGTTGGACGGACACCTGGCGCGCAAGCTCGATCAGGCGACCAAGCTCGGGGCATTCCTCGACCCTGTTGCCGACAAGCTCCTCGTGGCCGTGGTGCTGGTGCTCATTCTCCAGCGCCAGCCGGAAATCTGGATAGCGCTGCCGGTGGCGGTGATGGTGGGGCGCGAGATCACCATCTCGGCCCTGCGTGAGTGGATGGCGGAGCTCGGGGCCCGCAGCCAGGTCGCGGTCTCCTTTGTAGGCAAAATCAAGACGACTTGTCAGATGGTGGCCATCCTGTTGCTTGTCATTGGCGATGATTGGTGGGGATTGCCGCTGCAGGCGCTGGGAGTGCTGGCGCTTTATCTGGCGATGGTCGCAACGTTGTGGTCAGCCTTTCTTTACCTGCGGGCCGCGTGGCCGGAGTTGCGCCGCGGCTGAAGCGTTCCCACGCTCAACTTCCTTGACAGGGATCGCTTGCCCGCTAGAATTGCCAGCCTCAGGCGGGAATAGCTCAGTTGGTAGAGCACAACCTTGCCAAGGTTGGGGTCGCGAGTTCGAGTCTCGTTTCCCGCTCCAGATAACCTTGCAAAGCCCCGGGTCCCCTCGGGGTTTTTCATTTGCGCGACAGCCGGGAGCCGGTTCCGTCGCGAACATGCCTGATACGGCTGGGTGGCAGAGTGGTCATGCAGCGGCCTGCAAAGCCGTGTACGCCGGTTCGATTCCGACCCCAGCCTCCAATCTTCTGAAACTTCTTCACAAATCAGTCGTGGAAGTTTCGCTCCCGGCAATGCACCCTTTTCGGTCTTGAGGCCAGCGCCCCCGCGAGGACTGCCGAGCCGCTCGAACAACCGGACAACGGCCGGTTGCCACTGCAGGCTAAAGGCGCCCATTCCCGGGCCGCTACCCATCCGTCAGTCCTGAATGCGAGCGACGCCCGTGGACCACGCGGCCTCGATCCTTGACGGATGCCAACCGATATCCAAGAGGTTCCACCATGGCAACTTTCAACGGCACCCCGAACAACGACACCTATACCGGAACCTCGGATCCGGACGTCATCTCCGGCTTTGGAGGGGCGGACACCCTCGAGGGCAAGGGGGGGGCTGATGTCATTCTTGGTGGAGATGGGAACGATCTCATCGATGGTGGTGCAGGAGATGACCAGCTAGCGGGAGACGCAGGTAACGACACGCTGATTGGCGGGAATGGAAACGACATCATCGATGGCGGCACAGGGGATGACTTAATCACGGGAGACGCAGGCAACGACACCCTGCTTGGCGGTGATGGAAACGACACCCTGGTAGGCGGTGATGGGGATGACATCATCAACGGTGGCGCAGGAAATGATCTGATTTTGGGAGGCGCCGGTAACGACGTCATTGATGGTGGCGATGGCGACGACACAGCCTTCTACACGGATAAGACGCAGTCCCTGACGATCATCCTGCGGGGGGAGAATCCCGCCACATTCTCCATTTCCGGTAGCACGGAGGTAGACACCCTGACGAATATCGAAAATCTCGTGGGGGGCGACGAAGACGACACGCTCACCGGTGACGCGCTCCGCAACGGCCTCAGGGGAGGGGACGGGAATGACACTCTGTCGGGAGGAGGTGGGAATGACTCCCTGGATGGGGGGCGGGCTCTGATACCGCTGATTATTCCGAGAGGCTCACGCCAATCTTCGTCAATCTCGGGGAAAAGGATC
Source organism: Gammaproteobacteria bacterium (assembly GCA_016874535.1). Taxonomy (GTDB): domain Bacteria; phylum Pseudomonadota; class Gammaproteobacteria; genus CAIKBL01. The sequence continues at coordinate 8,284 of VGUA01000064.1, forward strand.
CGGATGGGGATTCTCGCCAATCCGCGCTCGTTCCAATCGCGGGGCTGGGCAATGTACCAATCGCGGAAGACTATCTTCGCAGCATCGAAAACATCATCGGTACGGGCGGAAACGACACGATCTACGGGGACGCGAATTCGAACACTCTGACAGGCGCAGGCGGCAATAACACGCTGTTGGGCGGAGACGGCGATGATGTGATCATCGGCGGCGATGGAGATGACTACCTCATCAGCGGGGCCGGCAATGATCTCCTGGCGGGTGGAAGCGGAAACGATACGGTCGATTATTCAGCCAGGGGGTGAACATCACGGTCACACTCGATGGCAACGGCAATGCGATCGTTGTCATACCTTCCAGCATCGAGGGAGAACCTGATGACGTTGACATACTGACGAGCATCGAGCGCGTCATTCTTGGCGGCGGCGCCGATATTCTGAATGGCGGGAGTGGAGACGACACATTCTCCGGTGGCGCCGGCAATGACGTCATCAACGGCGGAGCCGGTAACGATACTGCGGATTACAGCTACACCAACCAGCCCGTTGTCGTGACCCTGAATGGATCAAGCAACTCCACTGTCTCTGTCGGCGGCGTGGATGAGGATACGCTGAGCAATATCGAAAACCTGATCGGTGGTGGCGGCAACGACACCTTCGTCGGTGACGCGCTGGACAATATCCTGGACGGGCGTGGCGGCAACGACACTCTGATTGGTGGTGATGGAAACGACACCATCGACGGTGGCGCAGGAGATGACCAAATCACGGGCGATGCAGGCAACGACACGCTGAGCGGTGGTGATGGGAACGACATCATCGACGGTGGTGCCGGAGATGACCAAATCAATGGAGGCGCAGGCAACGACACGCTGAGTGGCGGTGAGGGGGACGATTCACTGGTCGGCGATGCAGGCAATGACACTCTGCTCGGAAATGGCGGCAACGACACCCTCAAGGGTGGCGCAGGCAACGATTATCTCGATGGTGGAGATGGGGCAGACACCGCCGATTTCAGCGACAGAAGCGAAAACATCCAGATAACGCTCGGGAGCGCAGGGGATGGGATAGCCTCTATCGACGGTGTCGAGGAGGACACATTACTCGGGATTGAAAATCTTATCGGTGGGGAAGGTAACGACACCCTGGTGGGGAATGAGTACGTAAACACCTTGGAAGGGCGCGGTGGAAATGATCTGCTGATCGGCTTGCTGGGCAATGATGTCCTCTATGGTGGTGACGGAAATGATGTCCTTCGCGGCGGTGACGGGAATGATGTCCTGGACGGTGGGGACGGAATAGACACTGCCGATTACTCTGACAAAGTTGGTGACATCGACGTTACCTTGGCTGGTGATGTGTTGAGTTACGTTTCTGTCGCGTCAGCCCCAGAAGATTCGCTGATTAACATCGAGAATGTCATTGGTGGGGCGGGCAATGACACCTTGGGGGGCGACCAGAGTGGCAACAGGTTGAATGGCGGCGCCGGGGACGATGTCCTGAAAGGATTCGATGGCAATGACTTCCTGATTGGCGGCGAGGGTAATGACTGGCTTGACGTAGGAGCGGGACGAGATACGGCAGACTACTCCGCCCGCACCACAAGCGTGTGGGCCACCCTTGCAGGCGGCACAGAAACTACCGTACTTGTTGACGGACTTGCTGAGGACACCCTGGTCAACATCGAGAATCTCACGGGTGGTCGCGCGGCTGATACGCTTGTCGGGGGCATTGGTCTCAATGTTCTTCGCGGCAATGGAGGCAATGACCTTCTCCGAGGCGGTGCGGGGCCAGATCGACTGTTTGGCGGCGCAGGTAGTGACCGCCTTGAGGGACAGGTTGGCAACGATCGCCTGTTCGGAGGAGGCGGGGGCGACTCGCTGTTTGGTGGCGCGGGCCGGGACAGGCTCGCTGGACAGGGCGGTAACGATTCGCTGCTCGGTGAGGCGGGTAACGACGTCCTGCTCGGTGGCCGTGGCGCTGATGTTCTGATTGGGGGCGCGGGCAATGATCGTCTTGACGGCGGTCCGGGTCGAGACGCGTATGTCTTCAACAGCAAGCTGAACGCGAACACCAACGTCGACTCCATCGTGAGCTTTGAAGGCGCCGGAGCGACCCGAGGTGATGTCATCAGACTGGATGACCTGGTCTTCAAGGCGCTGACCCCGGGCAGGCTTGCTGCCAGTGCCTTCGAAACCGGCACGGACAACGTGGCCAACAATGCGACGACCCGCATCATCTACAACACAGATACCGGTGACCTCTTCTACGACGCGGATGGTTCTGGCGGCGGCGCTGCGGCAATCAAATTCGCGGTGCTGCTCAACAAGCCTGCAGAACTCAATCACACGGATTTCGTGGTCATCTGGGTCTGTCGGAGCGCCATGCGGGGGCGGTGTCACCGCCACTCCCGCGGATCGCAATCCCTCAACGCCGCTCGGATACATTTCCCGGCTAAGATCAATGGCGCGAGGTCCCCTACCGTTTATCCCCGCAGCCCTTATGCGTTACCCTGCGCCGCGTCATAGACGTGGGGCGCACCGCACTCCAGGCCCGGGTGGCGGAATTGGCAGACGCAAGGGACTTAAAATCCCTCGGGGGTAACCCCGTACCGGTTCGATCCCGGTCCCGGGCACCAGTAATTAAGCGGATTTCCGGGCGAAACGCCGCGTCCTCTTCCAGGTGGCCGGTCGCTGCGGGACACTTGTGGGACACTACCCCGGAAAAATCTGGCGCGAAACGGTATCGAGCGCCGAGCCTGATCTAGCGCGTCAAATCCAGACCAACCAACCCAGGTGAATCGCCGACCGTTCCGACTTCAAATCGGTGGATAAGTACCCAATTCGAAGCGTAAATGTCCCAAGAAAGCCCCAATATCCCGTTAACATTTTAATTTTTGTCTTAATTACATGAAGTTATAAAAATAAGCACGGGGATTATTACTCCTTCGAATGGACGGCAAGTGGGCAAGCGACCAGCACCAAGGAGAACGACATCTGTAGGATGTGAATTCGCATTTTTCTGAACTTTCTCAAGGTGCCTTTTGTTTTCGGACTACGAGACTAACCAGTAGACGAGGTTCGCAATTCCGCCTGTTACGAGAGCACCCATCAAGAAAGCGGCCAAATATCCCTGAATCTTAAACGGCATCTCTGATTCACTCCTTCCACCGAACTTTCTGTGAAAATTGAGGGTGTTCAGAAGTCCAGCAACTGCGAAAATTCCAATTTCAATCATCATGTATGTTGCCCCATTACGCTGGGTTAAACATTCAGAAGAGCATAGGCGCAGAGGACAGGCCCAAGAATCATGGCGAGTTGTTCCTTAAGTATTAGCATGCTCAGAAGCGGAAAGAATACGAGGTCAATGAGTGCTGAAACAACCCAAAGTCCAAGAAATGGGGCATACCAAGGAAAATAAAAAAAACCAATTCCAAAGAAGGTTAGCGTGAGCATGGTGGACGATGTTTTAATGAAGTTTAATGCAGGGGTATTGTCGAGCGGAGTTAGTTGCTTCATAAAACTGGAGAACCCCGCGCTTAAGAGAGCAAGTCCGATAATGTAGGTCAACATTTCAAATCCCTCGGGCAGACACGATTTTCGGAGCGTTAGAGTTTCTTTCTTTCCTCAATATCATCAGGGGGAACGCAGATTTGGGGCGGCAGGTCACCCCGTTCCCAAGGGCGGCACCACAGCACATTTCCGCAAGTTCCCGGGCGCGCCGCTTTTGGCGCGTCCATCTCGAACGCCATGTTAGCAGGGTGATGCAAAAGTTTGGCTCACGAGTACTGGAGAGGCGAACGGCAATGGTCGGTGAATCGCTTGCACGTTCTGAATGGCCGTTGCTATCATGATAGTCCCTTACACCATCGCCAATCGGCTGATTCGCAATAGATTGTAGGCGGCGCCAGAATAAAAATTATCAATAAATAGCATTCAGATGCCATACTTGTATGTGATTTAGAGAATAGGGGTCAAATATGTGGAACAAACCTGTGGGCGTCTTGATGGTCGGCATGTTGTTGAGCTTGCCGATTGGCCAACAGGTAGTGCGAGGGGATGATTCGACAGCGTCATCAGATGCGCGTGTATCGACACTTGCGACACAAGTACAGTCGATTATGAACGAAGGCGATGCGGGTGACGTCGTACCAGTGATTGTGACGCTCAAAAATCCATATGGAATCGAGAGTGCGATACAGCCACGGAGTTCGATTACGTTTCGGCGTGCGCAAATTCGTACCATTCAAAATGGCTTTGTGGGGCGCCAAGGCGTGCGCATTGTGAGTGTGAAGCGCAGATCGAAGGTTTTTCCAATTGTGTATATGTCGATGGTACGTGGCAATGTTGCACAACTTGCAGCGGACAGCCAAGTTGAAATGGTGGCGATAGACCGACCAGTCCCACCGAGCATGTTTGCCTCTACTGAGTTAATTGGCTCACGGATAGCCAACGACAGTGGATATGACGGTACTGGTACATCAGTGGCCGTACTTGATACGGGTGTACTTGCGACGCATCCGTTTTTGAGTGGCCAAGTCGTAGGGGATGCCTGTTTTTCGACAACGGATGGTTTTGGCAGTACTTCATTCTGTCCAGGTGGTGCAGGCACTTCAACTGCCGTAGGTAGCGGTGGTCCATGTCCATCAGACGTGGATGGTTGTGACCACGGTACGCACGTAGCTGGGACTGTGGCTGGTAATGTGATATCCGTTTCGACACCCCATGATGATGGCACCCAAACAATTCGTGGTGTTGCACCTGGTGCAAAGATTATCGCTGTACAGGTGTTTAGTCGCTTTCCTGTGGCTATGTGTGGAGAAGGTGCAACCTCAGAATGTGCACTCTCATACACGAGCGATGTAGATGCGGCGCTTGAGTGGTTGTACGACACGGTCGTTGCTGGTACGGAATCCGATTGGGGGGATTTAGCCTCGATCAACATGAGTTTGGGCGGTGGCGAATATGCGGAGGCCTGTGACGAAGAGTCAACCAAGTTTTACGTCGATCAACTACGCACTATCGATGTTGCGACTGTTATTGCCAGTGGTAATGATTCGTCTTCGGTTGGTATCAGTAGTCCGGCGTGTATCTCATCAGCGATTGCCGTTGGTGCAACTACGAGTACCTACGGTTTAGCGGCTGCAGCTGATCAAGTTGCAGTATTTTCTAATTCCCCTCTCCCAGAAAATAATACCGCGAACGGCAACGGCGATCGTCTGCTCGATTTGCTTGCGCCCGGTCATTGGGTTTACTCTGGGCTCGCACATCCTGGCACGACATATGATTACTTTCCCGGCACCTCAATGGCCACTCCACACGTTGCAGGGGCATGGGCCGTGATGAAACAAGCTGCACCAACAGCTTCTGTGGCTCAAGTCTTAGAGTGGTTGTATTCGACCGGTACATCGATTACTGATTCGGGTAATGGGTTGGTGTTGCCACGAATCAACGTTGATGATGCGGTAATACAACCACTTTTACCAGCGACATTTGACAAGTCAAGTCCTGCCCATAACCGGATTAACCAGCCATTTACGCTGACACTTTCGTGGGCAGCTAGCAGTCGCGCCACGAGCTATGAATACTGCTTGGCCAGAAGCGCTAATTCGTGTACCACGTGGGAAAGTGTCGGTACGGCTAAATCTGTGACGGTGCGCAATTTGGCGCGCAACCGAGCATATTTCTGGGATGTCCGCGCAAAAAACAGCTCAGGTACTATCGTTGCAAATGATGGTGTCTGGAAGTTTACTACAACCAACAGTCCGGTCACATTCAACAAATCAGGCCCCGCCAATAACCTAGTCAATCGCCCATTCACTATTACGTTGTCGTGGGCGGCAAGTAGCGGTGCAGCGAGTTACGAATACTGTTTTGCCACGACTGCCGCTCAATGTACCAACTGGAAAAGTGTCGGTACGGCTAAATCTGTGACGGTGCGCAATTTGGCGCGCAACCGAGCATATTTCTGGGATGTCCGCGCAAAAAACAGCTCAGGTGCTACCGTGGCCAATGGTGGTGTCTGGAAGTTTACGACGGCCCGCTAACGCTCTCATCCCTTGCGTTGTCCTATATCCCACCCATGCATCATAGAATGTGCGTGGGTGGGTTCTTGTCGCGTAGGGCGTCGTCTGCAAGGCGCGCGTCCGTCGAGGCTGCTAACAGGGTGATGCAAAAGTCCGGGAACTCTTATCCCGGAGGATGATCAGATCGTGCATGCTTTCAATCACAGGACATAGAACATGCGCGGCGAAGTGGATCCACAGCAGTCGTTGTTTGCCTATTTCTCGCCGGAGAGCCGGGTTCCGGAGAACCATCCGTTGAGGGCCATCAAACGTCGCGCGGACGCGGCCCTGAAGGCGATATCGAGTCGGCTCGATGGCTTGTATTCCAGCACCGGTCGGCCATCGATTGCCCCGGAGCGATTGCTCAATGGGCAGCTCCTGATCGCGTTGTACTCGGTCCGCTCTGACAGGGCGTTCTGCGAGCAACTCGACTACAACCTGCTGTTTCGCTGGTTCCTCGACATGTCGCTCGACGAGGCCGGTCTCGACCAGTCAAACTTCTCGCGGCTTCGCGAGCGGCTGGTCGAGACCGATATTGCGCAGCGGTTCTTCGATGAAGTCGTGAAGACGGCTCGCCGCGAGGGCCTGTTGAGCGACGAGCACTTCACGGTCGACGGTACGCTGATCGAAGCCTGGGCGTCGTTGAAAAGCATCCGACCAAAAGATGGCTCGCCCCCGCCGACGGGGAGTGACGGCACCGGAATGGTCGACTTCAAGGGCGAGCGCCGCACGAACGAGACGCATGAGAGCAGCACCGATCCCGAGGCCAAGCTCATGCGCAAGGGCAATGGCCAGCCGGCGAAGCTCTCTTACGGTGGCCATGCCCTGATGGATAACCGCTATGGACTGTGTGTCGACCTGGCCGTGACCGATTCGCGCCTGCACGAAACGGTAGCGGCCAAAGACATGTTGGCGCGCCAGCGTGGCAAGCATCGCCACCCACTGACCCTGGGTGCGGACAAAGCCTACTGCACGCGCGGTTTCATCGACCATCTCAGGCAGCACGGTACCGTACCCCACATCGCGCGTATCGAGGGCCGTCGAACACCCGGTCTCGATGGTCGAACGACTCGCCACGAGAGCTATCGAATCAGCCAGAGGAAGCGCAAGCGGGTCGAGGAGATCTTCGGCTGGCTGAAGACAGTGGGTGGCTTGCGCAAGAGCCGGTTCATCGGTCAAGCGAGGACGCAGTTGTATGCTCATCTTGCTGGCGCCGCCTACAATCTATTGCGAATCAGCCGATTGGCGATGGTGTAAGGGATCATCATGACAGCAACGGTCATTCAGAACGTGCAAGCGATT
>VGUA01000065.1 GCA_016874535.1 Gammaproteobacteria bacterium
CCCCGGCGGCCATGCCGCGCAGGCCTACCACCACCGGCGCAGGCAGGCGGGCCAGGGTGGTGATGGCCGCATGAAATTCGATGGTCATGGTCTTCACGTGGGTATGGATATGGGCGCGCTCGCGGACGAATTCCCGCAAGTCGCCCCCCACCGAAAAGAGATCCCCCTCGGCCTGTATCAGGACGCAGCGCAGACCCGCGGTGACTTCGCAGCGGACGGCGGCCTCCTTCAGCGCCTGCACGAAGGCACCATCGACGGCATTGCGATTGGCGGGGTTGGCGAGTGTGAGCCGGACGATGCCATCACGGGATTCGAATCGGATCGGGCTGGGGTTCATGACACACGCTCCTGGTGCAGGGGGTCGAGATGGGTGGGTTTGGAGACTCTGACACGGGCGACGACCTGACGCAGCACGCTCTCCAGCGCGGCATCCCAGTGCGCGTCCAGCCGGCCCTCGCGCAGGCGGGCGGCGAGTTCGCCGTCACTCGCGAGTGGCATACCCGACACTTCGGCCAGTGCCGCCCGTGCCTGCTGCATCTCCCGCTCCGCAGCCTCGCCGCGCGTAAGCTCGCGCTCGGCCACGGCCAGCAGGTAGCTGCAGCACATGGCGTGATAGCGATCCTTCTCCTCGACCCTGGGAGTGACCGCCTCGATGAAGGCACGGACCTCACGCAGGATATCGGGCAGATCTGGCAGGTTCTGGCTCATGTCACGGCCTCAACGGTAGCGACCCAGCAGGGTCATGAGCAAATCGTACTCGATGAGGCAGGTATTCCTGCCGCAGGCGGCAAAGGCGGGCGAGCGTCGTACTCCCGTCCAGTGGCCGTGGGCCTGCATCACGTTGAGCACGATCCAGCGCACGAAACCGAACACCTCCCACCAATGCACGGCTTCCGCATCGACTTCCTCGCCGGAAGCCGCCGCATAGGCGGCGTAGAGCGGCTCACGCGCGCAGAAGCCGCCGGCCGCTTGGTCCAGCATGCCGAAGCGCCATGAACGCAGGCACAGCCAGCCGAACTCCTCCATGGGATCCCCGAGGTGGGCGCACTCCCAATCGAGCAGTGCGCGAATGCCCGTCTCGTCCATCATGAGGTTGCCCGTGCGGAAATCGCCGTGCAGCAGGCATCGTCGGCGGGAAGCAGGGGCATGGCGCACCAGCCAGCGCACGGCGAGCTCCACCGCGGGATGGGCTTCGCCGTAGTAATCGAGGCGCTCGAGCTGCGCCGCAATCGGGTCCCGGCTGTCCGGGACGTCGGCGAGAAAATCGGCCTCCCCAAGCGGTACCCGGTGCAAGCGCGCCAGAATTCCGCCGACCTGGGCGGGAAAGCGCGCGCGAGCCTCAGCAAAGCGCGGGTCGCCCAGTAGCCGGCGTGGCAAGGTCTCTCCTTCCACGCAGGCCACAACGTAACCACGATCCAGCTCATCCTCGGGGGCAAACTCGAAAATCGGCGCAGGCACCGGTACCTCGTGACGCGCGGCGAGGGTCAGCAGCTGGTATTGAAGATGGGGCTCGATGAACGGCGAATGCGCGAGCCTGTAGGTTTCCTGACGGAACACCAGGCGTCGCCGCGCAGCCCCCTCCACCAGATCGAACAGCAAGGTGCGATTGGATCCGCCCAGGGTTGCAACACTGACATTGGCCAGACTGGCCGAATTGCCGAAGCGGCGGCGAACGGCCAGCTCCAGGCGCGAAACAATCCCGGCGGGCGCCGCCGAGGCCTGCGTATTCATGCGCAAAGCCTCAGAGTGGATAGCCGACCGGCATGCCTTGGTCGAGAATTTCGATGTACTCGGTCATGCCACAGCCTGTGCGGCCCTCCCACTGGAAGTGAGTGAACCCTTCAGCAATCCGGGATTCCAACTGCAGTGCGCCCTCCTTGCGGCGATTGCGCAAGGGCAGCAAGGTCTGGATTTCGCCCTCCACCCGCACGCGGTGACTGCGGGTACGGATACCAAGCTTCACGGCATGGGGATCCTTGTCCCGGGTCCAGTCCGTCCATACATCCAGATCCTCGATGTCTTCGTATTCACCGTCGACCTGCAGCACGCCGCAGCGGCGGGTCAGTCCATTGCGGTCGGTGATCTTCAGGATCATGAAGCCGCGGTCGGGACCGAAGTTCGCAATGAACAGGCGATAGAAGTGAATGTTGGTCCAGTAGCGCGGACCCCAGGAATGATCCCGCCAGCCATGCCCGCTCAAGGTGAAAGTCTCGGCGCCGATGCGCAGATGACCGGAGGCATTGGCGTGCTGGTTGAAATGTCCGAGAGAAAAATCGCGGCCGTACATCGTCTGCTGGGTCGGGTCCAGCGGCTCACCGCCGTGCACCGGGGAATTGCCGGCCAGCTCGAACAGGATATCCGCCCCGGCCCGCGGTGCCTGCTGGAACACCGCGCGCGGATCACGCATCTTCGCCGGCTCATCGAGCAGCATGACTTCACCCGTGTACTGCATGGAAACCTGCTTCAAGGGTTCATGCACCTGATAACGCAGGCCACCGGCATCATGGCGACTGTTGTTCTCGATCACGGGACGTAGGAACTGACAGGCCACGCGCCCGTTTGGCAGATACAGGCATACCGAAAGCTCCGCATAGCCTTCGTTGGCCCGGTTACCAAGCCTCATCCAGCCGCCGAAGCGCCCGGCCGCATCGAAGGCATTCACATACACGCTTTCGTTGAAGTTGGACTCCGGGCCCGGGGTGTGCGTGTACTCGTCCTGCGCGGACAGCCTGAAGCCTTGCATGCCATTCTCCTCGCGGCCTTTGTTGCCGCAACGCACCATGAAGTGATCGGAAAAATCTGATCGCAAGCAGCCAGGCGCGACTGTCGCGAGGGTGCCCATCCTAATGCGCACACCTGCGCTTGGCGACATAGGCAAGGCGAGGTGAGTCCTTTAGGCTAGGTCACACCCTCAATCCCCCAGGAGTTCACGCCCATGCGTTTCGGCTTTATGGAAGACTTCCGCAATCCCGTGAAATGGCGCCGCCCCTTTCCTGCGTTCTACAAGGCGATACTCGATCAGATCGTGCGCGCGGAAGAACTCGGTTACGACAACGTATGGTTGACCGAGCATCACTTCACCGAGGATGCCTACAACCCCTCGATGTTTCCGACCGCAGCCGCCATCGCCGCCCGCACCAGCCGTATCCGCATCGGCACTTTCATCCACCTCTTGCCTTTCTCCCACCCGGTGCGCGCCGCGGAAGATCTCGCCTGTGCCGACATTCTTTCGGACGGTCGTATCGATTACGGCATCGGCCAGGGCTATTCGCATCATGAGTGGAGCGCCTTCTGCATGAACCGCAGCGAGCGCGGCATGCGCATGCGTGAAGGCATCGAACTCATGGTGCGACTGTTCAAGGAAGACAAGGTCACCTTCAACGGCAAGTTCACCCAGACGAAGGAGATGACGCTTTCGCCCAAGTCCGTGCAGCAGCCTCATCCCCCAATCTGGATTGGGGCACGCGGACCCAAGGCCATCACGCGCGCCGCCGAGATGGGCTATCACCTGATGGCAACCCTGGGCCCGGATCCGGCACCGCTGTACGTCGATACCCTGAAAGCCAATGGCCACAATCCGGACGACTTCAAGATTGCGCAGCTGCGTATGGTGTATTGCGCGCCGACCGAGGATCAGGCGTGGGCGGAGTGTCAGCACCACCTCTACCACCTCTTCGATTTCTACGCGGAGATTCTGGCCGAGGCGAACGATGCCGAAGGGGATGATCAGCCGCTGCCCATCACCTGCGCAGAGGACATCCGCCACTCACCGCTGGCGGAACACCTGATGATCGGCACGCCGGATCAGGTTGCGCGCAAGCTGGAGAAGTTCTGCGACACCTTCCGATGCACGGACTTCATCATGGACAGCCAGTTCCCGGGGCTGGACCCGGCGCTGGGTACGCGCTCCATGGAACTGTTCGCGAAAGAAGTGATGCCGGCCTTCCGGCAGCGCTGAGGAGAGTCGGGGAGTGGCCCGCGCAGGAGGCGCGGGCCTGCCTCACAGGACGCCGTCACGGATCATCTCGGCGATCAGGGTGTCATCGAGGCCCGCCGCTCTCGCAATGGCCTCCGAGTGCTCGCCAAGCGCAGGCACCCGGAAGTCCACCCGCCCGGGCTCCTCCGAATATTTGATGGGGATCCCCAGATGGTCCCGTCCGTCCCCATCGCTCAGCAGCATGCCGCGCTCGCGGGTATTCGGGTCCAGTGTGCCTTCCAGGAGGGTGCGTACCGGCGCATAGCAGCAGTCCACATCGCCAAGCCAGGCAAGCGCATCCTCCAGGGTGCGCGCGGCGAAGAATTCGCGCAGGAAATCGGCCACCGGCTGCTGCGCAAGCCCCGGAGGTTCGCGGCAGAGATCGATGAGATCGGGCCTGCCCGCCTTGTTGAGCACGTTGGCGCAGAAATGGAGCTCTGACCCACCCATCACCAGCCACTGTGCATCGCGGGTTTCATAGGCGTTGTAAAAGGCGGCCCCGCCCCAGTTGCGCTCGAGCTTCACCTGGTGCGCCTGACGCGCGGCGAATATCGGTCCCTGGTAATTGGCGGTCCAGGCGAGCAGCGCGTCGTGCATGGCGATGTCGAGATAATCCCCCTGCCCGGTCGTGCGCTGGCGCAGCAGCGCCATCAGCACGCCGGCAAACGCTGTCAATGAACCGCACATGTCCGCAGCGGGAATACCGGGCATCGCCGGCTTGCCATCATGACCGAGGTTGAAGGACACGGTGCCGAGCAGCGCCTCCATCGCCACATTGTGCGCGGGTTTGTCGCGATAGCGCCCGGTCTGGCCGAAGGCCGAGAGCGAGCAGTAAATGAGCTGCGGGGCGTGGGTCTTCAGGGTTTCATAGTCGAGGCCCAGACGCGCCATGACACCCGGCCGGAAACCTTCAACGAAGACATCCGCCTCGGCCACGAGCTTCAGCAGCAGGGCCTTGCCCCGCGGATCTTTCAAGTTGAGGCGCAGGCTGCGCTTGCCGCGATGGGTGTTGCGAAACCAGACAGATTGACCGTCCTGCTTCCAGCCGAGTTCCCGCGAGGGCTCGCCGCCGAGGGGCTCGACGCGAATCACGTCCGCGCCATGGTCGGCCATCATCATCGTGAAGTGGGGTCCGGGCAGGAACATCGAGAGATCGATGACCTTCACGCCTTCGAGTTTCATGTGGGCTCCATCAAAAAAAACCGGGGGCCTCGTGGCCCCCGGTGTCCCGGCCTTTGAGGCAGGGGTGTTACGCCTTGGCGAGCGCGTTGATGAGGTTGGTGTAAAGATCGGTCAGCATGGCCTTCACATCGGCCTCGGGGGCGGCGGTGGCCACCCAGTTGCTGCCCCACACCACGCGGCAGCCGCCGCCCGGAGCATCGGAAAGAATCACCACGGCGTGGTAGTGGTTAACCGGCAGCGGGCTGGGCGCGACGATCGAATACGAAAACACCGTCTCGTCGTGACCGCATTCGAGGCGTTCGACCACCTCACCCGGTGCGCCCTTCAATTTGATGGTTCGTACGGCGCCCACGCCACTGCCCTGCAGGGTGCAGGACTCGATGGCTTCCGGCAGAAGCTTGCCCACTCCACCAAAATCCATCAGTGCCGCGAAAACCTTGGAACGTGCCACGGGGATCGTCTTGTCGACGACGACTGCATAAGCCATTGATGACCTCCAGAATCTGTTTTTGTCGCTCGGGCCGTGTTCCCTAACGGGAACCCAACTCCCGGGAGAGTGCAGGATTCGCGCGCCCCCGGCAACCGGAGGCATCGGGCACGTCGGCTGGGTTCAGGCGGCGGCCACGGGAGGAGCCAGGCGTTTGACCCGCGGTGGCTTCTTGCGTGCCAGCCACAAATCATGACTAGTCTGCATATTGAGCCACATCTCTGCGCTGGTCCCGAACACGCCCTCAAGCCGCAAAGCCATGGAGGCACTGACCCCCGCGCGACCGTTCAGCAAGGCGGACAGAGCCTGGCGGGTGACGCCGAGTCTCTGTGCAACTTCATTTACCGAAACCCCCTCCGGAAAAAAGTCGCGAAGAACCTCTCCCGGATGGGCGGGATTGTGCATCTTGACCATTACAGCGCAGCCTCAGTGGTAATCCAGATAATCAACGAGTTCGACATCAGTCCCGACAAACCGGAATATCACCCGCCAGTTGCCATTGACTGACAGCGAGTGGAACCCCCTCAAATCCCCGGTCAAGGGATGCAGGCGCCATCCAGGAGCAGTGAGATCCTCGGGTCTGATTGCGGAGTCGAGTGCGGTCAACTGCAGCCTCAGTCTCGGCGCATGACGTGGCAGTATTCCGGCCTTGGACCCGCTGCGATAAAAAGCCTCCAGCCCCTTGTGGGCAAAGCTCCTGATCATCCGGAAGCGTAGTCTGACAAGCGACGCTTTACAATTGGCCTGCGTGGATCAGGAGCGAACGCGGATGGTCTGCGTCCAGCCGTAGGGATCGGGTCGCAGGCCGAACTGGATGCCGGTCAAGGTTTCGTGCAGCGCTCGCGCCACGGGCCCCGGTTGGCCATCACCCACCACGATGTCACGTCCCTGATAACCAAGTCGCCCCACGGGGGCAATGACGGCGCCAGTGCCCATGCCGAAGACTTCGGTGATTCTGCCGGCAGCGATGTCCTCGCAGACGGCGAAGAAATCGATGCGCTCCTCGCGCACGTCGAGCCCCATGTCACGGGCCAACACCAGCACGGATTCCCGCGTCACGCCATGCAGGATTGCGCCCGACAATTCGGGCGTGCGCAGGGTCTGGTCGGCGTACACGAAGGCGATGTTCATCGCCCCCACTTCATCCACATAGCGCCGCTCGAGCGCGTCCAGCCACAGCACCTGCTGATAGCCGAGCGCAGTGGCCTCTTCGGTGGCCACGATGCTGCCGGCATAGTTACCCGGCGTCTTGGCTTCACCCGTGCCCCCGCGGACCGCGCGCACCCAGGCATGCGGCACATGCACGGCAATCGGGGCGAAGCCACCGGCGAAGTAAGGCGCCACAGGGCTCAGGATAATGTAGTGCAGGTATTCGGCCGGGGCGCGGATGGACAGCGCTTTTTCCGTGGCAATCATCACCGGACGAATGTAGAGCGCGGTCTGCGGCGCGTGAGGCACCCAGCGGGCCTCCAGTCGCACCAGTTCCCTGATTGCCTCCACATGCAGGGCCTCGGGCACCTCAGGCATGCCCATGCGTGCCGCCGAGCGATTGAAGCGTTGCGCATTGCGTTCCGGACGGAACAGGTTGATGTCGCCATCTGGGCGCCGGTAGGCCTTGGTGCCGTCAAAGATCATCTGCCCGTTGTGCAGCGCCTGAGCGGCCGGGTCGAGCGTGATGGGGGCGTAAGGACCAATGGTCGCCTCATGCCAGCCTCTCGTGCGCAAATAGCGCTGGGTGAACATGCGGTCGGCGAAGTGCAATCCGAAGCCCAGATCCTGCGCCGGAATCTGGTCTGCGGGTGTCTCGGTCACGGGCAGGCTGGTGATCATGCTGGCTTCTCGCTCACGGCGACCCGAGGCCGCCATGATCCACTGGGGAGTGTTGGATTATTTCTTCGCCGCGGCGAGAGGGTTCACGAACTCGGTCTTGAAACCGAGCTTGCGCATGCCGACGAGGCAGCATTCGCAATCTTCCTCGATAGTGCCGCCACTGGCGCCAATACCACCGATCACCTCGCCCTGCTCATCGAAGATGGGGTAGCCACCGCCCACCATACAGATGCGCTCGTCGGTGTGCTGAAGACCGTAGCCGAAAGCGCCAGGCAGCATGACATCGCGCACCATGTCAGTGGGGCGCTGGAAAGCGACCGCAGTCCAAGCCTTCTTCTCGGCAATGAGGATATTGGCGATGCGTCCCTTGTCGGGGCGCAGGGCACCGCGCAGATTGCCGCCGAAATCGACCACCGCAATGGAGCTCGGTCGCCCCTGGGATTGCGCATAAGCCACGCCTTCCTTCAACAGGGTTTCCACTTCGGCCAGGGTAAGTTCGCGCATGTTGTTCTCCACGGGAAAAGGTCGGGAATGGGGTCTCGGCGTCAGGCGAAGCCGTGGTTGCATGATAGGAGAACGCCCCTGCTGACAAAAGTCAGGCCGGCGTGCTCGGCTTGACACCCATCCTAGGGCCCGCATAGTTTCCGACCATCCCTTTCCGACGAGGCCTGCCATGGACTTCCAGTTTTCCGATGAACAACGTGCCATCCGTGATGCGATCACGAAGCTCTGTGCCAACTTCTCACCCGAGTACTGGCTGGCCTGTGATGATGCCGGCAAGTTTCCCCAGGAATTCGTGGACGCGGTGGTGAAAGATGGCTGGCTGGGTATCGCCATGCCGGAATCAGTGGGTGGCGCAGGCCTCGGCATCACGGAAGCCACCATCATGATGCAGGCCGTGGCCGAATCCGGCGCGGGACTCACCGGCTGCTCCGCAATTCACCTGAACATCTTTGGCCTGAACCCGGTGGTGGTATTCGGCACGGAGGAGCAGAAGCAGCGCTGGCTGCCACCCCTGCTCCAGGGCAAGGAGACCGCCTGTTTCGGCGTGACCGAGCCCAACGCGGGCCTCGACACCACCAATCTGGACTGCCGTGCGGATCGCACGCCAACCGGCTATGTGATCCACGGCCAGAAACACTGGACCTCCGGTGCCCAGCGCGCGAACAAGGTCCTGCTGCTGGCGCGGACCACGCCCAAGGATCAGGTGAAGCGCAAGACGGACGGCCTCAGCCTGTTCTACACCGATCTCGACCGACGCTACGTGGAAGTGCGCGAGATTCACAAGATGGGTCGCGCGGCAGTCGACTCCAACGCCGTGTTTTACGACGGCCTGCCGGTGCCGAAGGAAGATTTGATCGGCGAGGAAGGCAAGGGTTTCCATTACATCCTGCATGGCCTGAATCCCGAGCGGATCCTGCTTGCCTGCGAGGCGGTGGGCCTGGGTCGAGCGGCCGTCAACCGCGCGGTGACCTACGCCCGCGAGCGCGTGGTGTTCGGTCGTCCCATCGGCCAGAACCAGGCCATTGCGCATCCGCTCGCCAAGGCCTGGGCCGAACTCATGGCGGCAGAGCTCGTGGCCTACAAGGCCGCCAGCCTCTATGACAGCGGCCAGGAGTGTGGGGCCGAGGCCAATGCCGCGAAATATCTCTGCGCGGAAGCCGGCTTCCACGCCTGCGAAACTGCGGTGATGACTCACGGCGGCATGGGCTACGCCAAGGAATACCATGTGGAGCGGTACCTGCGCGAAGTCCTGATCGCGCGCATCGCGCCCGTCAGCCGCGAAATGATCCTGAATTTCGTGTCCGAGAAAGTGCTCGGCCTGCCGCGCTCGTTCTGAGCCATGACCATGACGGAATCCCGGGGTCATGTGCTGGTGACAGGCGCGCTGGGAGGGCTGGGCACGGCCATCGTCGCACGGCTGCTGCGCGACGGAGCCCGGGTCATCGCTGTCGACCGCCGCGCGGACGAAACCGGGGCTTGGTCAGCGCAGTTCGGCCCCGAGTCGGCCGCGCGGCTGGAGGTTGCCGCGCTGGACATCACCCGCGAGCAGGAGGTGGAGAATCTGCGCGAAGATCTCGAGCGGCGCGGCATCGAAATTTCCGGCCTCGTCAACAACGCGGGCGTCGCCGGTGCGGGTGCGCCAGAGGCCATGGCGCTCAAGACTTTCGACATCATCCTGCGCGTCAACCTCACCGGCACGTTCCTGTGCACCCGGGCCTTCTGCGGTGGCATGCGAAACCGGCGCCACGGACGCATCGTGAATTTCGCCTCGCTCTATGCCTATCAACCCGGCCCGGGCCAGGCACCCTATGCGGCTGCCAAAGCCGGCATCGTGGGTTACACCCATTCAGTGGCGCGCGATCTTGCAGCGAGCGGTGTGACGGCAAACGTGATCGCGCCCGGACTCATCTGGCACGAACGGCTGCGTGGCGTGCTGCCCGAGACCGAGTACAGCGACATGATCGCCCAGACGCCGATGCAGCGGGCGGGCCGGCCTGAGGAGATTGCTGGCGTCGTGGCCTTCCTGCTGTCAGACGACGCGGCCTATATCACCGGTCAGACCCTGCACGTGAACGGCGGGGTTTACCTGACAGGCTAGGGCAGGGGTGCGTTCAAAAAATCCGCTGTGACGGGTTGCCCCGCCACAGCGTCAAACAGGCTTCTTCAGAAGCCTATGCCGAGGGAGACTCCCGCCGTCCAGCTGTCGTTGGACGGATCTGTGTTCAAGCTCATGCCTGCTGCCTGCGCGGCGGCCACGGATGCCGGCGAGTAATCCGGGTCGGTCAGATCTGCAGACAGGTGATAGCGGATATCGGCGCCCAGGGTGATGCCGGGCAGAATCTCGTAATCCACGCCGCCGGCGAACTGCACGCCGATGTCCAGATAGTTGGTGGAATCCGATGGCGGGGAGATCACATTGAGGTCGAGCCCTGCCGGGATGATCCAGGGGCGCAGCTTGCCGCCTTCGTTGAATTTGAGCTTGGGCGCGGCACTCACGGTGAGCATCATGAGATTCTGCTCGCCGCGGATACCGGTGCAATTGAGCGGCCCGGCACCCACGCCCACGTCATTCAATGCCAGACATTCGGCAACGGGGCCTACGAGATGTGTTTCGTCGCCACCCAGATCACGGAATTCCAGACCCAGCTCGGCCAGCGCCCAGGTGCCCGGCAGCATCCCGAACACATCACGCGAGAGCAGGAAATCGAAGCCCGCCCCGAAGTACCAGCCATCGTCATTCGAGTTCTTGACCGATCCCAGCCCCAAGGCGCCCGGTATGTCGTTCATGTCGGTGAAGGCGCCATTGGCGCGATCATCCGTGAGCGCCGCATAACCGCCGCGGAAGAACACCCGATTGCCCTTGACGGCAGGAGCCGCGGCAGCCGTTGCTGTGGATGCGGCAGCCTTGGCTTCGGTCGCGGTGCTCACGGCCTGATTACTGGACTGTTTCACCAGTTCGAGTTCGGCGCGCAGGGCGGCCGTCTCGCGCTCCATTTGCGCGAGACGCTGTTGGAGTTGCTCGATGTCGGTGGCAGCGGTCGCCGGCAAGGCGGCGGCGGCGAGGGCCAAGGTAATGGCTCTGGCAAGCGGATTTCTCATCGCGGGTTTCCTCACTCAGTTGCATGGCGCCCTGCTCGCGCAGGCGCACAGTTCATGTCTGGGAGGAATTGTCCGCGGCGGCGTCAGCCACCGGTTTGACCTGGATCAGGCCGTGGGTCCGAAACCCGAATTCATGGACAGGATGCCACGGCCATTGTTGTGGCCATCGGTGGCGGGGATCCCGGAAGGAGTCGTTTTCACGAGGGCCGAAATGCTGAGGCGGGGCAGGCATTCGGCGAAGGTCGCATCGAGTGGCTGATGGCCCACCATGAGGCGATACCAGATGGGTCCGTAGATGAGATCGATCGCAAGCTCGATGTCGAGGTCGTCGTGGAACTCCCCGTTGGCGATGCCATTGCGGAAAATTTCGGTGGCGGCTGCCCGCCGTTGACGCAGGAAGACGGCGCGGAAATGTTCAAGCACGGAGGGGTCGGATTGACCTTCCGCAATGATCTGCGCAGCGATGCGTCCGGTCGTGCCGGCGATCGCGCGCACCATGCGTGCGACCTGATGACGAATCGCCTCGGTTGCGGTGGGGGCATGCTCGAAAGCAGTGCGTTGTTCCACCTCGCGAAAGAAGGCATCGATCACGATAGCGGCCTTGTTGGGCCACCAGCGGTAAATGGTTGCTTTGCCGACACCAGCTTCGCGGGCGATGCTTTCGATGGCGAGACTCTTGAGGGTGGCACTCTCCAGCAAACGGGCCGTGGCGTCGAGAATGGCCTTGCGCGCCTGTTCGGAGCGCGGCCTGCCGGCAGGCCGTTTTTCATCGAGTTGAGATACCGCAGCCATCAGGAATCCCTCCCGTAGGAGTGCTGAAGGCAGCACTTGGTGAATCTGAGCTTAACAGCGATAACCTATTGAACAAATACCCTTTTGTGGACGTTTTGATGGTGCGGTGCAAGAGCGGGAGATGGTTTCAAGCACAGGGATCCGGGCCTCCGGCGCAGCGGACCGGTGGGTTACTGCCCCCTTCGCTCGCAACTGGACTATCCTCGCTTCGACCAGAACCACACCCCTCACCCCAGGACAGGAGAACAGCCCCATGCCAGACACTCTCGAAACTTTCATCAATCCTTCCTCCGTCATGGAACCCTACAACCGGGCTTACAGTCATGCGGTGGTGATTCCACCCGGTGCGGAAGTCCTGCATTCGGCTGGCCAGATCGGCGCGCTCCAGGATGGTTCGGTGCCCGAGGACATCGAAGCCCAGGCCGAACAGGTGTGGTGCAATCTCGAAGGCATCCTCGAAGCCGCGGGCATGGGTGTCCAGCACATCGTGAAACTGACTGCCTACGTGGTCGGTGCGCACAATTACCCGGCGTACGCAGCGGCCCGCACCCGCCGTCTTGGCCAGCACCGTCCCGCCTCCACTGCCGTGTGTGTGCCCTCGCTGCTGAAGCCGGAGTGGTTGCTGGAAGTGGAGATGATTGCCGCCCGCGTTCGCTGAGGCACCGGACTTACCGGTCGTTGGTGCGTCACGCACCGGGTGTGCGCGAAGCGGTGACGACCGGCGTGTGAAAAATGGATGGATCGCCGGCAGTAAAGCTGCCTACACTGCGGCCGCAGCGGGCCTTTGTCCGCGGGCGGACGACAAACATCCAACGCACATGCACGGGGGCTATTCATGGCTAGCAAGGCTACGGCTGACGTCACGACGATCATCAAGGCGAACAACAAGACACTCGGAGCAGAAGTCGCTGCGGGAAATGCCGCAGCGGTCGGCAAGCTGTATGGCAAGGGCGCGGTGCTGATGCCGCCCAATGCAGGCATGCTGAAGGGCAAGGCGATCGCCGGGTTCTGGCGGGGCGCCATCGACATGGGGGTCAGGGGCGCGAAGCTCAAGACGAAGGAAGTCGAGGTCTTCGGAGGCGCCACGGCAGTGGAAGTCGGCACCTACGCGCTCAGCGGCGCCGACAAGAAGGTGCTGGACGAGGGCAAATACATCGTGGTTTGGAAGACGGACGGCAAGGTCTGGAAGATGCATCGCGACATCTTCAACAGCAGCCGTCCGGCGGGCTGAAGCGCGAGGCAGTCTCTCGGGCGCCGTCTTTCGTTGCTGTCTACAACGGCTCAGGGCGCGGGTGATTCCGCGCCCCGGGCTCCCTCCTCCGCCTGAACGCCCGCGTTTGCGGGCAGCTCCCCGCCGCTCGCTGCGGATTCCTCCGCCTCGCGCACGGCGTCCCGCGAACGTCGCGCTTCCCTTGCCCGTTCCCGAGCTGCGCTGTCGTCGTCAAACCAGCGGAACTTGAGATTGCCGATGAGCCCCGACAGGGGATGCCTGAACGCCCCCTGCACGGCGGCATCGCCCGCAGCGTTCACGATTTCGTCGAAGTTGGATTCCGGCGCCGCGAGGCTGCCCCAGATGCGGAACGAGGGGCCGCGCCAGTAACCCCAGGTGTCTTTTTCATCACGCATCAGATCGAGACTGTAGAGGATGGCAGCTCCGCGCCCGAGCATGTCGAGCTCGGCGGTGAGTTCCAGGGGGCTGTCCAGGATGTCCTCTCCGGGGTCATGGCGTATGCCTCCGCTTGCCGTGAGCGCAATGGTGGGGCTCAGCAACTGGAACTCCTCCAGCCGTACGTGGCGGGAATCCTCACGCACCAGATGAAGATCGAGGGTGTCGTAATCGATTTCGGCGATGTAATTCACCAATCGCGCCACGGCGCCCGCGCCGAAGCCTCCGGTGGGCAGATAGGACAGGCCCTCACCCAAGGTGCCCATGAAGTCCGACGCCCCCAGCATCAGGGCACTGTCTGGCGGCAACGGGCGGAACAGGCCGTCGCGGCTTTTCATGCGCACATCGAACAACAGCCTGTTGCGCAACTGGGAGAAGTTGGGGAACACCCCGGTGGCTTCCACCTTCACCCCGAACAGCCCCTCCACCCGCGGCTTCTCACCGGGCACGAGCTCGGTGAAGAAAGTGTTCAGGTCGAAGTCGCGGACGCGTCCTTTCATGTCCAGTGAATATGGCTCGGGTGCGCCGGCCTTGAACCGCATGACGCCGTCAAAACTGATCTCGCTCTCGTGGAAGCGCGCGCCAACCTGCTGCAGGCCAAAGCGGCGGCTGCGCAAATCCAGTTTGCCGCGCACTGCATTGAATGCCAGATAGTCGGAGTAGAACAGGCGCTCGATCGCGACGTCGAGCACCAGCGCGGGCGGGATGAGTTTCCAGGCGGCCTTCGCATCTGGTGCGCGCGTGCTGCCCTGTCTTGGCTTGGTGCCGGCCGCTCGAGCGCTGGAAGATGCGGGCGCGATGGAGGTCCAGGCGGCAAGCAGATCGTTCAGGTAGAAGACTTCGCCGGCTAGACCAAGCGTGATCACCCGAGGCTCATCAGGCTGGGGTGCGTAATGTCCGCTGAGAACCGCACGCGTGGGGCCCGATTTCCCGGTCGCAAGCACTGGCGCACTGAAGTCGAAACCCCGACCATCAGGGGCGAGGGCACCCTTCAAAGGTAGTTCGAGTCGGTCGATGGCGAGCGCACGGCCGCCCTCCAGATCGGTCAGCGCCAGATTCGCGGCCAGCGTGCGATCCGCAGCCACCTGCGCGCTCAGACTGGCGGTGCCGCGGACCAGTCGATGGCCCGGCAACAGCGCGGGCTGAGCCAGGATCTGCCGCAGGTCGAGTCGCAGATCCGCCTCCAGCATGGTGAGCGGCACCCGCGCGCCCGGCGTGAGTCCCGCGAGCAAGCGGCCCGCCAGCGCCGGCGCGGTATTACCCTCGAAACGCAGCGTGGTCTCGTCGAGAACCAGATTCACACGCCGTCGGGTTGCTTCGAGGCTGGCCTTGGCGCTGAGATCGAAGGGCGCGGTCAACGCGCGCTGGTTTTCGAGCAATCGGACCGCTTCCAGCCGCAGTGGCGTCTCGCTGTCCACCTTGAGTGAACGACCGTCGGAGACCAGACGAAGTCGTGCATTCACCTCCTTGAACCGCAGCTGTCCGAGGGACAGGAAATCACTGAGCGCGCTGGAAGGCAGATCACTCACTTCCAGCGCCAGCGTACCGACCGCATGACGGGCGAGGTTTTCATCCGCGCGCAGGCTGCTGCGAATGGCAAGGCCCGGGCTGGCGTTCAACTGGAAGCGTGCCTTGGGTCCCAGCCGCAACGCCGCCTCACACCGGTGAACCGTGAAATCTCCACCCTGCCCTGCCACGGCGAGATTTACCCGCCCACTGAGCGGCAGCACGGGCAAATCGCCCGGCAGC
>VGUA01000066.1 GCA_016874535.1 Gammaproteobacteria bacterium
TCTGCCCTGATTTCCTCACCGGTGACGACCGCACCCATGCGCTGGGCACCGCAATGGAGGTGCAGCCCACCCTGCTTGCGGGTGTCTTCCACTTCGAACGCGCCGGCGCCACTCAGGAGTCGCCCCCGGTCGCCCACCTGCCCCCCGGATTCGGCGTAGAACGGGGTCGAGTCCAGCACGACGACGCCGGTCTCGCCGGCCTCGAGTCGCGTGACCGCCTCACCCGCACGGAACAGCGCCACAACGCGACTCTGCTCCACCGTACGGTCATAGCCGCTGAAGGCCTGCTGGTGGCCGACTCGCGCCAAAGCCTCACCACTGATCGCATGCGCCGTGTCGACGTTGGCGAAATGACTGGCAGCGCGGGCGCGTTCCCGCTGCTGCGAAAGTGCCGCCTCATAACCCGGCATGTCGACCTCCAGACCGCGCTCGCGTGCGATGTCGGCCGTGAGATCCACCGGAAAACCATAGGTGTCGTTGAGCTTGAAGGCGACCTCGCCGGGAATGGTCTTGCCGGAAAGCTGGCTGACGGCGGTCTCGAAAATCCTCAGACCCTGCTCGAGGGTTTCCGCGAAACGCTCCTCCTCTTGCAGCAGCACCTGCTCGATGCGCGGGATGCGCCCCATCAGGTCGGGGACGGCACTGCCCATCTCCCGCGCCAGAGGCTGCACCAGCTTGTGGAAGAATGGATCGACAAATCCGAGCTTGTTACCGTGACGCAGGGCGCGTCGCATGATTCGACGAAGGACATACCCCCGACCCTCGTTGGAGGGGACCACACCATCCATGACCAGGAAGGCGCAGGCGCGGATGTGATCGGCAATGACCCGCAGCGAAGTGGGTTCCAGTGCCGTCTGCGGGGCAATCGCCCTAATAGCCTCGATCAGGTTGCGGAAGAGGTCGATGTCGTAATTGTCGTGCACGCCCTGCAGAACCGCCGCGATGCGTTCCAGGCCCATGCCGGTATCCACGGAGGGGCGCGGAATCTGCTTCTGCCCCCCCTTGCCATCGCGCTCGGACTGCATGAACACGAGATTCCAGATCTCGACGTAGCGATCGCCATCCGCCTCGGGAGTGCCGGGCGGGCCACCTGCGATGTGCGGTCCGTGGTCGAAGAAGATTTCGGAGCAAGGGCCGCAGGGACCGGTGTCCCCCATCATCCAGAAGTTGTCCTTGTCGCCGCAGCGCGTGATGCGCGCGGGATCGACACCGATATGCTTAAGCCAGATATCCGCCGCCTCGTCGTCGGTGTGATGCACCGTGACCCAGAGCTTCTCCCGCGGCAGTCCGAACCGGCCTGTGAGCAAGTCCCAGGCGAACTCGATGGCATCGCGCTTGAAATAGTCACCGAAGCTGAAATTGCCCAGCATCTCGAAGAAAGTGTGGTGGCGCGCGGTGTAACCGACATTGTCCAAATCGTTGTGCTTGCCACCCGCACGCACACAGCGCTGGCTGGTCACGGCGCGCCGGTAATCACGCTCTTCCAGGCCCACGAACACGTCCTTGAACTGGACCATGCCGGCATTGGTGAACAGGAGCGAGGGGTCGTTGCCCGGCACCAGCGAGCTGCTCGGCACCACGCGATGTCCTTTTTCAGCGAAGTAATCAAGGAATCCCTGGCGGATCTCGGTGGTCTTCATGCTTCAGTCCAGTTCCTGCTCGCCATTCAATACGGATTTGATCTGCTCGGAGCTGTAGCCCCGGTATTCCAGATGACGCCGGCTCTTGGCGAGCGCAAGCGCCGAACGATCTTCCAGTGGTCCAAACTTCTTGCGATCCGCACGGGCCGCAAGCGCCAGCCAGTCGCATTCCGCCGCGGCCATGGCCGACTGCACCACCGCCGAGGCCACGCCGCGCTGCTTCAACTCCAGCGTGATCCGCTGGGGCCCATAACCGCGCTCTGCGCGGGACCGGATGTACACCTCGACATACCGGTCATCACTCTGCAGCCGCTGCTCGGCAAGCTCGTCTATCAGCGCCGAGACGTCTTCCGCTGCATGGCCTTTGGCCTTCAGCTTGCGTTGCAGCTCCTGCCTCGAGTGCTCGCGGCGCGCCAGCGCCGCGAGTGCCTGGGCCCGCAGGCGGGCCGCATCGTCCTCGCTCAGGCTTCGGCCTCCAGCTCGTTGTCCGCATCCATGCCGGCAACTTGCGGCAGGGCGGATTCACGAATCCTGGCCTCGAGCTCGCGCGCAATCTCCGGGTGTTCCTTGAGGTAGATCCGGACATTGTCCTTGCCCTGCCCAAGACGGTCGCCCTTGTAGCTGTACCACGCCCCGGTCTTTTCCATGAAACCTTGGGAAACGCCCAGCTCGATGATTTCGCTCTCGCGGGAGATCCCCACGTCGTAGAGGATATCGAAGCTCGCCTGCTTGAACGGGGGTGCCACCTTGTTCTTGACGACCTTCACGCGGGTCTCGTTACCGATGATCTCGTCCCCGCGCTTGAGCGAACCGGTGCGACGGATATCGAGGCGTACGGAGGCGTAGAACTTGAGTGCGTTGCCGCCGGTGGTGGTTTCCGGATTGCCGAACATCACACCAATCTTCATGCGGATCTGGTTGATGAAGATGACCAGCGTGTTGGCGCGCTTGATGACACCAGTCAGCTTGCGCAGGGCCTGCGACATCAGGCGCGCCTGCAAACCCATGTGGCTGTCGCCCATCTCGCCCTCGATTTCCGCCTTGGGCGTGAGCGCCGCCACGGAGTCGACGATGATCACGTCCACCGCACCCGAACGAACCAGCATGTCGGTGATTTCCAGCGCCTGCTCGCCCGTGTCGGGCTGGGAGACCAGCAGGTCGTCCACATTCACGCCGAGCTTGGCGGCGTAGACCGGGTCGAGCGCATGCTCTGCATCGACGAACGCGGCCGTGCCGCCCATGCGCTGCGCTTCAGCCACCACGTGCAGGGCGAGTGTCGTCTTGCCGGACGATTCCGGCCCGTAGACCTCGATGATGCGGCCCCGGGGTAGTCCGCCCACGCCCAGCGCAAGGTCGAGGCTCAGTGAACCGGTGGAAACAACCTGGATGTCGTGCGTGGTTCCGGCGTCGCCAAGACGCATGATCGAACCGCTGCCGAACTGTTTTTCGATTTGGGCCAGCGCCGCTCCTAGCGCTTTCTTGCGATTTTCTTCCATTGCTCATGTCCCTTTCATGGGTGGTGTATTGGATAAAAAATGACAGTGTCATCCCGTCGCAGACGCGACGGGGCTGGCTGGCGCTTCCTTGCGCCATCAGGCCCTGCAGCACCACGCTGTCGGCCAGTCAACTGGCCCGCGGATTATGGCATAGGCGAGGGGGGCGTTTAACCGGATGAGGGGGGCTCGCGACCTGCGGCGAGCTCGAGCAGTGCACGCAGGGCGAAGTCCACCGCACTGGCCCGGATGGCCCGGCGATCGCCCGCAAAAAGGCAGTGCCGGGTAAACACCGCACCGCCCTTGCGGGCGAAACCGAACCAGACCGTGCCTACGGGTTTGGCCTCGCTGCCGCCGGTAGGACCCGCCACCCCGGTGATGGAAACAGAGAGGTCCGCGCGCGAATGCGCCAGCACCCCCTGCGCCATGGCGGCGGCGGTCGCCCCGCTCACGGCACCGTGAGCTTCCAGGGTGGCCAGCGGCACGCCCAGAAGCTCCTGCTTGGCCTCGTTGGAGTAGGTCACGAAACCCCGGTCGAACCACGCCGAACTGCCGGCGATGGCTGTCACCGCCTGAGCCACCCACCCGCCCGTGCAGGATTCCGCCGTGGCGAGAACCAGGCCTTCGGCGAGGAGCCGCGCACCCAGGGTTGCGGCCAAGGCATCGAGGCCGGCCTCGGGCGTATTGGTCATGAGATCATCTCCTGGCACGGAAAAACTGTTGCAGCCGGGTGGCAGCCGCGGTGGCGCAGAGCCCCCCCGTAACGTCCACCCGGTGGTTGAGTCTGTCGCTGGTGAGGATGTCGAACACACTGCCTGCGGCACCGGCGCGAGGATCGCTCGCCGCATACACCACCCGGGCCACCCGGGCATGGATGATGGCGCCGCTGCACATGGCACAGGGTTCAAGGGTGGCGTACAGGGTGGTACCCGCAAGGCGATAGTTGCCCACGCTCAGGGCTGCGGCGCGCAGCGCGAGGATCTCGGCATGCGCGCTTGGGTCCCGCAGCGCGATGGGCCGGTTCCAGCCTTCACCGAGAAGTTCGCCCGCCCGCACCACCACCGCACCTACCGGGACCTCCCCTTCCTCCTCCGCACGCGCGGCCAGTTGCAGGGCATGCTGCATCCAGCGGAAGTCATCACTCTGGTCGTCCATGCGCGCGATCTTGGGGTGCCGGCCGAGCGACGTCCACCGTCGCGAGTCATGGGTGTTTGCCTCAGGGCCCGTGAATGCATGGTGCCAATGGCTCGCTGCTGCCATCATCAGGACCCGAACATCCCTGAAACTTGCACCGCATCACCATGACTGAACCCCGTGCCCTCACGCCCATTCTCGCGGCTAGGCTGCTGGGCTTGTCCGGTCTCATCCCTTTTGTGCTCCCGGCGTTCGTGATCCATCTCGCACCGGAGCTTGGAGACTTGGACTGGCGCTCCCTGCAGGCCGACTACGGGGCGGTGATCCTGTCGTTCGTGGGGGCACTGCACTGGGGCTACGCTCTGCAATCGGGCATCTCGGGGCCGAGTGCCTGGCTGCGCTACGGGTGGAGCGTGATTCCGGCGCTGCTCGCCTGGCTGGCCCTGCAATGTCCGCCCGAAATCGGCCTGAGGCTGCTGGCAGGAGGACTGGTCTGCGCCGTCCTCGTCGATCGCGGTCTGCTGTCGGCAGTCTCGCTACCAAACTGGTTCATGCAGCTGCGCTACCAGCTCACGACCATCGCCGCGCTTTCGCTGCTGGCAGCGAGTGTCGCCTGAAGATGCTCGATCCTGCCTGGAAGCTCTCCCATACGCCCGGCATCGTCACCCTGACCGATGCCAACACCACGCTTGGTTACTGTCGCTACGATGATCGGGGTGAGGTGGAATACCTGTTCGTGAACGCGGCCTTCCGGCGGCGCGGAATCGCGCGCGAACTGTTGCGACTGGTGGAAGCCACGGTCGGCTGCAAGCCGCGTTTCCTGCCGCCGCTGTCGCCGCTTGGAAGGGCGCTGGAGCAGGCTTATCTCGCCGAGGCGCACTCCTATTGCAAGACCACAGGAAGGGAGTGAGCATCCTCGCATGGACGAGCAATTCGAAACCCGCACGATCATCCCACCGGACGCACTGAAACCTCTGCTGGCGCGACGCACCTGGCCTTCGGTGCTCAGGCTCACCTTGCACCTCCTGGCGTTCGTGGGACTCGGTATCGCCCTCACCGTGAATGCCACCACGCCGTGGCTGGCCCTTCCGCTGGCGATCGCACTGGCATGGGTGTGGAGCAGCCTGTTTGCCCCCTTCCACGAGTGCACGCACAGAACCGCTTTCCGCAGCCCGGCCGGTAATCGCCTCGGTGCATGGCTCACAGGCATTCCCTTCGGCATGGCGCCTTCGGTCTATCGCACCTTTCACTACGAACATCATCGCCACACGCAAGATCTGGCCCGCGACCCGGAACTGCTGGATCCGCGCTATGCGCTGTGGCCGGACACACGCCTCGGCTGGTGCATTGCCAACAGTGGCTACGGCTTGATGATGCTGAAGATACTGCCGCTGCTCGGCTTTGCCCTCAAGGACAGGTCCCGCTGGCAGGAATTCGCCCCATGGGCGAGCCAGGCCACGGATCCGGAACAACTGGTGCGCGAGTGCCGCATCCTGCTCGCCTGCTGGGTGGGATTTCTCCTCCTGGCGCTGCTGCTGCCGGGCGGGTTGTGGTGGTGGTTCGCGGCCTGGTTCACCCATGTTTTCCAGACACTGTGGGTGTCGGCCGAGCACTCCGGCTTGCCGCATGAGGGCAGCATCCTGCGTCGCACGCGCACGGTGCGCTCCAACCCTTTCGTGCGCTTCTGGCTGTGGAACATGAACTATCACGCTGAGCACCATGGGTGGCCGGCGATTCCCTGGCATCAGCTGCCAGCGACGCATGAACTGGTTGCCGCGCACCTGGAGTCGAACGTGCGCGGTTACGCGGCACTGCAGTCCAACATCTACCACGGCCGCGACCTTCCGGTGGGAGATCCCCATCCTGCAGGCACCGGCTGATAAACGCCGCAACAATCACGGGAGATTCAACGTGCGCGTAGATGAACAACTGAATGATCCCGCGTTCTTTGCAACCGACGCCTACTACGGCCTGTTTGATCGCATGCGGCGCGAGGATCCGGTGCACTGGACCGCCAGTCCCGATGGCCGTGGTTACTGGTCGGTATTCCGTCATGCCGACATGAAACGCATGTTGAACGAGCCGGAACTCTTCAGCTCCGAGCGTGAGGGCGTCATGCCGGTCATCGACACCGAGATGGCCGAAATCGCGCACGAGGCCATGGGCGTTGGCGAGGATGTCCTGACCATCGATCCCCCGCGGCATGGCGAATACCGCAAGGTGATGTCCGCCCCCTTCCTGCCCAAGGCATTGGCGGATGGCGAGCCGCGAACGCGCGAGCTCATTGCGGAAATCTTTGATGGCCTGCCGTCACACGGCGAGATCGATCTGGTGGGCGACCTCGCGGTCAGGATCCCCATGGCCGTCATCTGCGACATCCTCGGCTTGCCGCGAGAGGACTGGGACACCCTGTTGACCTGCGGCAAGATGGCCATCGGGGGCACGGATCCGGAATACATGCAGGGCAGTGCCGCGGAGACCGTGATTGGCGGTTTCCGCAAACTCTACGGCTACAGTTCAGGACTGGCGGAGGAGCGACGTGGCTGCCCCTTCTCCGACCCGCTCAGCCTCATGGCGAATGCGCAGATCAATGGCTGCCCGATGCCGCACTCCCAGGTGGCACACAACGGCGTGCAGCTGATGCTGGCGGGTTTCGAAACCACGCGTAATGCTTTCTCCGGTGGGGTGCTCGCCTTGTTGCAGAATCCGGCCCAGATGGCCCTGCTGCGCGAAGATCCCAAACGTCTGCGCCTGGCCGTGGAAGAATTCGTGCGCTGGTCAGACCCCGTCATCTCGTTGATGCGCACAGCCACCGCGGATACGGAGCTCGGCGGCAAGCGCATCAAGGCCGGTGAGCGCCTGTTGATGTGGTTCCCCTCCGCGAATCGCGACGAGGAAGTGTTCGACCAACCCTATACCTTCGACGTGACCCGCCATCCCAACCTGCATCTCGGGTTCGGCGCCGGACCGCACTTCTGTCTGGGTGGGCCGCTTGCCAAGACAGAAATCAGGCTGGCGATGGAGCAGCTCATCGAGCGCTACGCCGGCATCGAAATCACCGGCCCCGTGGAGCGTGTGCAGTCGAGCTTCGTGGGCGGGCTCAAACACCTTCCCGTGCGCTTGATACAGCACGCATAAAGCGCAGAGAATTTCCGGCGCCAGCCCCCCACCCGAACCTGTCGGGTGGGGCCACAGCCAAGGGACGCTGCTTTCGCAGAGCACCTGTCCATAAACCTCGCACCCGCCCCGGAGTCGTGCTGTGCTTTCCGTCGTTCATCGAGGGCTCGCAGCCCTGCTGTTCACACTTGCTCCCCATTTCTTTGCCGCAGACCCGTTCGACTGGCAGGAGCATCTCGGTCGCGTGTATGCCAACGACGCCAATCCGGTCATCCAGGAAGCGTGGCTGCTGGGGCGCTATCACGGTCAATGGCACTGGGCGGATGGGAGTGCGGGCGAGGACGACGACTACGAGGGCAGGCGTTACCGCATGGGCGGTCAGGCTCGTCTGTTCCAGCGACTCACCGTGCATGCACAGATGGTGAGCGGCAGCGACTTCGAGCCTTTCTACAATGGCTTCACCGAGTTGTGGGCAGCGTGGAGATTCAATGATGCGCTGATCCTCACCGTCGGCCAGCAAAAGCATCGCTTCACGCATGACCGCAATGTCTCCAGTCGGTATATCAACTACCTCGAACGCAGCATGCTGACCAACCTGTTTGGCGCGGACTACACGCCTGCCGTTACGCTCTCCGGACGGACGCCCCGCTGGAGCTGGTGCGGCGGTGTTTTCTCCAACAAGACCGGGCGGGATATGGAGGATGCCTTCACGAATCCGGATTCGGGATACTCGGTGCTCGGTACCGTGACTCACGATTTGACGGAACGCCTCGGAACCGACGGTGCATTCCTGAATTTTTCTTTCGTGCACAGCGACGCAAACGAGAAGGCGACCAACCTCAACCGGTTTGATCAGGGCCTCGCTTCAGCGCTGATCCTGACGGAGGGCCCGCTGTCGCTGGTGACTGAGGTCACGACCGGAATGGGCGGCGATGACGGTGCTGCCTATGGCCTCAATCTGCAGCCGGGAATCTTTCTCACGCGGCGGATACAGGTAGTCGCCAGATATCAGGTTGCCGGCAGCGACGAGGAAAGGGGGCTTTTTGCACAGCGACGTTACGAGAGGGAGGCCGGCTTGACGAGCGGCGATCTCTACCAGGCGGGCTATGCGGGGCTCAACTTTCATTTCTTCGAACATCGGATCAAACTCCTGACCGGCATCGAATACGCCACCCTGGATGGCGAGCACTGCTGGACGGGGTCGGTCGCTATCCGGTTCTTCTTTGGCCCACATTCCGGGGGGCCCTTCCCGATGGCACAGATGCTCGATCCCGCCTTCGATTAGCCCCTCAGCGCCTTGCCTGCCGCATCGAGAATACAGATCTCGGGGCCCGCGGCTCGTCCCACCGATGCATGGTCGGCACCGCCGAGTAGAAGGTGGGGCCAAGCGCTTTCAGCCAGGTGAAACACGCCGGGACGGCAAGCCCGGGTGTGCAGATCACACTGCCTCCCGCGCCCAATGGGGCCAGCAGGCTCGCGAGCAGACCATGAATATGGAATAGAGGCATCACGGCGAGCCCACGGTCCAGTGTCGTGAGTGCGACGGTGTCGGTGATGTGCTGCATGCTGGCCAGCAGATTGGCATGACTCAGGGGGACCTGCTTGGGCCTCGCGGTGGTACCGGAGGTATGCAGCACCAGCGCGATGTCATCGGGCGCTCTCTCCGCCAGCGCGGGCGTCGAGGATACGGAGCCCACCACCGGGCAGGCGATCACGGGCAAGTCGAGCTCACGTGCCAGCGTGTGTGTGCGGGCCTCGGTCCCAGCGGTGACCACCAGCGCACGGACCGCGAGATCCCGACAGTGTTCTGCCAGTTCGGCGTTCGTCAACGCGGGGTTGAGCGGCGCACAGCTGGCCCAGGCCATCGCTCCCAGCACCGCCATCGCGAGCTCTGGACCCTGCGGCGCTATCACCGCGACGCGAGTGTTGGCCTGGATTCCGACCTCGCGCAAAGCTGTCCCCAGGTCCGACAAGCGTGCGGCGAGAGTGGCGTAATCGGTTACAGCACCATGAACGTCGAGCAGCGCCGCGGCACTGGGCTGGCTGGCAGCCAGCCGGGAGAAAACGTCTCCCAGACAATGAAGAGATGGGTCGGAGAAAGACACGGACATGTTCAAGGGCTCACGGGAAACTCACGCGAACCAGCGGCCGGAACCTCTCTGATCTTGAGCTGCCCGGGACCGGGCCACCCTGCTTGCGGAATTCCAGCCCCGTCAGGGCTGCCTGTGTGGCCCTGACGGGGCGGAGAGAGGGAGGGATCAGCTGTTCAGGATCAGCTCGTTGTCGATGACGCCGTCGTTGTCTTTCACAAAGCCCTTCCACAGCTTCATGTACTCGATGAAGGTGTCGCTGAGGCCCTCGGCCCGCAAGTGTTCTGGTGACACCGGTGTCTCCAGCGGCATGAACTTGTCATTGGCCTGCAGGAGCTTGGGATAGTCGTGATGGACGATCGCGGCGCGGCCGAGCATCACCCAGTCCACCCCGGCGTCCATCGCACGCTGGCACTCGGCCGGCGTCTTCAGCTTGCCGGCGACACCCAGCCGGCAGCCCTTGCGGTCCAGCTCCGTGAAGTGGGACAGCAGGGTCTTGCCCTGGCTCACGCCGTCTTCCGGCATCTTGAAGACATCCCACATGGACATGTCCAGGAACTCGATGAGCTCCTCGCGCATGAGTTGATCTGCCACCTGCACCACCTCGGGCAGCTTCATGCCGAAGCGCTCCGGCGACAGACGGACACCCACCATGAAATTGCTCCCGCAGCCTTTGCGGATCCCCTCGAGGATATCGAAGATGAGGCGCTGGCGGTTGGCGAGCGACCCACCAAACTTGTCCGTGCGCTGGTTGATCTCCGGCGACAGGAACTGCGCAAGAATGTAACCGTGGGCACCGTGCAGCTCCACGCCATCGAAGCCCGCCTGCTCGGCGCGCTGCGCGCCGCGGATGAAGGCTTCGATCATGGCTCCCACTTCGGCAGTGGTCATGGCGCGTGCGCCCCACTTCTCGTTGTCCGAGGCGGAAAGCGGCTGCATGCCGATGAGCTCCTTTGGAGCGCGCATCCCCCCGTGGTAGAGCTGTACGATGGAAACGCTGTCGTTGGCCTTGATGGCCTTGGCGAGACGGGTGAGTCCGGGCAGGTGGTCATCGGAAAAGATCCCCATCTGGCCAGGGAAGCCCTTGCCCTCGGCCTGCACATGGGCGGCGCTGGTCATGGTGAGTCCGAATCCACCCTCAGCCCGCTTCGTGAGCCATTTGAATTCTTCTTCGGAGCAGACGCCATCTTCGTGGCTCTGTTGGTTGGTGAGTGGGGCGAGCATGAAGCGATTCTTCATGGCGGGACCGCGATTGAAGGTCAAAGGCGAAAACAACGAAGTCATGGACACACTCTCATTTACTGTTGGAAAGGAGGGGAAGGTCGGTGGCATGCGCGACCCAAGCACGCAATCATACTGTGCTGGAAACCCACCGGGGCAGATCATTGGATATCAGTCAGCCAACCCCCCGCTGACGCGGATCAGGCGCAGTCTGCTATCTGATGCGAGAGGGAAATGGCAGGCGCACCGAATAGGCAAGGATCAGGGCGATTGCAGCGGCTGCGCTCAGGCCGATGGTGCAGGCCAGCCACAGCCCAATGGTGTAGGACTGTTCCGTAAGCCAGGCCACCATGATCAGCGCGGGCCAGCTCGCGGGCATCACCATGAGCAGCAACCAGCACAGCGACCACGGTGCATCGAGGCGTGCCGAGACCTGACCGGCCACTATCAGACAGAGGCTGATGAGTCCGAATGACGGCCAGAACAAGCTGAGGCCGATACCGTCTATGCCCGTATCCGGCCAGTAGGCCCCGAGGACCATTGCTCCCACCGCATTCACGCCGGCCAGGACGGTAGTCATCGCGCGCGGTTTCCCGCCCGCCTGCACGCGCGGCAGCTCGACCGGCAAGCGCGCGAGCACCATGAGTGCGGACAGGCCCCAGAGCAGGCCGTGCCGCGGAAAACGTTCGGCGGGCTCCCGCCATCCCACCAGCAGATCAACTCCCAGCGGTGCCAGCACCACCTCATGCATCAGCACCACGCCCGCCGCGGCTGAGGCCACGACGACCCAGCGCACGCGAATGGCGCTCCGCGGCCGTGCGGGCAGGTCGTGCGTCCCGACAAAATGCATCCACAGCATCATCAGCAGCACTGTCGCCAGCCCCAGGAACGGTGTGACACCCTGGTTGACGGTGCGCATGTCCCATGACATCACCGCACCGAATGCCGCCCACTCCATGCGCAGCAACGGCGCGGTGAGCAAGGTGGACATCATCAGGGCCATGAATCCCAGATGCGAACGAAAATCCCGGAGGCGCAAGGCGAGGAGGGCAAGCCCGAGATAGGTCAGTGCAGCAATGCTGAGCGCCCAGAGAGCAAGGCCGAACGATGGACTGGCATATATCTCGTCCAGCGGTGTTGCAGCCAGATAGGCGAGTGCGCCGATCATGGAGACCGTCACGGCCAGCATGACCAGAAGCCCCGAGGCCCGATGCAGCGCGGGGTGACGTCGCCGCAGGGCCGGGATGAACTGTGAGACACCCAGTGCGAGGGCAAGCCCGCCAAGCGCTGTATGAGAACTCATCGCGGTGAGCGCACGCTGATACACCGGGTACATCTCGTGCGCAGACCCGGGTCCCACACTGTAATCCGCACCGGTCAGCAAGGACTGCAGCGCCGCCCAGATCCCGGCATCACCACTGCGCAGCGCGAAGGGGAACTGCATGGCCATCAGGCCAAACGCGATGCAGGTGAGCGCGGCAAGCAGCCACGCGAGCTTGCGCCAGAGGCTGTCGGGAGAGGCACTGGGGATGAGGTCTGGTCGCGCGGCCATCTCGATTCCTCGCATGCGGCAATGGCTGCATGCTACTCCCCGGCAGGATAGACACTCCAGCACGGTACGGAAGGTAGGCACCGTTCAGACCTCTCGCACGTGCGTCCAAGGCGTGCCCAAGCTTGCTGGGGCGCCTGCAACCGCTAGACTGGCCTGACCGTCCACTCCGCAGCCGGGAGGCCCTATGGCCACACTCGATATCGTCGCAGCCCGCGAGGGCGCGACAACCACGCTGCGCCTTGGCGGCAGGCTCGACGCAAGCTCGGCAGAGGTCCTGGCTGCGGCCGTCCCCGGCGACGCTGATCTGCGCTTACTCATCCTCGATCTGGGGGCCTGCCCCTTTGTGTCCAGCGGCGGGATCCGCGTGATCCTCACCCAGCACAAGCGACTCCTGCCGCGCGGCGGTGGAGTCGAGCTGGTGAACGTGCAGCCCGAAGTGCGGCGCGTCTTCGAGCTCAGCGGCCTTGATCAGCTCGTGACCGTGCGCGACAAGCTGCGCGAGATCTCCGTGGAGGGACTGGAATTCCTTTCCGAGGGCGTCTTCGGCGAGGTCTTCCGGGTGGACGATGAGACGATCGTGAAGCTCTACCGGCAGGGGGTCGACCCTGCGGTCGTCGAAAAGGAGAAAAAGTTCTCGCGGGCGGCCTTTGTCGCGGGTGTCCCGACGGCGATTTCGCTGGACGTTGTCGCGAGCGGCGACCGCTATGGGATCACCTACGAGATGCTCGGCGCCGATTCAATCGCTGCACTGATGCGCCGATATCCCGACCAGCTGGACGACCACGCCCGGCTTCTGGCGGCACTGGCCCGAACGATCCACGACACGCAAGCCGACCCGATGGTCTTCCCCGACATCAAGGCCGATGCGTAAGGCTGGCTGGAGCAGCTGGCGCCGCTGCTCGACCCGGCAGACATACCCTTCCTGCGTGCCAAGCTCGACGCGATCCCGAACGCCGGGACCTGCGTTCACTTCGATCTCCATGGCGGGAACGTGATGATCCGCGATGGCGAACCCATCGTCATCGACATGGGCGACTTCTCGCGTGGCTCACCACTCTTTGACCTTGGGCTCATCGAGACGATCTACTCGCCAATGGTCGGCATCTGCGAGCGGGTGACGAAGCTGCCGAATGAGGCAGGCACCGAGTTCCTGGACCGCTTCCAGGCACACTACTGGGAAGGCTTGCCCGCAGAGGAGCGTGCGCGCTTCGAGCGTGACCGCGCGTTCTACGCGTCGCTGCGACTGCTGCACTCCATCCCATTGCTTGGGGCGATTCCTGATTTTCGGCAGCAGCTCATCGAACTGGTACGCGGCACACTCATTCCAACGATGCGCGCAGCCTGACGGTCATTGTGAGATGCCGGGATGGTAAGTTGCCGTGCAACTGACAAGGAGGATGGCTTGTCGTGGTGCGTGGATTTCCCGCGTGGGCTGGCGCCATGACTGAGCTAGACTCGAGTTCCAGCCATAGGGAGACATGACATGACTCAAGCACCGGAAATTGCCCACAGACTGTTCGAGGAGCGTTTCAACGCAGGCGACCTCGAGGGTTTGCTGGCCTTGTATGAAGATTCAGCGACCTTCGTACGGGGCCCCGGCCAGTACGTGAAGGACCGCGCCGGGCTGATCGATGGCCTGCGGGATTTCCTCGGCACCGGTGGCAAGCTGAAGCTGGAAACCCGTTACGCCATCCCGCAGGGCGAACTGGCTTTGCTCAGCAATGAGTGGACCTTGACCGGGACGGGGGCCGATGGGCAGCCCTTCACCCACACCGGGCGCACTGTGGAGATCGTGCGCCAACAGGCTGATGGCCGCTGGCTCTACGTGATCGATCACCCCTGGGGAGCACAGTAGTCTCGGAGGACCAAGCGGATGAGGGTATCGAATAAATGCTCTTACTTGTTGTTTAAATGGAATCTTCTCGATTTTATTTTTGATTGTTGCCCCGAGAGTTGCCCCGCTACTTACGGGACCCCGCGTTACAAGTGACGTTGGCCCCGAACTGAGACCGAACATTCCTGGAAACTGGCTGCACTCGATGTACGTTCGTTCCACTACTGCAAAGTCGCAATGGCCTCCCAAGTCCGATTTTTGCGAAACAGAATTATTCGTAGTCGCCGACGCTCCGCATCTGCCTCAATCGCACAAGCATGGCCAACGTCCGCTCGAGTTTACGATCAAGATGGACCTCATAACGACTGAGTCGCTCCAGCTTCACCGGCTCCAGCGCTTCTCCAAATGCCTGGTCCCTGATCAAGGGGCGGTTCAGAAGTTCTTTCCTCCGGGTTTCGTACCAGGGAAGGATTTTCGTCTCCAGGAATCCGCGGAGCCCATCCGCATCTGCGGCGGGGATCTCCTCATCTTCGTCCAGTTCGTCTGAATCCCGGTCCAGACACTCCTCCCACCATTCCCGGGTGTCCTCACGAACCGCTTGAAGCGCCACCTTGTATCGGTCCTTCCGCCCAGATTCGAGCAGAGCAAGCGCACGCCGCGTCATCGCTTCATCGTCGGATAGGTCACGAAGTTCGTCCTCAGTCTCAACCGCGGTCGCCTGAATGGCGTCGAGGGGCCCTTCCGTCCCCTGGCTCACGTCCAAATGCGCCAACGCGGCCTTAACGGTTCCCCGGGTGGGAGCGATTGTTCCGGCCAGCCCGCGGCGGAAAACAGCTCCCTCTGCGAGACGTAATCGGCGCTTCCGCCAGAATATTCCGGCGAGTTCCTCTACAAGATGCTCCTCCGTCGCGCCGTCCAGCGCTTGATCTCTTCTTCCATCACGTCGCTCATGGGTATGTCTCCTTCTCAACATAGCACCTGAGCAGAAATTCGGTGGGTCGTTACAAACACTCCCTTCGGGGAACGGGCTCGCGCCATTCCGAGCGAAACGGCCGCCGCCGACCGCCGACCGGTCCTTAAAGGAGCCTT
>VGUA01000067.1 GCA_016874535.1 Gammaproteobacteria bacterium
ATGCCGGGCGGGTCGCGGTGAATCGCGCCGAGGCCTATACCTGCGAAAAACTCGCGCGTCAGGAATGGGACACCTTCTTCGCGAATCACCCGCAGATGATCGGGCTTTCAGGCGAACTGCCGAAACCCGGCAGCTACCTCACCTGCAATGATTTCCGCGTGCCGGTGCTGGCGACCCGTGATCAGAGTGGGCGTTTCAGGGCCTTCGTCAACGCGTGCCGTCACCGCGGCGCCGAACTGGTCAGCGGGGCCAGGGGCGAGCAGGCGCGCTTCACCTGCGCCTTCCATGGCTGGACCTACCGCAACGACGGCAGCCTGATGGGGATCCGGGCGGCCGAGCAGTTCGGGGCCGTGGACAAGGCTTGCCTGAACCTCATCGAGCTGCCCACCCTCGAGATTCACGGCCTGTTGTTCGTGCATCCCCGCGAGGACGGGGTGATCGATGCCGATGCGCTGCTCGGTGATCTTGGTCCGGAGCTCGCGGCGTGGGGTCTGGGCAAGGCCGAATACGCAGGCGAAAGCGTGCTGGACGTGCCGGTGAACTGGAAGATTGCCAACGACACCTTTGGCGAGGTGTATCACTTCAACACCCTGCATCGGAACACGCTCGCCAATCTGCTCCATGGGGATGTGGCGACCTATCGCGAGTTCGGCCGCAACCACCGTATCTGCCTGGCCAGCAAATTCATCGACGTCATGCGCCACCAGCCGGAGAGCCAGTGGACGATCCGCGACGGCGCCGTGGTGGCCTACTATCTCTTCCCCAATATCCAGATAGTCCTGCTGAACAGCATGCTGGCGCTGGCCAAGATCTATCCCGATGCCAACCGCGTGGGGCAGTCACTCACCCGCGTCTCGCACTACGGGCTGCCACACATCGCCTCCCAGCTTGCGGATACGGCGGCGGCACAGAAGCTCTCCGGCGAGAACCTCTATGCGGCAGACATGGCCAAGCCGGTCGAATTCAGTCTGGAGGCGAGTGCCGAGCTTTTCATCAGCACCGTGGAACACGAAGACTATGCGATGGGAGTGAAGACCCAGGCGGCGGCCAACAGCGGCCTCATCAAGGAATTCGTGTTCGGGCGCAACGAGCCGGCGCTGCACCACTTCCACAACAACTATCGCGAGATGCTGGGGCAGGGTCCGCTGCCCGAATACCGCGCGCAACGCGCGGCGGGCTGAGTCTTATGCCGCCCGTGCAGCCGTTGAGGGGCGCGGGCGGAAGAGGGGCTTCAGCAGTTCGAGACTGAACAGCAGTCCCGTACAGCCCAGCGCCAGCAGGCCGAGCGGTGCCAATGCGGGCAGTGTGAAGCCAAACAACGCACGCAAGGCGGGGATGAACATCACCGCCGCAAGCAGCAACATCACGGCCGACAACACCGGCCAGAGCGCGGGGTTCCTGCGCAACCAGATCTCGGTGAGCTCGGCGCTGAAGCGCCGATTCACGGACAACAGCACGAGATTGCTGGCGACCAATCCCAAAAAAACCACCGTGCGAATCTCGGACTCGGCCGTGCCCTGAGTGCGCAGCAGCGTATCGAGGGCAAGCAGCATGAGCAGGGTGGCAAAGCCCTGGCAGAGACTCCAGGCGAGCAATCGGCGGTTGAAGATTGAGGAGCGCGGACCGCGAGGCTGGCGCTGCATGAGAGCCCGCTCCGGAAGTTCGGCCTCGAACACGATGGAGCAGATAGGGTCCACCACCAACTCCATGAACACGATATGCAGGGGACCGAGCAGCAATGGCCATCCCAGCAACAGCGGAAAAAGCGTGAGGCCGGCAATCGGAATATGTACGGCCACGATGTAAGCGAGCGCCTTGGTCAGGTTGTCGTGGATGCGGCGGCCCAGACGCACGGCAGTCACGATGGAACTGAAGTCGTCATCGAGCAGCACCAGGGAGGAGGCTTCGCGCGCGACATCCGTACCCCGCCCACCCATGGCAATGCCGATGTGGGCCGCGCGCAAGGCCGGCG
The DNA here is from genome assembly GCA_016874535.1 of Gammaproteobacteria bacterium. Taxonomy (GTDB): domain Bacteria; phylum Pseudomonadota; class Gammaproteobacteria; genus CAIKBL01. The sequence continues at coordinate 1,973 of VGUA01000067.1, forward strand.
CGTCATTCACGCCATCGCCGGTCATGCCGACGACTGCACCGGTACGCCGCAATGCCTCCACTATCCTGAGCTTGTGGCGGGGAGATACCCGTGCACAGATTGAAACCCGTGAGAGTGCAGCGGCGAGCTCATCATCCGGCAGTCGTTCGATGTCTTCGCCGGTCAACAACTCATCCGTGGCAGCAAGCCCGGCCTGCTTTCCGATGGCGCGTGCAGTCGCGGGATAGTCGCCCGTGATCATGAGCACACGGATGCCCGCCTCCCGACACTCGCGCAAAGCTTCGGGCACGTTCTCGCGCAACGGATCGGCAAACCCGATCAGGCCCATGAAGGTACAGGCTGCGCCCGCCGTCAGCGCGACCAGGCTGGTGGGTGGAGCGCCGTGCGTGGACTCGGCGCGTGCCGCAGCCAGCACGCGCAGTCCGCGGGTCGCCATGGCACCGAGCTGTGTGTGCAGCCGTTCCTTCTGTTCCTGGTTGAGCCCACACAGTTCGGCGACGGTTTCCGGTGCGCCCTTGAACGTGACGACCCAGCCACGATCCGCGGGCCACGCATGACCCATGGCGAGCAGCTCGGCGCTCAGGCTGTAGGTATTCAAAGGCGCGGCCGGTTGGCCTGCCGGCAGCAGCGCCTGCAAGGCCTGCTCCATGGGGTCGGCCGTGTGGGCCGCGCTTGCATCCAGCGCACACTGCACGAGTGAGATCCAGGGCTCGGCCAGTGGTTCGCCTGCCTGCCAGCCATCAGGGTGCTCTGGTGTGCGCAGCTCGACCACGGCCATGCGATTGCGCGTGAGGGTGCCGGTCTTGTCGGTACAAAGCACGCTGGCCGCGCCCAGCGCCTCGATGGTGTCCGGCCGGCGGGTGAGCACCTGATCTCCCGCCAGTCGACGCGCACCGAGGGCGAGAAAGACCGTCAGCACCACCGGGAATTCTTCAGGGAGCAGGGCCATGGCGAGCGCGATGCCGGCCAGCAGCGCCTGCAGCCAGTCGCCAAAACTGAGTCCATGGATGAGAACCACCAGAGAGCTGAGCGTAAGGCCCAGCACCGCGACCACGCGCACCAGTTGGCGGATCTGCAGGGCGAGTGGCGTCTGCACCGGTGCGAGTTCACGAAGCAGGGCGCCAATACGACCCATCTCGCAGCGTGCGCCCGTGGCCGTCACTTCGGCGAGTGCGCGCCCCGCCACCACGAGGGTCCCGGCATACACGCGATGCAAGGCTTCATCCGCCATGGCAGGCTGGGCCTCGCGCACGCGCTTCGGCACGGCGACGGATTCGCCCGTCAGCAAGGACTCGTCCACCTCCAGCACTTGAGACTCCAGCAGACTCGCATCGGCCGGCACCCGGTCGCCTTCGGCGAGCACGAGGATGTCTCCGCGCACCAGCTCGCGACCCGCGATGCGGCAGGTCCCGCCTTCGCGGATCACCAGCGCACGCGGGCTGCTCAGATCGCGCAGCGCCTCCAACGCGCGGTCCGTGCGCAGCTGCTGGACGACGGTGATGAACACCGACAGCAGGATGAAGAACAGGAGCAGCAGCGCCTCTCCCTCATCACCCAGCAGCAGGTATACAAGGCCTGCGGCAACCAGCAGGCGGAACATCGGCTCGCGCAGCACTTCCCACAGCAGCATCCACACGGCCCGGGGCTTGGCGCGCGGCAATTCGTTGGGACCGTCCGCGGCGAGCCGGCTGGCCACTTCTTGCGATGTGAGTCCGGTAATCCGCCTGCTGATGCCGTTCATGGCGTGATCCTAGTACAGTTCACCGCACACGGCTGGCGCGGCGCGAGAGGTGCGTCCGCCCACCATTTCCCCCTAGTCCTCTGCGGAGCATCCATGTCACAGCAAGCATCCACCACAGTCGATCAGGCCACTTACTGGAACGAAGGCGGCGGTCGCCGCTGGGTCTCCAACCTTGATCGCGTCGAGCGCATGCTGGCTCCTCTCGCTGATGAACTGGTGCGACATGCCGCGCCCCAGTCGGGTGAGGCCGTGATAGACGTCGGCTGTGGTGGAGGACTCACGAGCAAGGCCTTCGCCGAAGCGGTGGGCCCCGCAGGCGAGGTTCTGGGGCTCGATGTGTCAGCCGTCATTCTGGAGGTGGCGCGTGCCCGGTTTCCGGGGGAGGCCAATCTGCGTTTCGTGGAGGGCGATGCCGGCAGCATGCCCTTGCCTTCCGGCCATTACGATCTGATCACCTCACGCTTTGGCGTGATGTTCTTTCCGGAACCCGTCGCCGCTTTCAGTCACCTTCGGGCCGCCCTCAAGCCTGGCGGCCGCTTGCGTTTCATCTGCTGGCGTGAGATGGCCTTGAACCCCTGGATGGGCCTCGCGGCCTCCACCGCCTTTGAAATCCTGCCTCGCCCCGCCCCCAGCGTGCGGAATTCTCCGGGGCCGTTCGGGCTCGCGGACGAGCGCTGGTTGCGGCAGGTGCTGGAGGGGGCTGGATTCCGTGATGTGGATGCGCGCGCCCATGAGCGGACGCTGGATCTCGGGCCGCTGGAAGAAGCGGTGGAGCAGATGACGCGCATGGGGCCTGCCGCGCCGGTGTTCGACGAGGCCGATGAACCCACGCGTGAGCGAGTGAGGGTCGCCCTGCGCGCAGCTCTGGCTCCGCATGTGCGCGATCACAGGGTGGTCCTCGCGAGCAGTACCTGGCTGGTCAGTGCGAAGCCATGAACCGCTTGCACGGTTCATGGCCTCACATGGGACTGGCTATTTGCCGGTGAACACCGGGGGGCGTTTTTCGAAGAAGGCGTTCACGGCTTCCATGTGATCATCGGTCCGCTGCACCAGCACTTGCATGGCCGCTGACATTTCCATGATCGCATCGAAACTGGCCGACACCCCATCCCGCATCAGGCGCTTGGTCATGCGCAGCGCCTGGGGGGGCTGCTGGATGATTTTCGCGGCCATACGCTCGGCCTCGGCCATCAGCTGATCATCCGGATACACCTCGGACACGAGGCCCCAGCTGCGGGCGGTCTCCGCATCCACCACATCACCGGTGAAGTAGAGCTGGGCTGCACGCGACCAGCCGACGATGCGCGGCAGCAGCCACGCGCCGCCGTCGCCGGGCAGCAGGCCGATCTTGAGGAACGTCGCACCAAACTTCGCGCTGGCCGCGGACAGGCGGATATCGCACAGCGAAGCCACGTCGCCGCCGAGACCGATCGCCGGCCCGTTGATGGCGCCGACAATCGGCACCTCGATACTCCACATGGCCTTGATGATGCCGTGGATGCCGCTGCGGTAATGGTCGCGCAGGCGCAGGTTGTCCACGCCGAATTCGCCGCTGCGATCGCGCATGGCTTTGAGATCGCCGCCGGCGGAGAAGGCCGAACCGGCGCCAGTCATGATCACGCAGCGGATGTCGAAGTCGTCATTCACACGCTTGGCCATGGCATGGAATTGATCACCGTCGCCGGCGAGGCCCAGCGGGTTGCGCTTGTCCGGACGGTTGATGGTCACCTTGGCCACATGGCCGTGTTTTTCAAACAGCAGCAAATCGTCGCTCATGTCGGAATGCCTTTCGGATAAGGATGCGTGGAACCGCCCCGATCAGGCGGTCATGTAGGCCCAGATGCCGTCGCCGCCCTCGCGTTGGGCGATGCTGCCCAAGTATTCGCCCCATTCACCATGCGCGCCAAATTCGGCGCGCCAAGACCAGAGCCGTCGGGTCAGGAATTGGAGGTCGTATTCGTAGGTGAAGCCGATGGCGCCATGCACCTGATGGCTGAGACGGGTGAGAGGTTCCACGGCCTCGCTGGCCCGGCACTTGGCCGCCGCAAGTTCAAAGCGGGCATCACGGCCTGTGGCTGCAAGACCACGCTGATCCAGCGCGACACAAGCCTCCAGTGCCATCGTGTCCACCGCTGCCATCTGCCCGGCGATTTCCGCAAGGTGGTGCTGGATGGCCTGGAACTGCGACAGCTTGCGGCCGAACTGTTCGCGGTCGGAGGTGTATTTCACGCTCATCTCGAGACAGGCGGCGGCAGCCCCCGCAATCTGCGCGCTGCGCAACAGCGCCCCCAACCAGCGCACCGCCTCTGCCGGCAGGCCTGAGGCGCCCCGGGCAAGTATGGGGCTCGCCTGCAGCACCACCTGATCGCGCGGCTCGCGCGCCAGATTGGTCTCGGCTTCGCAGCGGCTGCCGTCCTTGCCGATTATCAACAGCTCGCCGTCCGCGCCGAGGCCCAGGAACCAGTCCGCGCGCCGACCCCAGGGCACGCGCCGCTGGGTCATGCTGACCGTGCTGCCGGCTATGGCGGAGCCCGGGATGATTTCGGGCAGGAGGCCTGCCACACCTTCCGGCACCGCGAGACCAGCGTGATCGGCGAGGTGGCCTGCGAGCATCTGCTCCACCACCGGCAGCGGCACTGCATAGCGGCCACAGGCGCGGGCTACGATGAAGCCTTCCACCCAACTGCCGCCCATGCCGTCCCGGCTTTCGCTCACCATCACCTGGGGCAGGCCGAGTTCGACGCAGGCCTCCCACAGGCCGGCGTCCCAGGGCTCGTGCTCCATCCGGGCCAGGAGCTCGCGGTCAACGCTGTCTGCGAACAGGCGCGAGATGCTGTCTTCGAGAATTGTCTGTGCTTCGTTCATCAGCGTACTCCCAGACCGCGCGCGATGATGCCGCGCAGGATTTCCAAGGTGCCTCCCCTGAGGGAGAAGGAAGGGGCCAGCAGCATGAGATTGCCGAGCACCTGCTGGTAGTCGATGCCGGAATCGGAGAGGGTGGGCTCCATGGCCACCAGCTCCTGAGCGAGGCCCGGCAGGCGTTGTTCGAAGTGGCAGCCGAGATCCTTCACCACCGAAGCCTGCAGGCTGGGATCCTTGCCCTCGTTCAACATGCCAGCCACGGACAGTGACATGTTGCGCAAGGTGGCGGCCCAGGCGAGCTCGGCCCCAATCTTCGCGAGTGCCGAGGGACTGGCCTTGCCGTCCAGTACCTTGATGAGTTCCGACAGCAGCAGGAAGCAGGACAGATAGCGTTCAGGACCGCTGCGCTCATAGGCGAGTTCGGCGGTGACCTGGTTCCAGCCATCGCCTTCGCGGCCGAGGAGTGCATCGGGAGGCAGCAGCACATCGACGAAGGAGACTTCATTGAAGTGCCCGCGGCCGGTGAGATCGCGGATGGGGCGCGGCGTGATGCCACGCACGGTCTTCATGTCGATCAGGAATTGCGACAGGCCCTTGTGTTTCGCGTCCGGCGAGAAGTCGGTGCGGAAGAGGGCGATCATATGGGTGGCGTTGTGCGCGTTGGACGTCCAGATCTTGGTGCCGTTCAGCAGCCAGCCGTCCGCGACTTTTTCCGCCTTGCTCTTGACCGAAGCGAGATCCGATCCTGAATTCGGTTCGCTCATGCCGATGGCGAAACAAGCCTCGCCACTGGTGATGGCCGGAATGATCGATTTCTTCTGTGCCTCGGTACCGAGGCGGGCGACCATGAGCCCGCTCTGCCGATCCGCCACCCAGTGGTAACCCACGGGTGCACCGGCGGCGAGCGTCTCTTCCACCACCACATAGCGCTCCAGCGCGCTGCGGCCATGGCCGCCGTATTCCTTGGGCAGGGTCATGCCCAGCCAGCCACGGGCACCGAGCTTCGGCTGAAGGCCGCGTCGGTTCCGTCCCAGGTATTGCTGCGGACCACCGGGCGGTATGCGCCCAGTTCGGTCTTCAGGAATTCCCGCACCTCGGCGCGCAAGGGAGCGAGAGAGGCGGGCAGCTCATACGGGGGAAAACGCAGGGTATCGAGATTCATGGCTTATCGTGCTCCTGCCTTGAGGGCGTAACTCCAGGCGATGTCCGCCAGTTCGCGCACCAGATCCGCATTCTTGGGTGCTTCGCTGCTGGCGGCCGTGCCTTCTTCCACGCGTTTGATGATGCCCTGGTAGATGCAGGCGAGACGCCACACGGTGTAGGCCGTGTAGAACTCGAAGTGTGGAATACCTGATCGACCGGTCAGGGCGCAGTAGCGCGCCATGTATTGCTCCATGGTGGGGATGCCCAGCGCCGGCAGGTCAAGTCCACCCAGATTGCTCACCTTGTTGCCCATCGTCGGCAGCAGCCAGGGCAGCAGGTGGTAGGTGAAGTCACCGAGCGGATGGCCCAGCGTGGACAATTCCCAGTCGAGCACCGCGACCACGCGCGGCTCGGTGGGATGCATGATCATGTTGTCCATGCGGTAGTCGCCATGGACCAGTGAGGTCTCCTCGTTCACGGGCACGTTGGCCGGCAGCCAGGCATTGAGCCGGTCCATGGCAGGGATTTTCTCGGTTTCGGAGACGACGTAGGTCTTGCCCCAGCGGGTGATCTGGCGCGCGAAATAATCGGTGGGTTTGCCGAAACCTTCCAGACCCAGCTTCTGGTAGTCCAGGCTCTGCATCTGGGCCAGCGTGGAGACCATGGAGTCGTAGATGGCAGCGCGTTCCGCCGGCGCCATGCCGGGCAGGCTCATTTCCCACAACACGCGGCCTTCGACCATTTCCATGACATAAAACATGGTGCCGATGATGCTGGTGTCTTCACACAGCACGAAAGGTCGCGGCACGGGAAAGCCGGCACCATGCAGGGCCTTGATGACCCTGTACTCGCGATCCACCGCATGGGCGGAGGGCAGCAACGGTCCCGGCGGCTTGCGTCGCAGGACATAGCGGCGACCCGGGGTGAGCAGCTGGTAGGTGGGATTCGACTGCCCGCCCTTGAAGCGTTTGAGGCTCAGGGGGCCGGCGAAGTCCGGGATCTGCGCCTTGAGATAGCCGTCCAGTTTGACCAGATCGAGCTGCAGATGGGCTTCCACTTCCTTGGTGCCGGAGAAGATTTCCTGGCGCGAGGTACTCATGCTGTTGGTTTCCGTGATTGTCTCTTGGGTTCAGCGGGGACCGGCGATGACGCCGCGGTCGTGAAGGCTGCCGATCTCGCCACTGGAGAGGCCGAGAATGTCGGCGAGGATCTCGTCTGTGTGCTCACCGAGTCGGGGGGCCGGTCGGGCCGGTGCGCGTGGCACGGCATTGAAGTGTGCCGGAATCCCGGGCACCGGGTAGGTGCCGATGTCCGGCTGCTCCACGAGGTGATAAATGGGATTGGCCGGCGACACCCCCGGGTCATGGTCGATGAGATCCGTGAGATTCTGGTAGCGACCCCAGCACACACCCTGGGCCTCGAAAGCGGCAGCCACTTCGCTGAAAGAATGCTCGCCGATCCAGCGCTCCAGGATGGCCGCGATCTCGCGCCGCGCCGTATAGCGCGCACCTTCCTGCGCGAAGTCGAGTCCGAGGCGCGTGGCTTCCGAGGCCATCGCGTCGGCCAGACCGGTCGCAGCGAGCAGGCCACTCCACATCTTGGCGCTGATGGCCATGACCATCACGCGTACGCCGTCACGGGTGGTGAAGTCGCGGCCGAAAGCGCCGTAGAGAAAGTTGCCGCCGCGCGTGCGGGTGGTACCGTTGATTACGCGATCGCCAATGAAGCCGAGATTGCCAATGGTGGCAAACGCCACGTCAGCGAGTGCGAGGTCGATGCGCTGGCCGCGGCCGGTGCGATCGCGGTAACGCAGTGCGGCGAGCAGGCTGGTGGCGGCGAGCATCGCGGTGGTGATGTCCCACGCCGGCAACACATGATTGATGGGGCGCTCATCGTCCTCGGGTCCGGTCAAGGCCGGATAACCGACACGGGCGTTGACCGTGTAGTCGACGGCCGTCCCGCCATGTCGGTCGCCCACGATGGCAAGTTCAATTACATCCGGGCGCAGCGCGCAGAGGCTCTCCCAGGACAGCCACCCCTTGGCGGGAAGATTGGTCGAGAAGATGCCGGCCTCGGGACCCGGTGCCGCGATCAGGCGCTGCACCAGTTCGCGGCCTTCGGGGCTGCGCAGATCGACCGCGAAGGAGCGCTTGCCCTTGTTGAGATCCGCCCAGTAGATGCTGTGGTTGTCCGCCGTGACAGGCCAGCGCCGGTAGTCGATGCCACCACCGATCTGATCGAAACGGATCACATCCGCGCCCAACTGGGCGAGGGTCATGCCGCACATGGGCGCTGCGATGAAGGCGGACGCCTCGACGATGCGCAGCCCCTTCAGTAAATCCTGCATGGCGACAAATCCTGCGTGATGTAACGGCGTTCGGCAGAGGGTAAAGCGGTCGGAAGATTCTAGCCGCAGTGCCGCATGAGGCATAGGCGCCGAGCCCCAGCCCGGCACCTGGCCCGGCAGCCTGCCGACTCAGGCTGTCATCAGGAGTTCGCGCGCCACCACCTTGAGCGCGAGCGTCTCCTCCGTGCCCTCGAAGATGGACAGGACGCGAGCATCCACGAAGTAACGGCTCACGGGAGTTTCCTCCGAGTAGCCCATGCCGCCATGAATCTGCAGTGCCTCGCGGGTGAGGAGCTCCGCCGCGCGGCAGGCATAGAGCTTCACCAGACTGGCCTCCATGTGCCCTGCGCCAGTATCCATGAGATGCGCCACTGCATAGGTCATCTCCTGGCAGGCGCGCAGGGACGCGCCAAGCACGGCGAGCTTGGCCCGCGTGAGCTGGTAATCGGCAAGTTTGTGCCCGAAGACCGAGCGCTCCTGCGCGTACCGGGCCGCAGCGGCGAAGGCCGCACGCATGAGGCCGCAGGCTCGCGCCGCCGTCTGCAGGCGGCCACCCGCAAATCCGGCCATGGTGAGGTAGAAGCCCTTGCCCACGGCCTCCGGCCCCCCGACCACGTTTTCCGCTGGCACGAAGACCTGATCGAAGAAGAGCGTGTAGGAGTGCATGCCGCGATAGCCGAGCGTGGGAATGGCCTTGCCGGAAAGTCTGCCCCCGCCCGGCATCGCGACATCAAAGGCCTTCTCGTCGGTGGCGGGTTTCGGCAGCAGGAAGAGACTGAGCCCGCGATGACCCGCCGCCGGATCCGGGTTGGTTCTGGCCAACACCAGCAACAGCTCGGCCTTGCCGGCGAAGGTGCACCAGGTCTTGGCGCCATTGAGCAGCCAGCCCCCCTCGGTGGGGGTGGCCTTCAGGCGGACCGCAGCGACGTCGGAGCCGCAATCGGGCTCCGTCACGGCAATTGCACAGAGCGGCGTGCCCTTGGCAATGCCGGGCAGCCACTGCGCCATCTGGGCCTCATTGCCGCCTGCGAGCAGCGCCCGAGTGACGATTTCGGGCCGCGTCAGCGGGCTGCCGGCGGCGGCCAATGAGCCTCGTGAAAGTTCTTCGGTCACCACCACCATTGCCACGTTGTCATGACCGCTCTCCGGTGCGGTACCACCGAAACGCTCGGGCACGGAAAGCGCGAAACAGCCCATCTCGGCAATCGCCTCAAGGATGTCATCCGGGATGGTGAGATCTTCGCGGTGGATTTCCTCGGCGCGCGGAGCCACAACTTCCTCGGCGATGCGCGCGAAGCTGGCGGCAATGATCTGCTTGTCCTCATCGAGCAGCGAGCGACCGCAATGGCCCGCCGCCAGCAGTGCATCGCCACAGGCGGCCAGCGATTCGGGCGCACCATGCAGCGCGCAGAACTCGAGCAGCTCCGGATTCTCGAAGGCCGCAAGGGATTCTTCCCGCGTCAGCCCGGCGGCATGGCGGATGCGCTCGAAGCGTGCCCGGATCTTGGGCAGCGCATCGGCAGCGAAGACCAGCGCCATATGATGTTCCAGCGGTGCATCGTCCTGTGCAAGACACGCCCGCCCGTAGTCCAGCATCGCCCGCATCGCATGCAGTTCGGCCTTGATGAAAGCGAACTCGTAGCCGAGGACTTGCGCCGAATCGAGCTGCTCGGCGAGCGAGCCCTGTCTGCTCAACCGGTCGCGGGTTCTCCGCAGCAGCGTACCGAGGAGAGTCGCCAAGGAGGCGTTGATGGCGAGGCCCTGGGTCAGGGCATGTTCAGCGGTCATGAAAAGAGGACCTCCTCGGTTGGACGGGGTGCAGCCTGCGGCAATCAGCGCGCGCACCGGAAGAACCTGACAGCGTACGCCACCGTACGGGCCGCGGCGCTGACGCATGGTACCCGAGCCCCGGCCGCCTCGTGAACACGAGGGGTTCCAATCCACCGGATTCAAAAATGCACCCCGCAGGCGTAGGCTCCCAGCCTCCATGCTGCCGCAAGGGCCAGACAACGTGTTGCAATTCCATGTCATTCCCGACCTGCCACTGGTCAAGGCCGGCGACGATCTCGCCGCGCTGTTGCTGGCGGGGCTCGCCCGGCTGCCGGTCACGGTGGAGACGGGAGACGTAGTGGTCGTGGCGCAGAAGATAGTCTCGAAGGCGGAAGGACGTCTGATTCCACTCGCAACGGTCACACCGGGCGCGGAGGCCGAGGCACTGGCCCTTGAGACGGACAAGGATCCGCGTCTCGTGCAACTGATATTGGATGAATCCGTGGCGGTCATGCGCAAGAAGCCGGGTGTGCTCATCATGCGCCACCGGCTGGGACTGGTGGGTGCGCACGCCGGCATCGACCAGTCGAACATCGAGCATGAAGGCGGTGAGTGCGCGCTGCTGTTGCCAGGCGACCCCGACGCCTCGGCGCGCGGCCTGCGTGCAGCGCTGGAAGCGGCCACCGGATGCCGTCTCGGCATAATCATCGCAGACAGCATGAACCGGGCCTGGCGTTTGGGCACCATCGGCGGTGCCATTGGTGCCGCCGGGCTCACCGTGCTCGACGATCAACGTGGCACCCACGACATGTTCGGGCGTGAACTCAAGGTCACCGTGATCAACCGCGTGGATTCGATGGCGGCAACCGCCACCCTGCTGATGGGCGAGAGCGTGCAGCGCACGCCCGCGGTGCTGATCAAAGGGCTGCCGCCAGAAGATTCCAGTCAGGGGGCGCGCGACATCGTGCGCCCCCTGGAGGAGGACATGTTCCAGTGAATCCCCGCTACCTCGCCATCACCGGCGGTGTGGGCGGAGCCAAGCTCTGTGTGGGCCTCGCGCGACTGCTGGGGCCGGATCAGCTCTCTTTCCTCGTCAACACCGGCGATGACTTCGAGCATCTGGGGCTGCACGTCTCGCCTGACATCGACACCCTGACCTACGCGCTGGCCGATCTCTCCAATCCGGAGACTGGTTGGGGTCGCCGCGACGAGAGCTGGCACTTCATCGAAACCCTGCGCGGGCTGGGCGGTGAAGGATGGTTCAATCTCGGGGATCGTGACCTCGCACTGCACGTGCTGCGCAGCCAATGGCTGCGCGCGGGCATTGGCCTCGCGGAAGTCACCGATCGTCTGCGCAAGGCGCACGGCATCGCACACGCCATCCTGCCCATGAGTGATGATCCGGTGCGCACCGAGGTTCACACGCACGCGGGCACCCTGGCCTTCCAGCATTACTTCGTGCGCGAACGCTGCGCGCCGGCCGTGACCGGGTTTTCCTTCGCTGGCGCCGAAAGTGCGACGCTCAATGTCCAGGCCCGGGCATGGCTTGCGGATCCCACGCTGGCCGGGGTCATCGTGTGTCCCTCCAATCCTTTCGTGAGCATCGACCCCATCCTCGCCATTCCGGGTCTGCGCGCTGCCTTGCGCGACTGTCCCGCGCCCGTGGTTGCCGTGTCGCCCATCGTGGCCGGTCTTGCGATCAAGGGGCCGACGGCCAAGATGATGGAAGAACTGAGGGTGCCGCAGACGGCAGTGGCTGTTGCATCGCACTACGAGGACATCCTCGACGGTTTCGTCCTCGACGCTCAGGATGAAGCCTTGATTCCGGCGCTCGCTGCGCGGGATTTGCCTGCTATCGCGACTCCATCGGTCATGGTAACGTTGGACGACAAGACTGCATTGGCACGGACAACCCTGGCTTTCATCCACTCACTGTACGCGCCTTGAATTCTTTCCCTCATCCCTTGCGCTGCACGCGCGCCCGCGCCCCGGAGGTGTGAAGCCGATGTGGGTCGTGATTCCCGTCAAGCCTTTCATCTACGCAAAGTCACGCCTCGCCCATCTGCTGCAGGAACCGGAGCGGGCGGCGCTCGCACGCGTGATGCTCGAAGATCTGCTGGGCACTCTGGCGCTATGCGAGCGCGCGACAGGAGTGTTGCTGGTCGGACAGCCCGCCGCCTTGGGCGAAATCGCACAACGCCATGGCTGCAAGGTGTTGGCGGAGGAAGAGCGCGGGCTGTCACGAGCGGTGACGCAGGCGGCGGTGAGCCTCACCGCGCGAGGGATGCCCTCTATGCTCATGCTGCCCGGCGACATACCGCTCGCAGGCGCGCACGAAATCGACACCCTCATCGCCCGGCATGAGCAAACGGGCGGCGTCACTCTGGTGTCGGATCGGGAAGGTTTCGGCACCAATGCACTCGCCGTCGATCTGCCGTGCCGCGTGCCATTCCTGTTCGGCCGGGAGAGTTTTGCCGCGCATTGCGCCGCCGCCCGCGAGGCCGGCCTTGCAGTCCAGGCGCTGGATCTCCCGGGAATTTCCTTTGATATCGACCTGCCGGAAGACTTGCGTGATCTCATGAGTTACGACTCCGAAGCCCAGACCTTGGCCTATCTCACTGCGCGCGGACTGATCACTCGGCCGCAGGCGCAGTCCGCGTGGTGACTCCCGTGTCCACCAATCATCCGATTCTCGGGAAAGCGCTGGCGGGGCAAGCCCTGTCGCCCACTGAGGCCCTGTGCCTAATCGATGCCGAGCTGCCCTCGCTGCTCGAGGCGGCGGCGAAGGTGCGTGACCAGGGTTTCCGCAACGTCGTCACCTATTCGCGCAAGGTCTTCATCCCGCTGACCCACCTGTGTCGGGATGTGTGCCACTACTGCACCTTTGCCAAGGCGCCGAAGCGGGTGGTGCAGCCTTACATGACACTGGAAGAAGTGCTGGCCGTGGCTCGCCATGGTGCCGCCATGGGCTGCAAGGAAGCGCTTTTCACCTTGGGTGAGAAACCCGAACTGCGTTACAGCACGGCACGCAAGGCGCTGGCTGCGATGGGTTACTCGAGCACGCTCGAATATCTGCGCGACGCGGCAGCGGCCGTGTTCCGTGAGACCGGCCTTTTG
>VGUA01000068.1 GCA_016874535.1 Gammaproteobacteria bacterium
CCATCACCGATGTGGTGAATCTCGGCATCGGCGGATCTGATCTCGGCCCCCGCATGGCCTGCAACGCGCTGCGCGACGAAGCCTCACCTTTGGTCCGTCTGCACTTCGTTTCCAACGTAGACGGGGGTGACATCACCCATGCGCTGCGTAATCTCGACCCTGCCCGTACCGCGTTCATCGTCGCCTCAAAATCATTCACCACCACGGAGACGATGCGCAATGCGCGCACGGCTCAAGCCTGGCTGGCCGAGGCCTGCCCGGATCCCGCCCGTCGCGCGCCACACTTCCTCGGCATCACCGCGCGGCCTGATCGGGCGCGTGAATTCGGTATTGACGAATCACGCATCCTGCCGCTCTGGGACTGGGTGGGCGGTCGATTTTCCCTGTGGTCTGCGATCGGCCTGCCGGTGGCAATGGCCGTCGGCATGGAAAAATTCGAGGAGTTGCTGGCAGGCGCCGCGGACATGGACCGGCATTTTCGCGAGGCACCCTGGGGTGACAATCTGCCCGTTCTGCTGGCGCTGGTCGGCATCTGGAACAGCAACTTCCTGGGGGCTGAAACCTTTGCAGTGGTGCCGTATGAACAACGACTGGCGCACCTACCCGGCTATCTCCAGCAACTGGAGATGGAAAGCAACGGCAAGCGGATCACGCACGATAATGAGGTGGTGACCGGCCATACCGCACCCATTCTGTGGGGCGGCCTGGGCACGGATGTGCAGCATGCGTTCTTTCAGCTGCTGCACCAGGGCACCCGCCTGGTGCCGGTGGATTTCATCCTCGCGCTACACAACCCGCTTTCGCCGTCCGGGCACCATGACATGCTGGTTGCCAACTGTCTCGCGCAGGCGCAGGCGCTGATGCAGGGTCGAACGGCAGCGAGCCTGAAGCACGCCGCCGCCGATGATGAAGGCATCAATCTTCCCCTGCACCGAGCCATGCCGGGCAATCAGCCCAGTAATCTCCTCTTGATGGATGAACTCACCCCGCGCAGCCTCGGAGCGCTTGTCGCGTTGTACGAGCACAAGACCTTTGTGCAAGGCGTCATCTGGGGCGTCAACTCATTCGATCAGTGGGGTGTGGAACTAGGCAAGGTGCTGGCCGACGCCCTGCTCGAAGACATACATACAAACACGGTTGCCGCACAGCACGACCCCTCCACTGCGGCGGCCCTACGCCGCTACCTCAATCGCCGCACCAACCCCAACAGAAATGAGTGACAGTTACCCTATTTCCCGCGACTGCTTGGAGGTTTCCTGGAGAAATGACTGACGCCAAATGAGTGACAGTTACCCTATTTCCCAAGAGTCGATTTCAAGGCTTTCGCGCCGGGGTGTGATGCCGGACTCGTAGACTTGGAAATGAGTGGGAAATTAGTGTCAGTTTCCTTATTTCCGAAATAGGGTAACTGTCACCAATTTCGGGGTGGGGCGCGGTCGGGTGCGGGTGCTTCTCCGATATACTCGTGGCATGGCTTCCACCGACCGCTCTGCTCTCATTCTGCTCGTGCTCGTTGCGGTGTTGGCGTTTGCGCTGGGGATTCATTTCGCTCGCCGCACAGCCCCCGAGGCGGGGGCTCCCGTGGAGGGGATGCTGTGGCCCGATCCGCCCCGGCTGGAGTCTTTCACTCTCGATGGGGCGGACGGCAAGCCTCTCACTGAAGCCACACTGCGCGGCAAGTGGAGCTTGCTGTTCTTCGGCTTCACACATTGCCCCGATGTGTGCCCGACGACGCTCGCCACCCTGCGGGAGACAGTCAAGCTGCTCGAGGAGACACCGGACTTTGCGCAGCAGGGACAGGTGGTCCTCGTGTCCGTCGATCCCGCCAGAGACACCCCCGAGGCGCTGGCCGGCTATGTGGGCCATTTCGATCGCAACTTCCTGGCGGCGACGGCACCACCGGACCGCCTCGCGGCACTCACCGGCCAGCTCGGCATCCTGCATACGCGGGTGCCACTAGGGTCGGGGGAGGAATATTCGGTGGATCACACGGCCTCCATCCTTCTCATCGGGCCGGGTCTCGAGCGACTGGCCATCTTTTCAGCACCGCATGCAGCCCCCGAGCTTGCCGCGAAAATTGGTCAAATCATCCAGTTCCTGCAGGATTCACCATGAAACCAACCTCATTGCTTCTGCCCTTGCTGCTGGCCTGCTGTCCGACCGAGGCATGCGAGGGTCTGGTCATCGAGCGCGCCTGGATCCGGGAGGCCCCGCCCGGCGCCCGCGTGATGGCGGGCTATGCCGAACTGCGGAATGATGGCGCCTCCACACTGGTGGTGGACGCAGTGGAAAGCTCCGGCTATTTCGATCATGTGATGATCCACGAGACATTGCTCGAGGAGGGGCGTGCCCGCATGGTGCCGCGCGATACCCTGGAGATTCCGCCGGGTGCCACCTTGTCTCTCGCCCCCGGTGGCCTGCACCTGATGCTGATGCAGCCGGTGTCGGATCTGGCACTTGGCGCCGAAGTTCCGTTGACCTTGCGGTGCGGGGAGGCCGTCACGGAGACGCGGTTCCCGGTGAGTGCCGCAGCGCCCTGAACCGCGGGATTTACATGCACACCCCCCCACCCTTCTGGCTGGATTGGCTCAAGGTGTTCCCGCAATACTTCGCGCCCCAGCACCTTCTGTCCCGCGTGATGTTTGAACTCGCGCGCGCAGAGCGGCCTTGGCTCTCACGCGGGCTCATCGCCACCCTGTGCCGTCACTATGCGATTGATCTGGACGAAGCTGCCAACCCTGATCCAGCGGCCTACCATTCCTTGAATGCGTTCTTCACCCGGGCGCTGCGCCCCGGTGCTCGCCCTCTGCCGGACAACGACACGGCGGCACTGGTTTCACCGGCAGACGGTCGTGTCAGCCAGATCGGGCGCATCGAGGGTGGCCAGCTCTTTCAGGCCAAGGGTCATCACTTCAGCGTGGAATCCCTGCTTGGCACCGACTCGCTGAGCGCCTCCCCTTTCCGCGGCGGCGCCTTTGCCACTGTCTATCTGGCGCCCCACAACTACCACCGCGTGCACAGCCCGGCGGATTGCCGGGTGATGGAAGTGGTGTATGTGCCGGGCAGCCTGTTCTCGGTCAACGATCGCACGGCACGTGTGGTGCCGGGACTCTTTGCACGCAATGAGCGAGTGGTGCTGCGCTGCCAGGCCACGGGCGGTGCTGAATTTGCGCTGGTGATGGTGGGTGCGATGTTGGTCGGCAGCATGACGCTGGAATTCTGCGATCTCACTCCGCTCTACCGTGGTCGGCAGCATCGCACCTTGCGACTTGGCGGCGGCGTCAGCCTGGCCCGCGGCGCCGAGCTCGGCCGCTTCAACATGGGTTCAACCGTGATCATGGTGCACGCCCGGGACAGCATGACCTGGGATTCGGCGATAAAGCCCGGAGACGCCGTGAGAGTGAACCAGCGGCTGGGCGCCTGGACCGCCGCAGGAGATCCTCTACAGCACTGAAACTGGCGCGGCTGTTACCGTGCCGCGCCGAGGGTGGTCGGCGATTTTTAACGAGGACTCAGGGCGCGTAGGGAATCGCCGCCGCGAGACAGACCTGCATCAGGATATTGGGCACGAGTCCCAACACCAGCACGGCCAAGCCGTTGGCCGACAGGATGAGTCCCATGTCGGCAGAGGATCGCACCTGTGCCGCGCCCGGCTCAGGCGCGTCGAAGTACATGATCTTCACGACCCGCAGGTAGTAGAAAGCACCGATCAGAGAGAAAACGACCGCAAGGCCGGCGAGCCACACATAGTCCGCTGCCACCACTTCCTTGAGCACCGACCACTTGGCCCAGAAGCCTCCGAATGGCGGCACGCCTGCCATCGAAAACACCAGGATGAGCAGGATGAAGGCAAACCAGGGACTGCGCCGTGCAAGCCCGGTGAGGTCGGACAGCTGGTCGGCGTCCCCTTGGCTGCTCGAGAGCAGGATGATTGAGCCGAAGGCACCCATGCTCATCAACGCGTAGAGGGTGACGTAGAACATCGACGCCGCGTAGCCATTGCTGCTGGCCGAGATGAGTCCGAGCAGCAGGAAGCCCATATGTGCAATCGTCGAGTAGGCCAGCATGCGCTTGAAGTTCCGCTGCGCGATGGCGAGCAGATTGCCCAAGCCCATCGACAGCACGGAGAGGATGATCAACATCTGCTGCCAGTTCTCGGCAAGCCCTTCCAGACCGTCCACGAGCAGGCGCATGGCCATGCCGAAGGCAGCAACCTTGGGTGCAGTGCCAATGAATTGGGTCACCGGCGTGGAGGCACCCTGGTAAACATCCGGCACCCACATGTGGAACGGCACCACACCGAGCTTGAAGCCGATGCCAACCACCAGGAACACAAGGCCGAAAGTCAGCAGCAGGCGGGAGGATTCAAGGTTGTCGATCTTGACCAGCAGTTCCGGCAGATCCAGTGTGCCGGCGACACCATAGAGGATGGACATGCCGTAGAGCAGCAGGCCTGAGGCCAAGGCACCGAGAATGAAATACTTCATGCCGGCCTCGGAGGCAGGCAGGGAGTCACGCTGGATGGCCACGAGCGAATAGAGGGACAACGAAAGCAACTCGAGCCCGAGATACACGGTGAGCAGGCTGCTGGCGGAGACCAGGATCATCATCCCAAGCGTGGCGAAGAGCGCCAGTGGATAGTATTCCCCTCGACGCTCCCCGGGACGCTTGCTGAAATGCTCGCGGGCGTAGAAGAAGGACAGCAGCACCAGCGCAACCACGAAGGTCTTGAGCACCACGCCGAGCACATCCACACGCAGGGTGCCGGAGAAGGCAAAGAGCGTCTTCTCGGGCACGAAGCTCGCCACTTGGGCCAACACCACCACACAGGAGAGTACAGCGGACCAGAATGTCGCATCGGGTCTGGCTCGTCCCACGAAGGCGTCGACCAGCAGGACAGCGCACGCCAGCACCAACAGGCTGGCCTCGGGCATGATGAGGGTGAGGTCGTTCATAGGGCCCTACTGCAAGGCTATCGAGGTTTTGGATTGTGCAACCTGCTGCAGCAGGTGGTCGATACTGACCTGCATCATGTCCAGTAGCGGCGCCGGCCAGAGGCCGAGTGCAAGCACAGCGACCGCCAGCGTGCCCAGGATGAGCGTTTCACGCCGGTTGATGTCGGTCAGTTCCGCAACATGCGGATTGCGCATTTCACCGAAGGCGACGCGTTTGAACATCCATAGCGTATAGGCCGCTCCCAGAATGAGCGTGGTGGCGGCAAGAAAGGCATACCACGGATTGGCCTTGAAGCTCGCGAGTATCACCAGGAATTCGCCCACGAAGCCCGAAGTGGCCGGCAGGCCGGCGTTGGCCATGGAGAACAGCAGCATGAAGGCAGCGAATTTGGGCATCACGTTGGCCACGCCGCCGTAGTCGTTGATCATACGGCTGTGCATGCGGTCATAGAGCACGCCCACGCACAGGAACATGGCACCGGAAATGAAGCCGTGCGAGATCATCTGCACCATGGCCCCCTCAACGCCCATGGCGGCGTCATGCCACTGCCCGGTGCTGGCGTAGATGTCGAACACCATGAAGAAGCCAAGCGTCACGAAACCCATGTGGGAGATCGACGAATAGGCAATGAGTTTCTTCATGTCCTGCTGCACCAGGGCCACGAAGCCGATGTAAACCACGGCGATCAGCGAGAGGGTGATCATCAACCAGTCGAGCGCAGCGGTGGCATCGGGGGTGATGGGCATGCTGAAGCGCAGGAATCCATACCCACCCATCTTCAGCATGATCGCGGCCAGTACCACCGAGCCACCCGTAGGCGCCTCCACGTGGGCGTCCGGCAACCAGGTATGGACCGGCCACATCGGGACCTTCACCGCGAAAGCGAGCAGGAAGGCGATGAAGATCCACTTCTGCTCGGTGAGGGTAAGCACGCACTTGTAGAGGTCCTGCAGTGCGAAGCTGTCCGCCTGTCGATAGAGGTAAAGCAGCGCCACCAGCATGAACACGGAGCCCAGGAAGGTGTACAGGAAGAATTTGATCGTCGCGTACACGCGGCGCGGGCCGCCCCAGATGCCGATGATGAGGAACATCGGGATCAGCATTGCTTCCCAGAACACGTAGAAGAGGATGGCATCGAGGGCGCTGAAAACCCCGACCATGAAGCCTTCCAGGATGAGG
Source organism: Gammaproteobacteria bacterium (assembly GCA_016874535.1). GTDB lineage: Bacteria > Pseudomonadota > Gammaproteobacteria > CAIKBL01. The sequence goes on from VGUA01000068.1 coordinate 6,136, forward strand.
AACGCTCCCATGTACTGGTTGACCCGGTCCTCGATGACTTCCCAGCCCGCGAGCACCACGATGATGGTGGTGAAAGTGGTCAGCAGCACCAGCGGCAAGGCGATACCGTCAATGCCGAGGTGATAGAAAATCTTGAAGGCGGGAATCCATTCGTGGCGCTCCACGAACTGCATGGCTGCCGTGCTGGCGTCGAAGTCCCGGTAGAGCAGCAGGGACAGTGCAAAAGTGACGAGGGATATCAGCAGGGCGTCGCGCCGCGCGCCCCGATCCGAGCCGCGGCTGCCGGCGAAGATCACCCACAGGCCACCGAGGATGGGTAGCCAGATACAGAGACTCAGCAATGGGAGATCGGTTTGCATAGTGGTAAGCCGGGCGTCAGGGCGCGCTTGTCAGTTGGATTTCAGACGAACAGGTGGTGCACGAACACACCGAGCAGGGCGAGCAGCCCGAGGATCATGGCGAAGGCGTAGTGGTAGAGATACCCGGACTGTACCTGACGCATCACGCCGGAAAGCCACCCCACCAGACGGGCTGAGCCGTTCACCATTCCGCCATCGATGACGGCCACATCGCCCCAGCGCCACAGACCACTACCGGTGCGGCGGGCGCCTCCGGCGAAGAACCAGTCGTTGAAGCGATCAAAGCCGTACTTGTCCAGCAGCAAGGCATGCAGGGGGGCGAAAGCGGCAGCGATGCGGCCCGGAATCTCGGGACGCTTCAGGTACAGGAACCACGCCACCACCACGCCAGACATGGCAAGGAAGAAGGGCGGCTGCAACATGCCATGGGTGATGAACGGGATGACGCCATGCCAATGGCTGGCCAGGCCGCCGATAACGTCGTGGTCTGCGGCAACCGCGATGGCAGTCCCGAAGTAATCACCGAACACCATGGACCCTGCGCCCAGCACACCCGCCGCGAGCGACGGCCCTGCCAGCGCAACCAGTGGCACCCACACCACCGCAGGCGACTCATGCAGGTGTTCGCGCGTGTGGTGGTCCATGCGCTCCTTGCCGTGGAAGACCAGAAACACGAGGCGGAAGGAATACAAGGCCGTGATGAACACGCCGATGAGGCAGGCCCAGTACGCGATGCCTGCCCCGGGCGTGGTGGAAGCCTTCACGGCTTCAATGATGATGTCCTTGGAGAAGAAGCCCGCCGTGCCCGGGAAGCCGATCAGGGCCAGCGAGCCGATGAGGCAGGTCAGCCAGGTGATGGGCATGTGACGACGCAGCCCACCCATGTTGCGCATGTCCTGATCATGGTGCATGCCGATGATCACCGATCCGGCGGCCAGGAACAGCAGGGCCTTGAAGAACGCATGGGTGAAAAGATGGAAGATGGCAGCGGCATAGGCCGAAGCGCCGAGCGCCACAGTCATGTACCCCAGCTGTGACAGGGTGGAGTAGGCGACCACGCGTTTGATGTCGTTCTGCACCAGGCCGAGCAGACCCATGAAGAAGGCCGTGGTGGCTCCGATGAGCATCACGACCGAAAGTGCAGTGGTGGAAAGCTCGAACAGGGGCGACATGCGCGAGACCATGAAGATCCCCGCGGTCACCATGGTGGCGGCATGGATCAGGGCGGAGATGGGTGTTGGCCCTTCCATTGAATCCGGTAGCCAGACATGCAGCGGGACCTGGGCTGATTTGCCCATGGCACCCACGAAGAGACACAGGCAGGTGAAGGTCATCAGGGACCATTGCTGGCTGCCCCAGACATTGATGGTGGCATCGGCAAGCGTGGGCGCCTTGGCGAAGACTTCAGCGTAGTCGAGGCTGCCGAAATACATGAGCACCGCGGCGATGCCGAGCAGGAAGCCGAAGTCCCCTACCCTGTTGACCAGGAAGGCTTTCAGGTTGGCGTAGATAGCGGTGTCGCGCTTGAACCAGAAACCAATGAGCAGATAGGAGACCAGGCCCACCGCCTCCCAGCCGAAGAACAGCTGGAGAAAGTTGTTCGACATCACCAGCATGAGCATGGCGAAGGTGAACAGCGAGATGTAGGAGAAGAAACGCTGGTAGCCCGGATCATCGTGCATGTAGCCGATGGTGTAGATGTGCACCATCCACGAGACGAAGGTCACCACCACCATCATCGTCACGGTGAGCGGGTCGATGAGAAAGCCGACCTTGAAGTCCACTCCGCCACTTTGCAGCCACTGGTAAAGAGTGAAGTTCTGGGCCGCCATGCCGTTGATGACGATATCGTTGAACACCATGCAGGACATCACGAAGGCGGCGCCCACGCCCAGGATGGTGACCCAATGGGTCAGGCTGCGGCCCAGTACCCGACCAAACAGGCCAGCCGCGATGGCGCCCGCGAGCGGCGCGAGGACGATGGCCAGACAGAGTTCTTTCACTTTTTCATCTCGCTATGCATCAGGCATTGTCGGTGGTGGCTTGCAAGACATCAGCCGCGCATGGCGCTGATGTCGTCGACATTGATGGAACTGCGGTTGCGGAACAGGACGACCAGAATGGCGAGCCCAATGGCTGATTCGGCGGCCGCCACCGTCAGGATGAAGAACACGAAGACCTGGCCACTGATGTCCTGGTTGAAATGTGAGAACGCCACGAAGTTGAGGTTGACCGCGAGCAGCATCAGCTCCACGCACATCAAGAGGACGATGATGTTCTTCCGATTGATGAAGATCCCGGCCACGCTCAGGCAGAACAGGATGGCGCCGACGATCAGGAAATCCGCGAGAGCTAGCATGTATGACTCCGGATGCCCGTATTAGGGGGTACCGATCAGGCCTCCGGCGCGTCGGCCGGGGCAGGTTTTTCGGCGGCCATGCTGACCAGACGCACGCGTTCGGCGCGGGTCACGCGTACCTGGCGTTCCGGCCGGGGCGCCTTGGTCTGGCGTGTGCTGCGCAGGGTGAGCGCGATGGCCGCGATGATGGCCACCAACAACACGACGGCCGCAATCTCGAAGGGCAGGAGGTATTGCGTGTAAAGCACTCGACCCAGTGCCGCGGTGTTTTCATAGTCCGCCCCTGCGGCCTGCGGCGCCGGAATCTCCGTCAGCCCGAAATGATGCCGCCCCACGACAAGGCCAATGGCCGCCAGCATCAGGAAAGCGACGATACCGGCAATGGGCAGGTTGGCCGTGAAACCCTCCCTGAGTACGGTGATGTTGATGTCCAGCATCATCACCACGAACAGGAATAGCACCATCACCGCGCCCACGTAGACCAGCACCAGGGCAATGGCGAGGAATTCGGCTTCCAGCAGCAACCACAGGCCGGCGCTGGCAAAAAAACCCGCGACGAGGAACAACGCGGCGTGCACCGGATTGCGTACGGTGATCACCATGAAAGCCGCGAAGATGAGTCCGGCGGCGAAGGCGTAGAAGACGATTTGTTCGAACATGGGGTGGCGCTTTCCTCGGCCGGACGCTTATCGGTAGGCCGCTCCGGCAGCCCGGTCGGCGGCAATCTGCGCCTCGAAGCGGTCGCCGTTGGCGAGCAGCTTGTCCTTGGTCATGAGCAGGTCGCCGCGCTGTTCGCCGTGATATTCGAAGTGTCGGGTTTCCACGATGGAGTCGACCGGGCAGGACTCCTCACAGAAGCCGCAGAAGATGCATTTGGTCAGGTCGATGTCATAGCGCGTGGTGCGGCGGGTGCCGTCCGCCCGCGGCTCGGACTCGATGGTGATGGCGAGTGCCGGGCATACGGCCTCGCAGAGCTTGCAGGCGATGCACCGCTCCTCGCCATTCGGATAGCGACGCAGCGCATGCAGGCCGCGGAAGCGGGCCGATTGCGGCGTCTTCTCTTCCGGGTACTGGATGGTGATCTTGCGATCAAACAGGTAACGCCCGGTGAGACTGAGGCCCTTGACCAGTTCGAACAGGGTCAGGCTTTTGAGATAGCTGACTACCGCATTCATCATCATGCTCCCGCCCCGTGGTTGCTGAACCACGGCGGCACTTCAAGAACGACGAGACTGGACACCACCACGATCCAGACAATCGTGATCGGCAGGAACACTTTCCAGCCCAGGCGCATGATCTGGTCATAGCGATAGCGCGGGAAGGTGGCCCGGAACCAGAGGAAGCAGAACAAAAAGAAGAACGCCTTGAACACGAACCAGTGAAGCCCGTCGCCAAGCAGGGTGCCGATGACGGGGATATCGGTCCAGGCTGCCGGCAGCGGAGACATCCAGCCGCCAAAGAACATCACCGTCGTCAGGGCGGCGATAAGCATCATGTTCGCGTATTCGGCCAGGAAGAACAGCGCAAAACCCATGCCCGCGTATTCGACGTGGAAGCCGGCCACGATTTCCGATTCGCCTTCGCTCACGTCGAAGGGCGCGCGATTGGTTTCAGCCACGCCGGAGATGAAGTAGATGAGAAACAGCGGGAACAGCGGCAGCCAGAACCAGGTGAAGAGGTTACCCCGCTGGGATTCCACGATTTCCCCGAGATTCAGGCTGCCCGCAGCCACCAGCACACCCACGAGCGCAAAGCCCATGGCGATTTCGTAGCTGACGATCTGTGCGGCGGAGCGCATGGCGCCGAGGAAGGCGTATTTCGAATTGGACGCCCAACCCGCGATGATGATGCCGTACACGCCCAGCGAGGTCAGCGCGAGGATGTAGAGCAGGCCGGCATTGATGTTGGCCAGCACGAGTTCGCTGCCGAAGGGCATCACGGCCCACGCGGCGAGCGCCGGCGCCAGAGCGACGATGGGTGCGAGCAGGAACAGCACCTTGTTGGCGCCGTCCGGGATGATCATCTCCTTCATCAGGAGCTTGAAGGCATCCGCGATCGGTTGGCCGAGCCCGCCCAACTGCGGGATGCCGAAGAAGGTCACGCGGTTGGGGCCGAGGCGCACCTGCATGTAGCCGATGACCTTGCGCTCCAGGAGCGTGAGGTAGGCCACTCCGCCCATGATGGGCAGCAGGATGACCACGATCTTCAGCATGATGAGGGTCACGGCCAGCAACGGTGCCGGCAGGAACGAAAGCTGGCTTTCGATCGTCTCCATCATGATGCGCTCCCCTCCGCCCGCAGGCTGATGCGGGCGGTCACCGGCAGTTGCGCGGCGAGCACGGTGGCGGCATGCACGAGACAGCTCCCGGGAGGCACCGCGGCATCCGATTGCACTTCACTGATGGCCTGTTCGCCGCCCGCGCTCACACGGACGCGTGCGCCGTCAGCAAGTCCCAGAGCGGCGAGGGTTTCGGGATGCAGGTGGACTTTTTCATCGCCGGCCTGCGGCATCTGCTGCAGGGCATGGGCGCGACGTACCAGACTGTCCACCCGATAGAGAGGGACCTGAGTGACGCGCCAGAGGCCGTCTCCGGCATCTGCATTCACACCGCCGGCTCCCGCAGGCATCGGATAGCGGCTATCAGACGCCGGTGCACCGGCGCAGGCTGCACGCACGGCTGCGGTGACGTCCGCAAGCTCCACGGCATCGAAACCGCTGAAGCCGCACTGCTCACCCACCCTGCGCAGGATTTTCCAGGCCGGACGAACCTGGCCGGGTGGCTTCACCGCGGCGGCAAAGCTCTGCCAATCGCCCTGTACATTCACGAAGGTGCCCTCGTTTTCGGCGAAGGCCGCAATCGGCAACAGCAGTGTTGCCTTGGACTCAAGTGCTTCAGTGGTGAAAGCGGTGAACGCCACGACCTCACGTGCTGCCGCGAGCGCCGCCCTGAGGGCGGCGGGATCCGCATGATCCGCCTCCGGTTCGCAACCGAGCAGAAGCAGGGTCTTCAGTCCCGGCTGTGCCATCGCAGCCGCGTTTGCACCTGCTCCGCCGGCCAGCGCTGCTCCGGGCAGCCGGTGTGGTACCGCGCCAGCAAGCCAGGCGCCGGCAGCGTTCGCGCCTTCCGTCAACACACCGAGACGCGCCTTGCACAGCGAGGCCAGGCGCGAGAGCAGGCCGAGCGTCAACGCGCGATCCGCATGTGACTGGAGGCGTGTTCCCGCGAGGAGATGTACCCGCTGACGCCCCGCGAGCACGCCGGCCACCTGGGCCGCGCCCGGGGTGATGACGTAACGGGAGAGATCTTCCGCAGGCTGTCCGTTGCCCTCGGCACAGGCGCGCACCACGGCACCCAGCGTGGCGTTGAAGTTCGCAGGCGTGCTCGTGAGCCTCGCAGCGAGCTCGAAGTTGTATTCCTGTTCCAGGGTATCCAGCACCACGACTGCAGCGCCGCAATTGGCCGCCTTGCGGATGCGGTGGTTGATCAGCGGCTGGTCATGACGGGGGTAACCGCCGGCAATGACGATGGCGTCCGCCTGTTCCAGTTCGGCCAAGGTGGCGCCGAGGCCTGGGGCCGCAGGCTCGTTTGCGTCCGCACTGAAATCAACCTGGCGCAGGCGGTGATCGATGCTGTGACTGCCGAGCGCCCGCACCAGCTTCTGGAGCAGGAAAAACTCTTCGGTGGTTGAGGACGGCGACGCCAGTGCACCGATCGAGCCACCCGATTCCTGCAGGATGCGCTGCAGGGAGGACAGTGCCTCCGTCCAGTCGCATTCACGCCAGACGCCGTTTTCACGAAGGCGCGGCGCAAGCAGCCGTTCCGGGCTGTTGAGTCCCTGATAGCTGAAGCGATCGCGATCGGAAATCCAGGTCTCGTTGGCCGACTCGTTCTCGCGTGGCACCACCCGCTTCACCACCTGGCCCTTTACGTGGACGTGCAGCGCGGAGCCCACGCAATCGTGGGGGGCGATGGTGTCGTGCTGGCGCAGTTCCCAGGCGCGCGCCGAATAGCGGTAGGGCTTGGAAGTCAGCGCACCCACGGGGCAGAGATCGATCACATTGCCGGACAGTTCGGAGGTCACGGCCTGGGCCACGTAAGTGCCGATCTCCATGTTCTCGCCGCGGCCGGTCGCACCCAGTTCCCGCAGGCCGGCGATTTCCTCGCCAAAACGCACGCAGCGTGTGCAGTGGATGCAACGCGTCATGTCCGTCTGCACCAGTGGCCCGATGTTCTTGTCGCGCACCACGCGCTTGCGCTCGGTGTACTGCGATACCGAAGTACCGTAGCCGAGCGCCAGATCCTGCAGTTCACATTCCCCACCCTGATCACAGATGGGGCAATCCAGCGGGTGGTTGATGAGCAGGAATTCCATGGTGGCCTGCTGGCCCGCAATGGCCTTCGGCGACTTGGTGAAGACCTTCATGCCGTCCATCACCGGCGTGGCGCAGGCTGGCTGGGGCTTAGGTGCGCGCTCCACTTCCACCAGACACATGCGGCAGTTCGCCGCCACGCTCAGTTTCTTGTGGTAGCAGAACCGGGGAATGTAGATGCCGGCCGCGTCCGTCACGTCGATGAGCATGGCGCCCTTGCGTGCGGTCAGCGCCTGGCCATCAACTTCGATGCTGACCGTATCTTCCACTTTCGGGGCTTCAGTGACCGTCGCGCTCATGTGTTGCTGCTGCCGTGGTAGTCAGGGTTGTGGTCAGGCCGCGGCGGAAGTGCGCCGGGCGTCCAACAAGCTGTGGCCATGCTGGATGTAATGCTCGAATTCGGCGCGGAAACGCTTCACGAAGCTGCGCACGGGCATGGCTGCCGCGTCGCCCAGCGCGCAAATCGTGCGGCCTTCAATCTTGGACGCCACGTTGTCCAGCCGATCCAGATCTTCCGGTCGCCCCTCGCCGTCCACGATGCGGCAGAGCATGCGATAGAGCCAGCCCGTGCCCTCGCGGCAGGGAGTGCATTGGCCGCAGGATTCGGCGTAGTAGAAACGCGAGATGCGGCGCAGGACTTTCACCATGTCGGTGGTTTCGTCCATCACGATCACCGCGCCCGAGCCCAGCATGGAGCCTGCCTTGGAGATGGAGTCGTAGTCCATGTCGAGTTCCATCATGACGTCGCCGGGCAGCACGGGTACGGACGACCCGCCCGGGATTACGGCCTTCAGCTTGCGGCCGTCGCGCATTCCGCCGGCGAGTTCCAAGAGGGTGCGGAACGGGGTGCCCAGAGGGATCTCGAAATTGCCCGGTCTGGCCACATGGCCACTCACGGAGAAGATCTTGGTGCCCAGATTGTTGGGTTTGCCATAGCTCTGGAACCACTCCGCACCGTTGCGGATGATTGCCGGTACCGAGGACAGCGATTCGGTGTTGTTGATGGTGGTTGGGCGCCCGTACAGGCCGAAGGTCGCGGGGAACGGCGGCTTGAAGCGTGGCTGCCCCTTCTTGCCTTCGAGAGACTCCAGCAATGCGGTTTCTTCGCCACAAATGTAGGCCCCGGCGCCGAGATGATCGTAGAGATCGAAATCGACGCCCGAACCAAGGATGTTGCGCCCGAGGTAACCGGCGGCGTAGGCATCCTTGAGCGCCGCCACGAAATGCTCGTAGGGCTCATCCATGAATTCGCCGCGCATGTAGTTGTAGCCCACGGTGGCCCCGATGGCATAACCGGCAATCGCCATGCCCTCCACC
>VGUA01000069.1 GCA_016874535.1 Gammaproteobacteria bacterium
GCGATTGACCCTTCCAAGATACAGATTACCCACGAACCCCCGGCGCCGGCTGCGCTCGATGAGCAACTCCTGGAGCACGCCATTCTCGACGAAGGCGACGCGGGCCTCTTGGGGTGTGACGTTGACTAGGATTTCTTCCGCCATGGGCGAGGGGCATGCCGTGGCGCCTGAATTGCGCCTTGTCGTGCAAAGATAACTCATTGGTAATCAAGCGACTACCAAGGTCCGCAAGTGATTTGTGGGTCTCTCGGGTTCCGCCTGCCCGACTGCCGAGGCTACAATGGAACGCCTCCTGTCCGGTTTCGCCCATGCCGACGTCCCTGCTTCCCGAAACCACGGTCCTGGTCCTTGCCATCGGCGACGGCCAGCCCCTGATGCCGCTGACCGCACGCCGTACCACGGCCGCGCTGCCCTATGCCGGCAACTACCGGGTGATCGATTTCGTGCTCACCAACTGCATGCATTCCGGCCTGCGACGAATCAACGTGCTGACCCAGTTCAATTCCCTGTCATTGCACAACCATGTGCGGGACGGGTGGTCCATCTTCAATACGGACATGGGCGAATTCGTGAACACGGTATCGCCGCCCATCACCGCCGAGCTCAGCATCTACAGCGGGCAGACGGATGCGATCTGCAAGAATCTCTACATCCTCGACGGCGCGCCGGACGACACCGTGCTCATTCTCTCCGGTGAGCAGATCTACCGCATGGACTATGCCGCAATGGTCGATTACCACGTGCGGCGGGGGGCGGATGTGACGATTGCCGCAATCGACGGCGAAACCGCCCTGGGCTCGTCTTTTCCGGCCAGTTTTGAAGTCCGTGAGGGAGAGATCCCCGCCATCCGCGAACACAACCCGCCGGCGCCGCTGCCCCGCGACGAGGGCGTCTACGGTCCGATGGGCGTGTTCGCTTTCCGCCGCGACTGTCTGGTACGCTGCCTGCAAGGCTTGGGCAACCACGGCGCTCACAAGCAGAACCTCATCGACCTCATCCGTCGCGAATTGGCCGGGCGTGCACGCATCGCGGGCTATCGGTTCGGTGGGGAATTCGGACGCGTCTCGCAGGACAAGTACTGGCGCGACCTGCGGTCGCTGGATGACTTCTATCAGGCCAACATGGACCTGCTGAAGCTGGAGCCGCCGCTGGATATCTATCAGGCCGACTGGCCGGTGCGGACCTATCAGCAGCAGCGACCACCGGCCCGGACTGTCCCGGGTCGCTCGTGCAACGAGGGGATCTGCGTGAACTCCATTGTCTCCGGCGGCACGGTGATCGCCGGAGGCGGCGTGAGTCGCAGTGTGCTCGGCAGCCGGGTTTATATCGACGACAGCGCGATGGTGGAGGACTCCATCCTGTTCCCGGGTGTCACCGTGGGGGAGGGGGCCCAGGTCCGTCGGGTTATCTGTGATCGCGATGTGCACATCCCGCCGGGGGAGCGTATCGGCATCGACCCGACACGCGACGCCAAACGGTTTCCGGTCACGGCCGACGGCGTGGTGGTGATTCCTGCCCACCATGAGTTCGCGAGCTGAGCCCGCAGTGGTGAGTCTCGAAGCCGAGCTCGCCGCCTTCCTGCCGCCGGATGCGCTGCTGCTCGAGGCGGAGGCGAAGCGCCCTTATGAATGCGACGGGATCTCTGCCTACCGCCAGATTCCGCGCGTGGTGTGCGTGCCGCGCACACGCGAGGAAGTACGCAGAATCCTCCAGATCTGTTCCGCCCACCAGGTGCCAGTCATCGCGCGCGGTGCGGGCACCGGACTTTCCGGCGGTGCTTTGCCGCTCGCGGAGAGTTGCGTGCTGAGCCTGAGCCGCTTCAATCGCATCCTTGCGCTGGATCCGGACAACTGCGTGGCTGTGCTCGAGCCCGGAGTGCGCAATCTGGCCATTTCCGAAGCTGCGGCCGTTTACGGCCTGCATTACGCCCCGGATCCTTCCTCACAGATTGCCTGCTCCATCGGTGGCAACGTCGCGGAGAATTCAGGGGGTGTGCACTGCCTGAAGTATGGCCTGACCGTGCACAACGTGCTGGGCGTGAAACTTTTCCTGAGCGATGGGACTTGGGTGGAACTCGGTGGATCGACGCTCGATGCACCGGGCCTCGACCTCCTGGCAGCAATCAACGGTTCGGAAGGGCTGCTCGGCATCATCATGGAGGTCACCGTACGTCTGCTGCCTCGACCCCCGGTCGCGCGTGTGCTGCTGGCGGCCTTTGGAGACGTGGCCACGGCCGGGCGTGCGGTGGCCAGCATCATCGAGGCGGGCATTATCCCGGCGGGTCTCGAGATGATGGACCAACTGGCCATTCAGGTGGCAGAGGACTTTTGTCACGCCGGGTACCCCACCGAGGCTGCAGCCATCCTGTTGTGCGAACTGGATGGTGTGGAAGCTGAAGTCGAGGCCGAGATCGAATGCGTGCGCCAATTGCTGCTGGAGGTGGGCGCCACGGAAGTGCGCTGCTCGCGTGACGAAGCGGAGCGGCAGCGTTTCTGGCAGGGACGGAAATCCGCGTTTCCCGCCATCGGCCGCGTGCGCCCCGACTACTTCTGCATGGACGGCACTATTCCCCGCCGCGAGCTGGCCCATGTTCTGGACCGTATCGCCGCGTTGTCCGGGGAAAGCGGCTTGCTGATCGCCAACGTGTTCCATGCGGGCGACGGGAATCTCCATCCGCTGATTGCCTTCGATGCGAATGACGATGCCGAGCTCGCGCTCGCCGAGGAAGTGGGTGGCAAGATTCTGGAACTCTGTGTGGAGGTCGGTGGCACAGTCACCGGCGAGCACGGGGTGGGCGTGGAGAAGCTCAACCAGATGTGCGTGCAGTTCAGCACCGCCGAGCTCGAGCAGTTCCACCGCCTGAAAGCCGCCTTCGATCCTGCCGGACTGCTCAATCCCGGCCGCGCGGTGCCAACACTGCACCGCTGCGCGGAATTCGGCGCCATGCGCGTGCAGGGCGGCAAACTGCCGCATTCCGACCTGCCTCGCTTCTGAGGCGCGTCGCTCCGGCCCCCGATCTGCCGTCGGCGTCGCGCGAAACCTCGTGGGACGGCTGTCAGGTCTGGGTACCGCCCACCGTGAGTCCGTCGATTCTGAGCGTCGGTTGACCCACGCCCACCGGCACGGACTGGCCATTCTTGCCACAGGTGCCCACCCCGCTGTCGAGGGCCAGGTCATGTCCCACCATCGATACCCGGGTGAGCACATCGGGGCCATTGCCGATCAGGGTGGCGCCCTTCACCGGCGCCGTGATCCTGCCATCCTCGATGAGGTAGGCCTCGCTCGCGCTGAACACGAATTTGCCGTTGGTGATGTCAACCTGGCCGCCGCCGAAGCTGACCGCATAAAGCCCGCGTTTCACGGAACGCAGGATGTCTTCCGGCGCATGCTCGCCGGCCAGCATGTAGGTATTAGTCATGCGCGGCATGGGTCTGTGCGCATAGGACTGCCGGCGTCCGTTGCCGGTGGGCGACACGCCCATGAGCCGAGCGTTCTGCTTGTCCTGCAGGTAGCCGCGCAGGATGCCATCCTCGATCAGCACCGTGCGTTGACCGGGTGTGCCTTCATCGTCCACCGTGAGTGAGCCACGACGATCCGGTGGCGTGGCGTCGTCCACCACCGTGCAACCGGGTGCCGCCACGCGTTCTCCGATGCGGCCGGCAAACGCCGAGGTGCCCTTGCGGTTGAAGTCCCCCTCCAGCCCGTGGCCGATGGCCTCGTGCAGCAAGATTCCCGGCCAACCCGCGCCCAGCACCACCATCATCTCGCCCGCCGGCGCAGGGCGCGCTTCCAGACTGACCAAGGCTTGGCGCAGGGCCTCGTCGGCGATGGCCTCGGCGCGTCCGCCTGCCAGGAGCGGAAGGTAACCTGTACGTCCACCTCCGCCATGGCTCGCACTTTCCCGACGACCCTTGTCCTCAACGATGACGGTGACATTGAGCCGCACCAGGGGGCGGATATCGGCGGCCAAGGTGCCGTCAGAGGCCACGATCAGCACCTGCGTGTAGCGACCGACGAGACTTGCCATGACTTGTTTGACGCGCGGATCGGCCGCCCGCAGGCGCGCATCGAGGCGCCGCAGCAGATCAAGTTTTTCGGCAACAGGCAGGCTCGCCACCGGATCCTCAGGCTGATAGCGGATCGGGCTCCCGGAGCCTGCCACCAGATGCGCATCTCGGGCCTGGCCCTGGCGGGTGATTGCTTTGGCGGCCTCGCAGGCGTGGGTCAGCGCCGCCAGCGAGAGCTCATCCGAATAGGCAAAGCCGGTTTTTTCGCCCGCCACGGCGCGTACGCCCACGCCTTGCTCCAGAGAGTGCGACCCGTCCTTGACGATGCCGTCCTCCAGGCTCCAGCTCTCGGCCCGCGAATATTCGAAGTAGAAGTCGGCCAGATCCACATGGCGGTTGCCGAGGTCGCCCAGCAGTCGCTCCAGCACGGGGAAATCGAGGCCGGCCGGCGCCAGCAGGTGCTGCCTTAGGGTGTGCAGAGAGGGGTCGTTCATCGCGGGGCTGCTCCGTGGATTTTGGCCTCGAATGCCGCGAAATTCTGCGGTGGAGCGCCTCAAATCGCGTTTGACAGGCGAACCTCGGGCCGGTAGCGTGCCGCCACCCCGATCCGTCCACCATTCAGCGGTAGTGTAAACACCTTGGCCAGAGAATTCCCTCGCATCCAGCGGCTTCCTCCTTATGTGTTCAACGTCGTGGGCGAGCTCAAGATGGCTGCCCGCCGCCGTGGTGAAGACGTCATCGACCTCAGCATGGGCAATCCAGACCAGCCCACGCCGCAGCACATCGTGGACAAGCTCATCGAGGTCGCCCAGCGCGGGGACTCTCACCGCTATTCGGTGTCGCGCGGTATCCCCCGTCTGCGCAAGGCTATTTGCGACTGGTACCGTAACCGCTACGACGTCTCGCTCGATCCGGACAGCGAGGCGATTGTGACCATCGGCTCCAAGGAAGGCCTGGCGCACCTCGCGCTCGCCACGGTGGATCACGGCGACGTGGTGATGGTGCCCAACCCGTCCTACCCGATTCACCCCTACGGCTTCGTGATTGCGGGTGCCGACATCCGGCATGTGCCCATCGGTCCCGGCGTGGACTTCTTCACGGAACTCGAGCAGGCCATTCGCAACACCTGGCCGCGGCCCAAGATGCTGCTGCTCAATTTTCCGAGCAACCCGACCACCCAGTGCGTGGACCTTGATTTCTTCCGTCACGTCATCGAAATCGCGCGCGAGCACAACATCTATGTGGTGCACGACCTGGCCTATGCGGATTTGGTCTTCGATGGCTACAAGGCGCCTTCCATCATGCAGGTGCCCGGCGCCAAGGACATCGCGGTCGAATTCTTCACGCTCTCCAAGAGCTACAACATGCCGGGGTGGCGCATCGGTTTCATGGTTGGTAATCCCGACCTCGTCTATGCGCTGGGCCGCATGAAGTCCTATCTGGACTACGGCATGTTCACGCCCGTCCAGGTTGCGGCCATCACGGCCCTGGAAAGTCCGCAGGATTGCGTGACCGAGATTCGCGACATGTACCAGCAGCGGCGGGATGTGCTGTGCGAGGGTCTCAACAGTGCCGGCTGGCCGGTGGAACGCCCACGCGGTACCATGTTCGTGTGGGCTGAGATCCCGGAACCGTTCCGCGCCATGGGCTCGCTGGAATTCTCCAAACGCCTGCTGCTGGATGCCAAGGTCGCCGTCTCCCCGGGTATCGGTTTTGGTGAATACGGGGATTCCTTCGTGCGGCTCGCGCTCATCGAAAACCCCCATCGCACTCGGCAGGCGATTCGCAGCATCAAGGAAATGCTGCGCGATCCCCAGCGGGTGCTGGACGCCGCTGCGCGCGACAAAGCGGCGGGTTGATCGTGGCTGAACTTGCGCCGGTCAAAGTCGGGCTGCTCGGGCTCGGCACGGTGGGGGGTGGCACGCTGACGGTGCTTGCCCGCAACGCCCAACTCATCGCTTCGCGCGCGGGCCGCCGCATCCAGGTAACACACGCCACCGCGCGGGACATTCGACGTGCAAGAAATTGTCCGCTTGCCGGAGTCTCTCTGGTCGAGGATCCGACGCAGGTGGTGGACGACCCCGGCATCGAGATCGTGGCCGAGCTGATGGGCGGTATAGAGCCTGCCCGCACCTTGGTGCTCAAGGCGATAAGTAATGGCAAGCACGTGGTCACCGCCAACAAGGCCTTGATCGCACTCCACGGCAACGAGATTTTCGCGGCGGCAAGCAAGCGCGGGGTGATGGTGGCCTTCGAGGCCGCAGTCGCCGGTGGCATCCCGGTGATCAAGGTCATGCGCGAGGCGCTCGCCGGCAACGACGTGCAGTGGCTGGCCGGGATCATCAACGGCACCTGCAATTTCATCCTTTCGGCCATGAGCGAGGCGGGCAGCGACTTCGCCGAAGTGCTGGGCGAAGCCCAACGGCTCGGTTATGCCGAGGCGGATCCGTCCTTCGATATCGACGGCATCGATGCCGCGCACAAGCTCACCATTCTTGCCTCGCTGGCCTTCGGGATTCCGCTGCAGTTCAACCGGGTCTACGTGGAGGGGATCCGCCACGTCACCGGCGAGGACGTGAAGTACGCGGAGCGCCTCGGCTATCGCATCAAGCATCTCGGAATCGCCCGCCAGACCGCCGAGGGTGTGGAGATCCGCGTGCATCCCACGCTGATTCCTGCCCGTCAGCCCATTGCCCAGGTCAACGGCGTGATGAATGCGGTGCTCGTGCGAGGCGATGCGGCGGGACCGGTGCTGCTGTCCGGTGCCGGCGCCGGGGCCGAGCCTACGGCGTCTTCCGTGGTGGCGGATCTGGTGGATGTGGTGCGCGCCCTGACCACCGATCCCGGTAACCGCGTACCGCATCTGGCCTTCCAGCCGGACACGCTGGGTGAGACCCGCGTGCTCGACATTGCCGAGACCGAAACCGCCTGCTATCTGCGACTGCAAGCTGCGGACGAACCGGGGGTGCTGGCCGATGTCACACGTATCCTCGCCGACCGCGGCATCAGCATCGAGGCCATCATCCAGCTCGAAGCCGAGCACGCGGCACAGGGCGTGCCCGTCGTGATACTCACCCATGCCGTGCGCGAGGAGGCCATGAACGAGGCCATCGCGCGCATGGAGAAACTGCCTGCGCTGAAGGCGCCGGTCGTC
The DNA here is from genome assembly GCA_016874535.1 of Gammaproteobacteria bacterium. GTDB lineage: Bacteria > Pseudomonadota > Gammaproteobacteria > CAIKBL01. Next base: position 7,162 of record VGUA01000069.1, read on the forward strand.
AGAATCAGGATGGAACCTTTCGCATGAGCGAATCCCCTTATCCGGGCCTCTATCGGGGCCTAATCGAGCGTTACCGCAAGCGACTTCCTGTTGCGCCAGACACGCGCATCATCAGCCTCACCGAGGGCGACACCCCGCTCATCCCGCTTGAGAACGTGGCCCGGGCCATCGGCCATGGCGTGCAGATCTTCGCAAAGTTTGAAGGCCTCAATCCAACTGGTTCCTTCAAGGATCGGGGCATGACAATGGCGGTCACCCAGGCGGTGGCCGAGGGGACGCGCGCGATCATCTGCGCTTCCACCGGCAATACCTCCGCGTCCGCTGCCGCCTATGCCGCACGCGCCGGCATCCGCTGCTTCGTGCTCATTCCGGAAGGCAAGATTGCGTTGGGCAAACTTGCGCAGGCGATGATCCAGGGCTCGGTGGTCATCCAGATCAAGGGCAATTTCGACGATGGCATGCGCATCGTTAAGGACATGGCCGACGCTGCACCGGTCGCCATCGTCAACTCGATCAACCCCTACCGCCTGCAAGGCCAAAAGACGGCCGCTTTCGAAATCGTCGATGCTCTTGGCCGTGCTCCCGATTACCACTGCATTCCGGTCGGCAACGCAGGCAACATCAGTGCCTACTGGACGGGCTTCAGCGAGTATGCGGGCATCAAGCCAAAGACCGCCGCCTGCGCATATTGCAAGGACACCTGTGCCTTCCCTTGCCCTGCAGTGACCGACTCACGGCCAGTGATGGTGGGTTACCAAGCGGCGGGTTCAGCGCCTTTCATGGCGGGCCATCCTGTGGCCGAGCCGGAGACGGTGGCCACTGCCATTCGCATCGGCAATCCCCAATCCTGGGATCTGGCATGGGCTGCGGTGCGTGAGTCGGGTGGCTGGTTCGATGCACTAACGGATGAGGAGATTCTGAAGGCGCAGCGACTGCTGGCAGAGACCGAAGGCGTTTTCTGCGAGCCGGCATCCGCCATCTCCGTGGCCGGCCTGCTCAGGGATATCGAGCGTGGCAAGATTCGCGAAGGCAGCCTTATCACCTGCACTCTCACCGGCCACGGCTTGAAGGATCCCGACACGGCCATCAAGCAGAGTCAGGGCGCCGTGCTGGAAGTCCCCGCCGACAGTACGGCGGTCAGAAAAGCAATTCTCGACCATCTCTGAATCGGGGCCGTGCGGTGACGGCCCTCGTCCTGCTGCTGCCCGGCGTCTCCTTGCAGACCGAGCGCGATCTGCGGGATCTCTCCGGGGAATATCCTCGCCTCGCGCAACTGCTGGGGCGGGCGCGGCGCCGGTTGCGCAGCGGCCCTTTTGAATCCTCTCTCTTGTCCACGCTGGGCCTGCCGGCCGCTGTCAGCCTTGCCGGCCTGACCGCGCTTGCTGATTTCAAAGAGGCCCCGCCCACATCGCCCCTGCTGCGCAGTGATCCCCTCTATCTGCATGCGGATCCAAACAAGGTCCTGGTGCAGGGCCGGGTGCGCCTGGAGCCCGAAGAGGCGATGAGCCTGCTCGCGACCCTGAATGCCGAATTTCCCGAACTCGATTTTCGTGTCGGGCGAGATCCGGGTCGTTGGTATGTCCGCCAACCTCCGGAGGTTTCGGGCAAGGTCCCGTCACGGCATTGGTTGCATGGTCGTTCGCTCACTCCTTTCATGCCCCGGGACGCTGCCGACAGGCAGTGGCGACGTTACCTCAACGACCTTCAGATGGTGCTGCACGTGCATCCCGTGAACGAGGCACGCGTCGCGCGCGGTGCGCTCCCGCTCAACGCCGTGTGGTGGTTTGGGGGCGGTGAGCCGCCGGTCCGCGTGGAAGCGCCCGTGGCGACGCGTTATCTGGGCAATGACATACTGCTGGCCGGCATCGCGCGTGCTACTGGTCAGGTCTTCAATGCCGTGCCCGCACCGGAAGATCTGCTTGGCCCCGGACGTGTGGTCATGACCTGCGATGAGCACGGTGACGCTTTTGATCCTACCTTGCCTGCGATCGGACTTGCAGAACTCGAAAACCGGTTTCTGCCCGTGATCCGCAAGGCGCTGCTCACACGGCGAATCTGCAGTACTACCGTGTTGTGTGGGTCGCATGAGCTCAGTATCGGTTGGCTGGACTCCATGCGCTTCTGGCGCGCGCTCCAGCGCTTCCATCTCGAATGAACCCTGCCATGGATGCGCAGACTCACCGTCGAATCCAGCGCCGGGCTCCGGTTGATGAAAGCCATCTGCCGGCCGATCTGCCGCCCGTGCTGCGGCGAATCTTTGCCGCGCGAGGCGTAACCTCGGCGCAGGATCTGGATCCGGGGCTGCAGCATCTTTTGCGCGGCGACAGCCTGCTCGGGATGCCCGGGGCGGTTGACTTGCTGGTCCATGCCTTGAAGGTGCAGGAGCGCATTGTGTTCGTGGCGGATTTCGACGCTGACGGTGCCACCAGTTGCGCGCTTGGCATTCGCGCCTTGCGGGCGCTGGGTGCTCGCCATGTGGACTATGTCGTACCGAACCGCTTCGAATACGGCTACGGCCTCACACCTCCCATCGTCGATCTGGTCCGTGGCAAGGGAGCCGACCTGCTTATCACGGTCGACAACGGAATCTCCAGCGTGGAAGGCGTCGCGGCGGCTCGCGCGGCAGGGCTCAAGATTCTTGTCACGGATCACCATCTGCCGGGTCTGTATCTGCCCGAGGCCCAAGCGATCGTGAATCCCAACCTGCCGGGCGATCCATTTCCCAGCAAGGCACTGGCGGGGGTCGGGGTCATCTTCTATGTGATGCTCGCCTTGCGCGCGCGACTGCGGGAGAACGGCTGGTTCACGCAACAAGGGATTGCCGAGCCCAATCCCGCGGAATTCCTCGACCTCGTGGCGCTGGGTACCGTGGCCGATGTGGTGCCACTCGATGCCAACAATCGACGCCTGGTGGCGCAAGGGCTCGCGCGCCTTCGTGCAGGCCGCGGGCAGGCTGGCATCCACGCCTTGATTCGAGCCGGGGGCCGCGATGCTTCTCGCCTGCAGGCCAGCGACTTGGGTTTCGCGGTCGGGCCGCGGCTGAATGCCGCAGGCCGCCTGTCCGACATGAGCCTCGGCATCGAATGCCTGTTAAGTGACGACCCCCAACGCTGCACGGTCATGGCGCGGGAACTTGACGCCCTCAACCTGGCCAGGCGCGAGATCGAGAAGGAAACACGCGAGCAGGCGCTGGATCAGGTGCTGCTGGAATTCAGTCTGGAGGGGGATGTCCCGGCGGGGATCTGTGTGTTTGATCCCACCTGGCATCAGGGCGTCATCGGGATCGTGGCTGGCCGGGTGAAGGATCGTCACCATCGCCCGGTCATAGCCTTCGCCATGGCCGGAGACGACGAACTCAAAGGTTCCGCCCGCTCGATTCCCGGTGTGCACATCCGCGACGTTCTCGACACCGTGGCCGCGCGTCATCCTTCACTGCTCACCCGTTTCGGGGGGCACGCGATGGCGGCTGGCCTGTCGCTGCCGCTCGCGCACCTTGAGGTGTTTTCGAGGGCTTTCGCTGCGGTGCTGGAAGAGCAGGTCGATCCCGCGTTGCTTGCACCGAGTGTGTGGTCGGACGGCCCGTTGCCCGCAGAAGATCTAACCCTTGATCTGGCACAGCGGATTGCGGCGGCCGGACCGTGGGGACAGGCCTTCCCTGAACCCTTGTTCGATGATGTGTTCCGCGTCCGTCAGCGTCGGGTGGTGGGTCAGGACCACCTCCGGCTGCAACTCGAGATCGGCGCGCGTACCCTGCCGGCCATTGCCTTCAATGCCGCCGCCAGCGCCTGGGCAGAGTCAGCCACCCGCATCCATGCAGCGTATCGCCTCTCGGTGAACCACTATCAAGGCAGCGTCGAGCTGCAGCTCGTGATTGAACACGCGGAGCCTGCCTGACGCAGGACAGGCCCTGCTGACGGGGATCGGTCCAGCCGCTACAATCGCGCCTCCTTTCCGCGGTCGGACACCATGGAACTCACAGGCACTCTCCAGCGCATCAAAGATCTCCAGCGTCGTTTCGAGGCGCTTAGGGGGTATCTTTGACTACGATACCAAGGCTGATCGACTGATTGAGGTCGGGCGCGAGCTCGAAGCTTCCGATGTCTGGGACGATCCTGCCCGGGCCCAGGCGCTAGGCAAGGAACGTGTGATACTCGAACGCATCGTGGGCAATCTGCGCGCCATTGACGCTCGGCTGGCCGACGCGCGCGAGCTGCTGGAGTTGGCGGCAGAGGAGAATGACGAGGCGGGGGAACAGTCCGTGCTGGCGGATCTCGACGCGGCGGATCGCGCACTGGCCGAGCTCGAATTCCAGCGCATGTTCAGCGGCGAGATGGATCCCAATAACGCCTTTCTCGACATTCAGGCCGGCTCCGGCGGTACGGAGGCCCAGGACTGGGCCGAGATGCTGCTTCGCATGTACCTGCGCTGGGGTGAGGCGCGCGGATTCAAGTGCGAGTTGATTGAATGCTCCGCCGGTGAAGTTGCCGGCATCAAGAGTGCCACCGTGCATGTGGTGGGTGACTACGCCTTCGGTTGGCTGCGCACAGAGACCGGCGTGCATCGCCTCGTGCGCAAATCGCCTTTCGATTCCGGTAACCGCCGGCACACGTCTTTCGCGGCGGTCTTCGTCTCGCCGGAAATCGATGATGACATCGAAATCGACATCAACCCTGCGGATTTGCGCATAGACACTTACCGGGCGAGCGGTGCCGGCGGCCAGCACGTCAACAAGACCGACTCCGCGATTCGCATCACGCATATTCCGACTGGCGTGGTGGTCTCATGCCAGAACGAACGCTCGCAGCACAAGAACCGCGACCGCGCCTTCAAGATGCTGCGTGCGAAGCTGTATGAACAGGAGATGCTGAAGCGCTCGGCGGAAAAGCAGGCACTGGAAGATGCCAAGTCGGATATCGGCTGGGGTCACCAGATCCGTTCCTATGTGCTCGACCAGTCGCGCATCAAGGATTTGCGCACCAATCTCGAAACCGGAAATACCCAGGCCGTGCTGGATGGTGGTCTGGATGCCTTCCTGGAAGCCAGCCTCAAGCAGGGCCTCTAGGCTTTTCGTGTCCGCCAAAAAACATGCAGGCCAACCATGAGTGATGCGTCAGACTCCAGCACAGAAGCCCAGATCCTGGAGCAGCGGCGCAGCAAGCTCGCCGCGCTGCGCGCCAGTGGCAATGCGTACCCCAACGATTTCCGGCGCGATACCCTCACTTGGGACCTGCATCACGCCTATGCGCATACCAGCGCGGAGGCTCTGGTCACGGCCAACCGACGGGTGGTTCTGGCCGGACGCATGATGACGCGTCGGGTCATGGGCAAGGCCGCCTTCGCCAACCTGAAGGACATGTCCGGCACCGTCCAGCTTTATGTCAAACGGGATGTGGTCGGCGAGGACATGTACGCGGCATTCAAGCATTGGGATCTCGGCGACATCATCGGTGCGGAAGGCACGGTGTTTCGCACCAATGCAGGCGAGCTTTCGGTCCAGGTCGACAAGATCCGGCTGCTCACCAAATCGCTGCGGCCCATGCCCGAGAAATTCCATGGGCTGACTGACCAGGAAGTGCGTTATCGCCAACGCTATCTGGATCTGATGACCAATGACGACACCCGCCGGGTATTCCAGGTGCGGTCGCAGACCATCGACTTCATCCGCAGGTTCCTGGGTGATCGCGGCTATCTCGAAGTCGAAACACCGATGATGCAGCAGATTCCGGGTGGCGCCACTGCGCGCCCGTTCATCACGCATCACAATGCATTGGGCATCGACCTTTACCTGCGTATCGCACCTGAGCTCTACCTCAAGCGCCTGGTGGTGGGTGGCATGGAGCGCGTGTTCGAGATCAATCGCAACTTCCGCAATGAGGGCCTGTCGCCGCGGCACAATCCCGAATTCACCATGCTCGAGTTCTACGCGGCCTATGCGGATTACCGCGATCTCATCAGTCTGACCGAGCAGATGTTGCGGGAGCTGTGTGAACGCGTGCTGGGTCGCACTGAACTGGAGTACCAGGGGCATCGCTTGGACTTCGGTGCCCCCTTCGCACGCATGACGATGAAGGAATCGATTCTTGCGCTCAATCCGGGCATTGCGCGCCATGAAATCGAGAATCTGGAAACCGCGCGCGAAATCGCGACGAGGCTCGAGATCGCGCTGAACCCCGGCATGGGGCTCGGACGAATCCAGACCGAGATCTTCGAGAAGACCGTGGAGTCGCGCCTCATCGCGCCCACCTTCATCATGGAATACCCGGCGGAAGTCTCACCGCTGGCCCGCCGCAGCGACCACGACCCGGAAGTCACGGATCGCTTCGAGCTCATCGTTGCCGGCCGTGAGATTGCCAATGGTTTTTCCGAGCTGAACGACCCGGAGGATCAGGCAGAGCGCTTCCATGCGCAGGCCGCAGCCAAGGCCGGTGGGGATCACGAGGCCATGCATTACGACGCCGACTACATCACCGCACTGGAATATGGTCTGCCACCCACGGCAGGCGAGGGTATTGGTATCGACCGTCTGGTGATGTTGATGACGGACAGTCCCACTATCCGAGATGTGCTGCTATTCCCGCATCTCAGGCCCAGATCCTGAGGACAGGAGCCCGAGAGGAGGAATTGGCGGAACGACTTGAAGAGCCTTCCGCCGGACGGACTACTGGCGGCGAGCCGCCACGCGCATGCGCAGGGCATTCAGGCGGATGAATCCTGCCGCGTCGGCCTGATCGTAGCTGCCGGCATCGTCCTCGAAGGTGGCGAGGCGGGTGCTGAAGAGGCTGTCGGTCTCCGACTGGCGTCCCACCACGGTTACATTGCCCTTGTAGAGCCTCACGCGCACCAGGCCGTTCACGCGCTTCTGTGAGGCGTCGATCATTTCCTGCAGCATCAGCCGTTCCGGGCTCCACCAGTAGCCGTTGTAGATGAGGGACGCATAACGCGGCATCAGCTCGTCCTTGAGATGCGCGACTTCGCGATCGAGAGTAATGGATTCAATGGCCCGGTGTGCGCGCAGCAGGATGGTACCGCCCGGCGTTTCGTAGCAGCCACGAGATTTCATGCCCACATAGCGGTTTTCCACCAGGTCGAGTCTGCCAATACCATTGGCACCGCCAATGCGGTTGAGTTCGGCGAGCAGCGCCGCAGGTGACATGCGCTTTCCGTCAATTGCAACGAGATCCCCGCCTTCGAACTGCAGATCAAGCTGGGTGGCTTGATCTGGCGCGGCTTCGGGCGAGACCGACCAGCGCCACATGCTCTCCTCTGCGGGGGTCCAGGGATCTTCCAGCACGCCCCCTTCGTAGGAGATGTGCAGCAGATTTGCGTCCATGGAGTAGGGTGACTTCTTTCCGGACTG
>VGUA01000070.1 GCA_016874535.1 Gammaproteobacteria bacterium
CCTGAATCAGCGACTCCGCCTCGAGGGGGCTGGCCAGCAGGCGCAGCAACGCCTGTTCGTCCACCATCGGTACGCCGAGCGCTGCAGCCTTCTCCGCCTTGCTCCCGGCGTCAGCGCCCACGATGACGAGCGTGGTCCGCGCTGAGACGCTGCCCGCCACCTTGGCACCCAGTGCGCGCAATTGCTCAGCTGCCTCCTCGCGCGCGCAGCTGGCGAGTGTCCCGGTCAGCACCACGGTCCACCCCGCCAATGGCAGGCTCGCCTCGGGTGCCCGCGGCGCTGCTTCCGGCCAGTGCACGCCCAAGCTGCGCAAACGTTCGACCATCGCGCGCTGTGCCGGATCCTCAAAGAAACGGTGAATGCTGGCCGCCACCGCAGGGCCCACGTCCGGGACTTGTTCCAGCACGGCCGGTGAGGCCTCCATCAAGGCCTCCAGAGTGCCGAAGTGCGCGACCAGCTGTCGCGCGGTCGCCTCGCCGACCTCGCGGATCCCCAAGGCCAGCAGGAATCTCGGCAAGGTCGTCGTGCGGCTGGCATCAATCGCACGCAGGAGGTTCTGGGCCGACTTCTCCCCCAGCCGTTCCTGTGCCGCAATTTCATCCAGCTGCAGCTCGTACAGATCGCTCGCATCACCGACCAGACCATTGGCCACGAACTGCTCGACCAGTTTTTCTCCCAGTCCCTCGATGTCCATGGCGCGTCGTGACGCGAAATGCAGGATAGATTGCACGCGCTGGGCCTCCGCCTGGCCAGGGACGGAGTCAGGCATCACGAAAGGCACGGCGTCAGCCGACCGCTCTGCGAGGACCACGCAGACGATCTCGGGGATTACGTCCCCGGCCCGCCTCACCATCACCGTGTCCCCCACCCTGACGTCCTTGCGGTGCAGCTCATCGGCATTGTGCAGGGTGGCGTTGGTGACTGTGACCCCGCCCACGACCACTGGCGCGAGACGCGCCACCGGTGTGAGCGCACCAGTGCGCCCGACCTGAACGTCGATCGCCAGTACCTTGGTGGGTTTCTCTTCCGGCGGAAATTTGAACGCCACGGCCCAACGCGGCGCACGCGCGACCTGGCCCAGCGTTTCCTGTGCCGATCTGCTGTCCACCTTGAAGACCACGCCGTCGATGTCGTAGCGCAGCCTGGCCCGGCGGCGTCCGATCTCCTCGTAGTAGGCGAGCGCGGCATCGCGTCCATGGACCAGTCGTGTCTCGGGGGAGACACGCAGACCCAGCCTGGCGAGCAGTTGCAGGCATTCGAAGTGCGAATCCGGCACCTCGAGGCCATCACTTACCCCCAGGGCATAGCTGAACATGGTGAGCGGGCGGGTGGCGGTGATTGCCGGATCGAGCTGGCGCAGGCTGCCTGCCGCCGCGTTCCGCGGGTTGGCGAAGGTCTTCTCGCCCTTGGCGAGCTGGGCCTCGTTCAGGCGCCGGAAGCCCGCGTGATCAAGATAGATTTCCCCCCGCACCTCGAGCAGCGCAGGCGGCGATGCCGTGCGCAGTGACAGGGGTACGGCACGGATCGTCCGCACATTGGCCGTGACATCCTCGCCCGTCTCGCCATCCCCCCGCGTCGCCGCGCGCACCAGTCGGCCGTATTCGTAAAGCAGACTGATGGCCAAGCCGTCGAGCTTCGTTTCAGCGGCGTAACTGATCACCTCGGTCCCGAGCCGGGTGCATACCCGCCGGTCAAATTCCTCGAATTCAGTGGCGGTGAAGGCGTTGCTCAACGAGAGCATGGGCTGCAGGTGCCGCGCCTCGGTGAAGCCTCCTGCCACCGTGCCGCCCACGCGCTGGGAGGGCGAATCGACGCTCAGGTATTCAGGATGCGCCGTCTCCAGTGCGACCAGCTCGCGCATGAGCGCGTCATATTCGGCATCACTGATCTCGGGATCATCCAGTACGTAGTAGCGATGATCGTGATGGGCAATCCGGGCGCGCAGATCAGCGATGCGCTGTTGGACCTCACCGCTCATGAGTGGTCCTCTCGGGTGAAGGCGCTCCCGGCCACGCCAGCTCAGGCCTCGCCCTGGAAGACTGCCGCCTGTCGGCGCAGGCGTTCGATTGCCGAGCTCTCGAGCAGGGTTTCGGGATCGGACAGCAGCTGCGCCCGCAGCCCCTCACTGAGGCGTTGGGCGGTGTTGAGGAACAGCTCGAATGCCACGGCACCGTCGAGCGCCGCCGGCAACGGCAGGAACATCACCACTCCGGGCGTCTGGAAGGCCTCGATGCGTTTCATGTCAAAGTGCCCGGGCTCCAGCATGTTGGCAAGGCTGAAGAGCGGCTTCGTCGTTCTGAGTTCACCCGCACCGAAATGGTGAAAAATCTGGAGGTCACCGTGGCGCATGCCGACGGCGTTCACATTACGCACGATTGCCGGCCCGACGAATGCAGGGCCGAAGCGGGGCCTCAGGTACAGCGCCAGGATGGCGGGCGCTGGTGGCGGGGCGGGCGCCGCCACCGGAGTTTCCTCCGTCACCGCCTCCGGAGCCTGCTCATCGAAACCGAGAGCCATCTGCTGGACGCGCTTGCGTGGTCGTTTGGGGCGAGACTTGGGCGGCGGCTCCGCATCGTTGGGAACCTGAGGCGCCGGGCTGTCGACTGGTTCGCGTTCCTCCTCGCGCCGCAATACCGGCAGCTCGGTCAGCGGCTCCGCTTTGCGCACCCGCACGGCAATGATTTCGTCGACCGGCTCAGGCAGCTCCGCCCCGGCGGGTTCGTCTCCGGCATCCGGGTCGGCTTCCTCAAAACGATGCAGCTTGCGCGGCGGCCATGCCGGAAGCTGGCTGCGATAGAGACGATTGCGTTTGCGTTTGCGCGAGATGCCGAAGACGTAGACACCGGCGATCACGCCGAGGCCGATGGCCAGCAGGATGAGACGCAGGGTCCAGGAGGCGTCGCCCACCGGGGATCAGGCCGAGTGAGCGAGAGCCACGGCTTCTTCCATGTTGACGGCCACCAGCCGGGACACGCCGGCTTCATGCATCGTCACCCCGATGAGCTGTTGGGCGATTTCCATGGTGATCTTGTTGTGGGAGATGAACAGGAACTGCACCCGATCGGCCATTGACTTGAGCAGCTCCGAGAGGCGCACGACGTTGGCATCATCCAGCGGCGCATCCACTTCGTCCAGCAGGCAGAACGGAGCCGGATTGAGTTCGAACAGTGAGAACACGAAGCTGAGGGCGGTGAGCGCCTTCTCACCTCCGGAAAGCAGGTGGATGGTGGTGTTGCGCTTGCCGGGGGGGCGCGCCATCACCGACACGCCGGTTTCCAGCAAGTCTTCGTTGGTCAGTTCAAGGCTCGCATGTCCGCCCCCGAACAGGACCGGGAAGAGGCGTTGCATGCCCTCGTTGACCTTGTCGAAGGTCTCCCGGAAACGGGTGCGCGTTTCCTTGTCGATCTTGTGCATGGCGTCCTGGAGCGTCTCCAGCGCCTGGTTGAGATCCGCCAGCTGGTTGTCGAGGTAGGTCTTGCGCTCCGACAGCTGGGCAAATTCGTCGATGGCCGCGAGATTGATGGGCCCGAGGCGGTTGATCCGCGTGATAGTGCTCTCCAACCGTTCGCGCCAGGGTTCTTCCGCCGCCTCGTCGGCCAGCTGGGCGAGCACCTCCGACAACACCTGACCCTGCTGTTCGAGTCGTTCCATGAGCTCCTGGGTGCGCACCTGCAGCGCGCGCTCCTCGAGTCGAACCTGTTCCAGGGCCTGCTGGCGTGCGGTGATCTCGCGCCCGGCGACCAGTTGGCGTTCATCGGTCTCGCGCAGGCTCGCCTCGGTGCTCTCGAGCTCGCCGCGGCTGGCTTTCATGGCCTCTTCGAGCGTGATTCGTTCACCCAGCGCCCGGTTGAGCTGTGCTCCCAGATCTTCCTGAGGTTCCGTGGCTTCGCCCAGCACACGTTCCAGATCCGTGCATCGACCTTGCAGTTCATGCACCAGCCGGGCATTGCGCGCGAGCGCCTGTCCCAGGCTGTGGTGGGTGGAACGCAGACCCTCGAGTTTCAAGGCGACGGCATGCCGGGCTTCGCGCGCTCCACGCCAGGCAAGACGCGCGTTCTCCAGTTGCGCCTGCACTTCCCGGCGACGCTGGTTGAGGTCTTCGCCACGCTCGGTGAGGCCTGAGAGACGCTCGCGCAGGACTTCCACCTGCTCGCGCAGCCCGGACAGTGTGGATTCATTCTGGGCCGCCTGTTCGGCGAGCTGGTCCAGTTCGCGGCTGATCGCCTGGTGGCGCTCCTCCAGACGTGTACGCTCGCCGTGCCTCAGTGCGAGCTGGTTGCGGCATCCCCCGATTTGGGTGAATTCGCCCTGTAAGGTGGTGGTGAGTTCCCGTTCGCGTTGTTCCGCCTGCTGGAGTGCCTGTTGCGCACGGGCCAACGCGTCTTCGACGTGTTCGATTTCCTCGCGCAGAGCCACGATCCGCGCGGCAAGCTCCTCCAGACTGCGCTGGCGAGCCAGCACGCCAGCCTCGATGGTCTCTCGCCCCGGCAGCTGGATCCAGTTAGGGCCCAGCCACACGCCCTGCGGCGTGATCACCGACTCATGCGCCTCGAGGCGGGCACGTACGGTCATCGCCTCTTCCATCGTCGCACAGCAATACACGCCGGCCAGCAAGGGCGCGAGCGACCATTGGCTGTGCACACGATCGAAAAGACGCGTCGGCATGTCCGCACGCGACGGCGACGGGTTGATGGTCCGGGCTGGCTCCAGCCCGCCCAAACGGACCACCGGCAGGTCGTTGGCCGGGGTGCCCGCCAAGCGTTCCACCATGCCGGGCTCGCAGAGCGAAGAAAGCGGCAGGCGCAGCGCCACCTCCACCGCAAGCTCCCAGCCCTGCTCGATATGCAGGTGGCCGGCGAGCACTTCGGTATCCCGCAGGCGGTGATTCTCCAGCCACCCATGCAGGGCTTTGGCATCACGGCCGAGCGCAGCCTCCTGCAGCGCTGCGAGCGAGGCTTCCTGCCCCATCAGCTGCTGCAGTTCACCCCGCAGACGGTGCAGGGTGCGCGTATGGTCTTCCTGGGCAAGGCGCGCAGTCTGGAGTTCGCTGCGCACGTGCTGTTGCTCGCCTGTCATTACATCGTAACGGGCTTCGCGCTCCGCGAGTTCGCTCTCCAGCGCCTCGATTGCCATCTCCACGTCCGAACCCGCGAGCTGTGCTTGCTCCTCGGTCAGCACCCGGGCGCGCTGACGCGCCTCGCTGAAGCCGGACTGCAGCAATTCCAACCTCACCTGCTCGGCGTGCTCCAGGCGCGCCGTTTCCGCCTGCTCGCGGTTGAACTGGTCCCATTCCTGCTGCCAAGCTTCGGCCCCTTCCTCGATTCGGCGCAGGGCCTCGGCAGCCTCATCTTCCGTCGCGGCCCGGGTTTGCTCTTCGGGCACCAGTGCTTCGATTTCCGCCGTGACCGTCGTCAGCCTCGTCTCGTCCTCACCATGCAGACGCAGGGTTTCCTCCAGGCTGGCGCGCGCCCGCATGAGGTCCTGTTCCAGTGATTTTCGACGATCCTCGTTGTACTGGAGCGTCTGTTCGAGGCGGGAGACCTCCGCGCTCTTGGCATAGAAGTCACTCTGGCGAGCGTTGAAGGCATCGAGTGCCTGACCCTGTGCAACCCGCAGCTCAGCTTGCCGGGATTCGACGGCGCGCAGCTCGGCAAGCGCGGCTTCCACAGCCGTTTCACGCTCAGCGGTGAGCGCCTGCTGCGCGAGCCGGTCCCGCTCCACCTTGCGCCAGCGGATGGCGATGAGCTCGGCTTCCAGCCGCCGCTCCTCGGCCTTGAATTCCTGGTATTTCTCCGCCGCGCGCGCCTGGCGCTGCAAGTGGCCGAGCTGCTTCTCCAGTTCATCCCGCACGTCGTTCACGCGGGCGAGATTCTCGTTGGTGTGGCGAATGCGGTTTTCAGTCTCGCGTCGGCGCTCCTTGTACTTCGAGATTCCTGCCGCCTCCTCCAGAAAGCCGCGCAGCTCCTCGGGTTTGGCTTCGATCACGCGCGAAATCATGCCCTGCTCGATGACCGAATACCCGCCACGGGCACCGAGACCGGTACCAAGGAAGATGTCGATGATGTCCTTGCGACGGCAGCGACCGCCGTTCAGGAAGTAGGCCGAGATCCCATCGCGGGTCACGGTGCGTTTGATGGAGATTTCCGCGAAGCTTGCATAGGCGCCGCCGAGCGCGCCGTCGGCATTGTCGAAGATGAGCTCCACCGAGGCCTGACCCACGGGTTTGCGGGTGCTGGAGCCGCTGAAGATGACATCCGCCATGGAGTCACCACGCAGGTGCTTGGCCGACGACTCGCCCATGACCCACATCATCGCGTCGATGATGTTGGACTTGCCGCAGCCGTTGGGACCGACGACGCCGGTGAGATTTCCGGGCAGATGGAGGGTCGTCGGATCCACGAAGGACTTGAATCCGGCGAGCTTGATCTTGGTGATGCGCATCCGCCCAGCATATATCATGCGCGGCCTTCAATTCAGCCCCGGAGCCTCTGCGCATGAGCACCCAGCCGACCCGCGAACTGGAGACCTTTCCCAATCCGGCCCCCGAACGGGACTACACCATCCGCATTGAAATTCCGGAGTTCACTTGCCTGTGCCCCAAGACCGGGCAACCGGATTTCGCCCAGATGCTGCTGGAATACGTCCCCGAACAGCGTTGCCTCGAATTGAAGTCACTGAAGCTCTACATCTGGTCGTTCCGGGACGAAGGACACTTCCATGAGGCGGTTACCAATCGCATCCTTGGCGACTTCGTGGCGGCCAGTACGCCCCGCTTCATGCGCCTCACCGCCCGCTTCAATGTCCGGGGTGGAACCTATCCCACAGTGGTGGTGGAGCACCGGGCCTCAGGCTGGGTCCCGGCGCCGCCCGTCCACCTGCCCTGATGCCCGACACTCCCGGCTTTGGCACCGGGCTGCTGGCGGTCTGGCGCGGGGCGCATTTGCTGCGCCGACCCGGCATCCGCCGCTTCGTCCTGGCGCCCCTGGCCGTCAACGTGGGGGTGTTCCTGGTCGGAACCGTCCTCATCTATCGTTTCCTCGCCGATCTGGTGGCGCAGTGGCTGCCACCCGATCTCGCCTGGCTTGGCTATCTCCTGCTGCCGCTCATTGCGCTCGCAGTGATGCTGGCCGGCTTCTTCAGCTTCAGCCTGGTGGCTAATCTGCTCGCCACACCGTTCAATGGTGCGCTGTCCAGTGCGGTGCTGCGCGAGCTTCGCGGCGCGACGGAAACGGCCGCCGTGCCGGGCCTGCTCGAAGAGCTGCGCCTTGGCCTGGCTGGCGGACTGGGCAAATCGTTGTACCTGCTGAAGCTCACCCTCCCGGCACTGCTGATCCTCGTGGTGCCGGTGCTCAATGTGCTGGGGGCGCTGGTCTGGGGCTTGCTGGGCGCCTGGGTGCTCGCGCTCGAATATCTGGATTGTGTGCTCGGCAACCAAGTGCGGCCGTTTCCCGTCGCGCTCACCGTGGCGCGGGAACGCCGGGGCATGGCATTGGGCCTGGGGGCCGGACTCGCGCTGCTGACGGCCATCCCGGTCGTGAACTTCCTTGCCATGCCCATCGGCGTGGCTGCTGCCACCCTGCTCTACCATGAGCACCTGCGCGCCCTCCCCTCCGAACGCTGAAACGCCCTACCGGGGACGTTTCGCCCCCTCGCCCACCGGCCCCCTGCACTTCGGCTCGCTGGTGACGGCCCTTGCCGGCTTCCTGCAGGCCCGTTCGCATGTGGGGCGGTGGTTGCTGCGGATAGACGACATCGATCCTCCGCGCGAGCAGCCTGGCGCAGCCGACGCCATCCGGACCGTACTGGCTCGCTGCCATCTGGAATGGGATGAGGAAGTCACCTTTCAGCGCCACTCCCTTGAGGACCACCGCGCCGCCTGCGAGAAACTCATGCACGCGGGTCTCGCCTACCGCTGCACCTGCTCGCGCAAGCTGATTGGTGCAAGGGCCTATCCCGGCACCTGCCGTGAAGCCAAGCATCTCGCCCAAGGACGCCATAGTGTGCGGGTGCGTGTGGGCGCGGACAGAGTGTCGCTGGAGGATCCCGTCCAGGGTCGGCAGACATGGAATCTGGAACAGGAAGGCGGCGATTTCGTCATCTGGCGGGTGGAGGATCTACCCGCCTATCACCTCGCCGCGGTGGTGGACGATGCCGCAGCCGGCATCACGGAAATCGTGCGCGGGGCGGATCTGCTGGACTCCGCACCGCGCCAGCGGCACCTGCAAACCCTGCTTGACCTGCCACGGCCGGCGTATCTTCACCTGCCCGTGGCTGTGGATGCCGCAGGGCAGAAACTCAGCAAGCAGAAGCTGGCGCCTGCCATCAGCGAATCGAGCGCCGCCGAAGCCCTGGTGGCCGCGCTGAACTGGCTGGGCCAGACGCCGCCCACCGTCCTGCAGCGGGCGCCCCCCGCCGCGATCATCGAGTGGGCCATCGCCCACTGGGACCCGCGTGCAATCCCGAGACAGAGGCAGTGGCCTGCGCCCCACCTCGGCTCATGAGAAATCGCGTTTGGCCTGAAGCAGCACTGCCTTGAGTTCGTCATAGCCGAAAACCGGCGGAATGTCAGGGTGGTCGCGGCAGACGTTGTCCGGCGGTCCGAAGAACCAGCCACGATCGGCCTCACGCAGCATGGGCACGTCGTTGTAGGAGTCCCCGGTGGCCATCACCTTGTATTGCATCGATTTGAAACCGAGCACCGCGTGGCGCTTGGGGTTCGGCTGCCGCAGGGTATAGCCGGCAATCATGCCATCCGCCCCGACCTGCAGCTTGTGGCACAGCAGGGTGGGATATCCCAGTTTGCGTACGAGCGGCATGGCCAGTTCGTAGAAGGTGTCCGAGACGATGGCCACCTGGTATTCGGTGCGCAACCAGTTCAGGAAATCCAGTGCCCTGGGCAGGGGCTCCAGGGCGTCCGCCGCAGCCTGGATGTCCTTCAGGCCCAGCCCATGGGTTTTCATCACGGCCAGGCGCTGGCGCATCAACTGGTCATAATCGGGGACCTCGCGGGTAGTGGCACGGAGTTCCTCGATCCCGGTGCGCTCGGCGAGACCCACCCAGATTTCGGGGATCAGCACCCCCTCGAAGTCGAGACATGCAATATTCAACGAACACCTCTTGCTCTTGCGGCCGGTCTGTTCTCGGCCTCTTGTGTCACAGGCGCAGCATTGCTCCATTCGCGGGTCACGACGCTGACCTCGGATTGCCTATACTGGACACAGCTGCAGCGGGACGCGCAGTGTAACAGGCGACCACGCAGGGGCCGATGATCAGCGGCGAGGTAAAGAGTGCACATGCAAGAGAGTCGCGGACGATGAGCGCGAGCGAGACTTCCGCGCGGGGGGTAGTCCCCCTGCTGCCCCGGATTGTTCTGGCGGGCTGCCTCCTGATGCCGCTCGTCTGTGCGCAGGGCCGGCCCTTGCCGTCAGTCACACTTCAAGGTCTGTTTCCCGGGCGCGCCGTGCTGCTCATCGACGGCACGACACGAATCCTTGCCGTGGGGGCGGTTTCGCCGGAAGGGGTGCTGCTGCTGGAAGCGGACCCGGAGCGTGCCCTCGTGCGCGTCGGCGAGGAGATGCGCGAACTATCGCTGGAATCCACGCGCTACAGCCTCAACCAGACCCGGCGCGCGTTGGCTTCACTCAAGCTCGTGCCGGAGGATAACGGCCACTATTTTGTTGATGGCACCATCAACGGTGGCAGTGTGCGCTTCCTCGTCGATGCCGGTGCCACCGTGGTCGCCATCAACCGCCAGACTGCGAGGCGTCTCGGCCTGCTTTATCGCACCGATGGCAAGGCCGGTCGCATCGAGACAGCATCGGGCCTGGTGGATGCGTGGTACGTCACTTTCGAGTCGGTGTCGGCCAGAACCCTCACGCTCAAGCGGGTCGAAGGCGTGGTCGTTGACGGCGAATATCCGAGCACCGCCCTGCTCGGGCAATCCTTCCTCAATGCCTTCACCCTCAAACGCGAAGGGCCGGTGCTCGAGATCCTCGGCCGCTGAAGGTTCCGGGTGCTCAGGACGCGGGCTTGAACCGCGAGCGGTCCCACATCACTTCGGTCCCACCTTCATGGCGAGCCAGGGTCCGCGCCCACACGAACAGCAAATCTGACAGGCGATTGAGGTATTGCATGACCGGGGCACCGACCGGCTCTACTGCATCCAGCGCCACCACGGCACGCTCGGCCCGCCGGCACACTGCACGCGCAACATGGCAACGGGCGGTTGCCAGTCCGCCACTCGGCAGCACGAATTCCTTCAGCGCCGGCAGTACCTCGTTGTATTGGTCGATGAGGCCTTCCAGGCGGGTCCCGGCATCCGCCGGTAACAGGGAGCAGCCGGGAATCGACAATTCCCCGCCGAGGTCGAACAGGTCATGCTGGATTTCAAACAGCGAAGCCGCCATTTCCGGTGGCAGTGCACTCGCCAACAGCACACCCAGCAGGGAATTGAGCTCATCGACGTCGCCCATGGCATGAACCCGCAAGTTGTCCTTGGAGACGCGTGAGCCATCCCCGAGACCGGTGGTTCCCTCGTCACCCGTGCGGGTATAGATCCTGGAAAGGCGATGTCCCATGTGGGGCTTCCTGCTGCGGGTGGCCGGGAACTGTAATCAAGCCTCCTCGGCAGTGTCAAAACGAGGTGGGTGAGCCCGGCGTGGACTGTTAGAATGTGGGCTCGCCGGGCTGCCGTGGCTCACGCAGCGCGGGCAGCATTACCCCACAGCATGCCAGGGCATCGATGACTTCCGACGTATCTTCCCCACTCCAGTATTCCGTCGTCATTCCCTGTTACAACGAGGCGGGCAACATCGCCCAGCTGGTGGCGGAGGTGGTGGCTGCGGGTGGTACCGGCGACCACTACGAGATCATCCTAGTGGACGACGCCAGCACCGATGACACCCTGGAAACCCTCCGTCGCCTGAAGGCCACCGAGCCTCGACTGCGCGTGCTGCGGCACGCCCTGAACCGGGGACAAAGTGCCGCGCTGTGCTCAGGGGTGGCTGCCGCTCGAGGACATTGGATTGCGACGCTCGATGGCGATGGCCAGAACGACCCCGCCGACGTGCCAGCCCTGCTGGCCAAGGCGGTAAGCGAGCAAGACACCGAGGCACCGGTCGTGGTCTGCGGCCATCGCACGCAGCGCCGGGACACCTTCGTCCGTCGCTTGTCCTCGAAAGTTGCGAATGCCGTACGCTCCCGCGCCTTGCGCGATGCCACCCCCGACACGGGTTGCGGCCTCAAGGTTTTCGCGCGTGCCACGTTCATGACACTGCCCCACTTCAACCACATGCACCGGTTTCTGCCCGCATTGGTGCAGCGCATGGGTGGCCGCGCGGTCTCCGTGCCCGTCAACCACCGCCCGCGTCTGCACGGTGTGTCCAAATACGGTGTAGCCAACCGTCTATGGGTGGGAATCATCGATCTCTTCGGGGTGAGCTGGCTCATCGCGCGCCGCTTTCGGCTATCCGCCGTACAGGAGATTGCGGGATGACCGCTTCCGGTGGCTTTCTCGCGCCTCACATCGGCCACCTCCTGCCTTGGCTGTATGTGGATTCGGTCTGGTGGACGGTCTTCGGCCTGCTGGGCAATGGCCTGTTCAGTTCGCGCTTCCTCATCCAGTGGTTGCAGTCCGAGCGCAAGAAGCAACTCGTGGTGCCACCCGTCTTCTGGTACCTGAGTTTCTACGGCAGCCTCATCTCGCTGATCTATGCCTTCCATGTGGACAAGCTGCCCATCATCCTCGGCTTCGTCTTCCTGCCTTTCCTGTATGCCCGCAACCTGAAACTCCTGCGTCGCGGGGGAGGCCGCGCGGCGTGATTCTCGAACGCTACCTGATGCGCGAGTACCTGCGCACCTTCGCCATGATTGCGGGCGGGCTGGTGGTGATTTACTTCAGCACGCGTTTCGCCTCGTATCTGGGAGAAGCTGCCGACGGCAAGATGGCACCGGAACACATCGCCGCCATGCTGGGCTTGAAGATGCTGGTGTCACTGCGCGATCTGGTGCCCATGAGCCTCTACATCGGGATTTTCGCAGCGATCATCCGTCTGCAGCGGGACTACGAGCTGACCGCGTTGCGTGCCGCCGGAGGGGGACATGGTCTGCTGCTTGGCGCCGCGCTGAAGCTGGCGCTGCTGTCCGCGGCTTTCGTCGCCACCCTCACCCTGTTCGCCGAGCCCCGGGCCGAGGAGATCCTCGAAGAGATCAAGAACCAGACCGAGAACGAAGCCACCATCGCGGGCGTCAAGGCCGGAAGGTTCAAGGAGCTGAGCGGCGGCAAGCGAATTTTCTATGCCGAGCGGATCTCCCGGGACGAGGAATACCTGCAGGATGCCTTCGTGCAGGTCCGCGAGGGCGGCGATGTCGGGATCATGCGCGCGGACGAGGCCGTGGTGGAGACGAATCCCGAGACCCGCGATCGCTTCGCGGTTTTTCTGGACGGGACGAGTTATGCCGGGCGCCCGGGCGCCCTCGACTACGTGATCACACATTTCGCCCGCTATGCATTGCGCATCGAATCGCACACGCCGACGGACGTCTCCAATCAGATCAACTTCATGCGTACGGCTGATTTGCTGAAATACGAAGCCACCGGCTTCCGGGCCGAATTCCAGTGGCGGCTGGCGCGTCCGGTCGGCGCGCTGCTGTTGCCCCTGCTGGCCGTCCTCATCGCGCTCGCGAGCACCGGCGACAACTGGTACATCGGTCTCATCACCGCCGTCTCGGGCTACTTCGCCTACAACAACTTCCTGGGTGTGGCCCATGCCATGGTGCGCAAGGGCAGTCTGCCACCGGAAATAGGTTTGTGGCTGGTGCAGGCATTGCTCGTCGTACTGATTGCGGCGGTGTTCTGGATACAGCGCAATCCCCGTCGTTTCCGTCTGGGACGCATTGCCTCCCAACGCTGATTTTTCAAGGACAGATCGATGACGCCAACCGAAGCCACCCTGCGCGCCCTGCTGGATGAACGCATCCTGATCCTGGACGGTGCGATGGGCACCATGATCCAGGGTCATGCTCTGACCGAAGCAGACTACCGCGGGCAGCGGTTTGCCGCGCACGGGATCGATCTCAAAGGCAACAACGACCTGCTCAACCTCGTGCGCCCGGACATCATTGCCGGCATTCATCGCGAGTTTCTGTCCGCGGGCGCGGACATCATCGAGTCCAACACCTTCAATTCCACCCGCATCGCGCAGGCGGATTACCGACTGGAAGCGCTGGCCTACGAACTCAACCTGGAGGGTGCGCGCATCGCCCGTCGCGAGGCCGATGCCGCCGGCGGTCAACGCTGGGTCGCCGGCGTGCTCGGGCCCACCAACCGCACGGCTTCGGTCTCCCCGGATGTGAATGATCCGGGTTTCCGCAACGTCAGCTTCGAAGATCTGCGGGCAAGTTATGCCGAGGCCATTCGCGGCCTCGTGGATGGCGGCGCCGATCTCCTGCTGGTCGAGACCATCTTCGACACCCTGAATTGCAAGGCTGCCCTGTTTGCCCTGGAAGAATTCTTCGAGGCCACCGGCACACGCCTGCCCGTCATGATTTCCGGCACCATCACCGACCGCAGCGGGCGCACCCTCACAGGCCAGACCACCGAGGCGTTCTGGAATTCCGTGCGCCATGCCCGCCCGCTTTTAATCGGGCTGAATTGTGCGTTGGGTGCTGCCGATCTGCGCCCTTACGTGGAAGAGCTGTCCAGGATTGCGGATACCTTCATCAGCCTGCATCCGAATGCGGGCCTGCCAAATGAATTCGGCGGCTACGACGAATCGCCGGCCTACATGGCCGAGGTGCTGGGGGAATTTGCCGAACAGGGGTTCCTGAACATGGTGGGGGGCTGTTGTGGCACCACGCCTGCGCATATCGAAGCGATCGCCAATGCCATGCAGGGCATGCCGGCCCGCCGGGTGCCGGAAGTGCCGCGGGTCTGCCGGCTCAGCGGCCTCGAGCCACTCAATCTCACGCCCGAGACCGGCTTCATCAACGTGGGCGAGCGTACCAACGTCACCGGGTCACCCAAATTTGCGAGCCTCATCCGCGAGGGGCAGCTCGAAGCAGCGCTCGATATTGCCCGTCAGCAGGTGGACAACGGGGCCCAGATCATCGACATCAACATGGACGAGGGCATGCTCGATTCCGAGGCCCTGATGGTGGAGTTTCTGAACCGCATCGGGTCCGATCCGGATATCGCCCGGGTGCCGATAATGCTCGACTCCTCGCGCTGGAGCGTGCTCGAGGCCGGCCTGCGCTGCCTGCAGGGCAAAGGCGTGGTGAACTCGATCAGCCTGAAGGAAGGACCGGAGAGATTCCTGCAGCAGGCGGCGCACATCCGACGCATGGGGGCTGCGGTCA
>VGUA01000071.1 GCA_016874535.1 Gammaproteobacteria bacterium
CTTCCGCGCCATGGTGGATAAATCCCCCAATGTGCGCGTGTTCCTGATTTCGCGCGACGACACCGCCACCCTCGTCACCGCCACCTTCATCGAGCAGAAAGTGGACTACGGCGAAGCATTTGCCTTTGTGCAGAATCTGGTGGAAAGCGCGCGCGATGCCGAGCACGACGTATACCTTGCCGGTCAGCCGATCCTCTTCGGCTGGGTGTACAAGTACGAGCATCAGATGATTCTCATCTTCGGAGTCACCGTCGCCGCGCTGCTTCTGGCGCTTGCTCTCTACATGCGCAATGCGGTCGGCATCATCACGCCGATCATCACCAGCGCCACCGCCGCGATCTGGGCGTTCGGACTGGTGGGATGGCTGGATATTTCCATCGAGCCCCTGCTCATGGTGGTGCCCCTGCTGCTCACGGCGCGTTCGTTCTCGCACTGCGTGCAATTCACGGAGCGTTTCTACGAGGTGTTCGCCGAGGTCAAAGATCGCGTGAAAGCGGCGGAGATCACCATGGGCATCATGATGGCGCCCAGCATCCTTGGCATCATCACGGACATCCTCGGCATCTTCATCGTGGGTTTCGCGCCCATCCCGGCGATGGTGCGGCACGCCATTTTCTGCGGCATGTGGGCGGTATGGCTCATTCCCACCGGCGTGGTGATGATCTCCCTCCTGCTCGCTTCCTTGCCCGCGCCTGGCAACGTGGATCAGATGATCGGGCGGGGCAGGCAATCCGGTGTGCACCATCGATTCCAGTCCGCGCTGGGTGCCATTGCCAGCCTCACCTTCGGTCCGCGGGCCAGGATCACCACGGTGGTGGTGGCAGCAATCACCGTCTGGGCCACCTGGACCGCTTCCCAGATCAAGATTGGCAATCCCGTCGAGGGCAGCGGGCTGCTGTGGGATGACTCGGAATTCAACACTGCGGTGCGCGCCATCAACGGGCACTTCCCGGGCGTGAACACCCTGGAACTGGTGCTGGAGACCAAGGCGGTCAAGAGTTCCGATCTGGAGGTGCAGAAGGTCGAGACCATCCAGACCATGCAGCGTCTGCAGCGCCTGCTGGAGGCCGACCCCGAGCTGCCGCCGCGCGCCACGTTGTCCTTTGCAGACTACATGGAGGAAGGTAATCGTCTCTTCAACGGCGGCAGCCCCAAATGGGCACCGCTCGACCCCACGCAGATGGCCATGAGCGCTGCGGGATTCGCCGTGACCATGGGCACGAGTGCCAAGAACTTCAACAATCTGGTGGACTTCCGTTGGCATGACGGCACGGTGTCGCTCTGGTATCCGGACAACAAGCAGGAGACGGTCGACGCCGCACTGGCTTCCGCGCGGCGCGCCGTGGAAACCGTGGGGGTCGAGCACGAAACCTTCGTCGTGCGTCTGGGCACCGGCACCATCGCCCTGCAACAAGCGGTGAACCATGTAATCGAACGCTATTACGGCATCTGCATGGCGGTATTGAACTTCCTCATCCTGCTGGCGGCATCGTATGCCTATCGCTCACTGGTGGCGGGACTCCTGCTGCTGGTGCCGGTGAACATCGCGCATCAGGTGATGACCGCCGCGATGCACATGCTGGGTGTGGGCCTCGATGTGAATTCACTCATCGTGGCGGCCATCGGGGTGGGCGTCGGTATCGACTACGGCATCTACCTGTTGTCCCGCATCTGCGAGGAGCATCACGCCCATGAAGGCGACTGGGGCCAGGCCATCACCCAGGCCTTGCGCACCACGGGCAAGGCCATCATGTTCACGGCCACCATCATGGCCATCGGCATCGCGCCTTGGTATTTCATGTCGGATCTCAAGTTCGTGGCCGACATGGGCCTGCTGTTGATCGTCATCATGGCCATCAACATGGCGCTGGCACTGGTGGTGCTGCCGCTGGTGGTGTGGCTGGTCAAGCCAAAGTTCGTGTCGCGCCGGGATCTGCTGGTTGGCGAGATCGTAGACCTGAGCCAGTTCGTGTCAGCTGAGGGGCAGACCCAAGCACGTTAATCCGAGGAGAAGATCTGGCCAGGAGTTGCACCGGGCCGGATTCGACGAAGCCCAAATCAGGAGGCCAGTCTGCGCTGAAGTGCGCTGGCTGGCCTGTCGCATGTCAGCCGACGGCGCCAGCAGCCTTCAGGCTTTCAATCTCCGCACCGGAGAACCCGAAATCTGCCAGCACTTCCGCCGTGTGCTCGCCCGGGAGCGGAGGTGGCAGATCCAGCGTCGCCGCGGTGCGGCTGAAGCGCGGGGCGGGGGCCACCTGCTCCAGGCCGTGATGCTCCACGAAAGCTTGTCTCGCCCGATTGTGCGGGTGCTGCATCGCCTCCGAGGTACTCAGCACCGGCGTTGCGCAGGCATCCTCATGTTCCAGAATCGCGGTCCATTCGGCGCGCGTCTTCGTCTTGAAGACTTCAGCAAATCGGGCCTTCCAGGCCGGCCATTTCGTCTTGTCGTGCTGGGGTTCGAATTCGGCAGGATTCAGGCCCATCAGGGTCAGCAGCTTCACATAGAACACCTTCTCGATTGCGCCCACGGCAATGTAGCCGCCGTCACGGGTCTCGTAAGTGTCGTAGAAATGGGCGCCACCATCCAGCACGTTGTCCCCGCGCTGCTCGGTCCAGCTTCCCGTCGGACGGAAGCTGAAGAACATGTTGGCAAGCATGGCGGCGCCTTCGGTCATGGCGGTGTCCACCACTTGCCCGCGGCCGGACTGCCGGGCCTCCAGGATGCCGCACACCATGCCAAAGGCGAGGAACATGCCGCCGCCCCCGAAATCTCCCACCAGATTGAGCGGTGGCACCGGCTTGCGTCCGCGTTCTCCGATGGTGCTGAGCACCCCGGAGAGCGAAATGTAGTTGATGTCATGACCGGCAACACTCGACATGGGGCCGTTCTGTCCGTAACCGGTCATGCGCCCGTAGATGAGGCGTGGATTGCGCGCATGGCAGACGTCCGGCCCGAGACCGAGACGCTCGGTCACACCCGGACGAAAGCCCTCGATCAGCCCGTCGGCTTTCTCCACCAGACGCAGCACCACATCACGGCCGGCTTGCGACTTGAGATCCACGGCCACCGAGCGCCGGCCACGATTCATGATGTTCATGCGCGGGGGCAGGGCCACGCCAAGGTCGGCAGCCTGGGTGCGATCGACGCGGATCACCGTGGCGCCCATGTCTGCCAGCAGCATGGCGGCAAAGGGCCCGGGCCCGATTCCCGCAAGTTCAACGATTTTGACGCCGGCCAATGGTCCCATGCTCACTCTCCCACTGCTCAAGGTTGACTGAAAAATCCCGGACTGCCCTGCACGCTAAACCACCCGCGCCCGTCCCCCCAGACCTCTGCGACTGGCGTTCTCAGCCGCCACGCCGCACATGCACTTCCAGCAGGGAGAAATCATCGTCGAAGGGGCCGGGCGTGCCCTTCATTTCGCGCATGTGGATCAGGATCCGCTCCGCATCGTTCACCGCCATGTCCTGGTGATCGAGCAGTGCATTGGCGAAATCGAGGCATGAGAGCTCACCCTTCTCCGGTGTCTCGAACTCGTACACCCCATCACTGAACACGAACAGCTTGGCGAAAGATCCGATGGCCTGCACACCTTCTTCGAATTCGGCGCCCGGAATCCAGCCGATGGAGAAATTGGGGGTGGACAGGAGATGCTGGGCGAGACATTGCGGATCCTCCCCCGTGAAGAGCACCGCAGGCGGGTGTCCCGCACTCGCATACGTCAGCTCGCCCTTGATGCGATCGTAGACGCCGTACCAAAGGGTGAAATACTTGTTGTCGTGATCTTCCATCGGATAGGCATCGTTCAATGCCGTCAACACACTGGAAGGACGCAGGAAGTCGGCATTCAGGGTGCGGGTGCGCAAGGCATTCATCGCCGAGATGGAGAGCAGGGCTGCGCCTACCCCATGCCCGCACACGTCCAGCAGGTAGATCGCAAAATGGTCCGGGTCGATCCAGTTGTAACCGAAGGCATCTCCTCCCAGAGAAGTAGAAGGGATGTACTGCCAGCTTGTGCTCACATCGCCAGTGAGCGGCGGTGGGAGTAACGCGCGCACGTATTCTTCGGCTTCGCGCAATTCGGCAGCCAGCAGCTGCTGGCTTTTCCACAGCGCCTGCCAGGCGGCATTACGCTCCAGGAGGCTGATGTAACCGCGGGCGTGATGGCGCAGGCGCGCGATCATCTCGATGGGGTCGGGCAGCTTGACCAGATAGTCGTTGGCACCTTCGGTAAAGGAGGCTGCCTTGGTCTTCGGCTCCTCGCGCGAGGACAGCACCACCACCGGCACGAGCTTGAGCTCTTCATCCTCCCGGTACTGCTTGACCAGGGTAAGGCCGTCGGTGCCCGGCATCACGAGATCCTGCAGGATCACATGCGGTTTCACTTCGCGTGCCTTGTCCATGGCCTTGGCCGCATCCGTGCAGTAGTGCAGGCGTATGTCCGGTGATCCCTCCAGCATCTTGCGCACGGCAGCGACCACGATGGCCTGATCGTCCACCAGCAGGACCTCGATGTGGCTCTCTTCGGTCTGGCCTTCCGGCAATACCGGTGTTTCCTGTTGCATGCGGGGATTCCTGATTTTCGAAAAGGAGAGGGAGTTCAGGGGGCGGTGCAGGCGTCGCGCAGGGCATCGGCAACGGCTTCCAGCGGCAGGATTCTTTCGGCTGCCCCCAATTCAATCGCGGCACGGGGCATGCCGAACACCAGCGAAGTCTTCTCATCCTGGGCAAGGGTCTGAAAACCTGCACGCTTCATGGCGAGGAGCCCGCGCGCGCCATCGCGCCCCATGCCTGTGAGCAGCACGCCGAGACTGCGGCCACCCCAATGGCGCGCGATGGATTCGAAGAACACATCCACCGACGGGCGAAACGGTTCACTCGCGGGCTCCACGCTGTAATCGAGCGCACCGTCGCTGCGGATCACCAGATGATCGTTGGTTGCCGCGAGCAGTATCGCTCCCGCGCGGGGCCGATCGCCGGGGCTGGCGAGTGCAACCGGCAGAGGGGTGACACTCGCAAGCCAATCACGCAGGCCCGGGGCAAAAGCACTGTCCACGTGCTGCACCACCACCAACGAACCCCGGAAATCCTTCGGCAGCTGCACGAAGATGTCCGCGAGTGCGCGCGGTCCGCCGGTGGAACAGCCGATGGCAATCAGGAGTTCCGCCGGCGCGGCGCGTGGCGTCGGTACGGTGGCCACGTGCTTGCCGAGCAGGCGTGCCAGCATGCGAATTTTGGTGGGCAGGGGGTCGCTGTCCGGGACTCGCCCATCGCGCCCCGGCACGGGCATGTTGACCGCATCGAGCGCACCAAAACCCATGGCTTCGTAAACGAGAGAGAGATTGCCGGCGACGGTGGCCGTCACCACCAGGATCGCACACGGGGTCTGCGCCATGATCTGGCGGGTGGCTTCCACACCATTCATCACGGGCATCAGCAAATCCATGAGTACGATGTCGGGAGTGTCCTCACGGCAGCGCGCCACAGCCTGCGCGCCATCGGCCGCCGTCCACGCCAGTTGGCATTCAGGCATGCCGGCAAGAGTGCGCTTCAGGACCTCAGTGGCAATCGGCAGATCATTGACCACTCCGACACGCAGTTCATGCGGCACCGATCAGATCCTCCACCACGCGCACGAGCGTCTCGTCCTGGAAGCTGCTCTTGGCGAGATAGTAGTCCGCACCCGCCTCCAGACCCAGGGCATGATCTTCGGGTCGATCTTTGTAGCTCACGATGACCACAGGCGTGCTCGCGAGCCCCGCATCGCCCTTGATGAGCCCCACCAGCTGGATGCCGTTCATGCGTGGCATGTCCACATCGGAGACCACCAGATCGTAGTGACCCGCCCGCACAGCGTTCCAGCCATCCATGCCGTTGACCGCCACATCCACACGGTAACCACGACTTTCGAGCAGGCGTCGCTCCAGTTCCCGCACGGTCAGCGAATCATCCACCACCAGAATGCGCTTGCGTGTGTCCGTGGCTACCGCGCCCGCCGCAGTCACTGCACGCACGGCGCGATCACGGCTGATCACGGCATCCGCCGAGCGCACGAGGTCGTCGATGTCGAAGATCAACAGGGGTGAGCCGTCTTCCATCACGGAGGCGGCCGAAATGTTCCGGATCTTGCCGAGCCTGCGATCCAGCGGATGGACCACAATGGTCCGTTCGCCGAGGAAATCATCCACCACCACGCCATAGCGGCCATCGCGATCACTGACGAAGACCACGGCAATATCTTCATCGCCCTCGGCCGCAGGGCGCCCCAGCAGCTGTCGCGCGGATACGAGTCCCACGTTCTCGCCGTTGTGGATGAGGAAACTGCGGTTGTCCAGCACCTGCACGTCGCGCCGGGAGATTCGGAGCGACTGGTCGAGTCGCGCCAACGGGAAGGCATAGGGCTCCCCGTCGATCTGCACGAGCAGCGCGCGCAGCACCGAGCGGGTGACCGGCAGCTGCAGCTGAAAGCTCGTGCCCTTGCCGATTTCGCTGTCCACGCGAATGGTGCCCGAAACCTCCTGTACGGTGCTCAGCACCACATCGAGGCCCACCCCGCGCCCCGACACTTCCGTGACTGCCGCCGCCGTGGAAAAGCCGGGCAGAAAGAGGAAATCGTAGAGTTCAGCGGTGGACAGCACGGCCGCCGTCTCCGGGTCCGACAGGCCGCGCTCGACGATGCGCTTGCGCAGGGATTCCGGATTGATGCCGCGGCCATCGTCCTGCACGGTGAGCGCCAGCATGCCCGCACGATGCGAAGCCGTGACGGTGATCGTGGCTTCCTCGGGTTTGCCCTGAGCGACGCGATCCGCCGGAAGTTCCAGCCCATGATCCAGCGCATTGCGCACGATGTGGGTAAGCGGCGCTTTCAGCTTGTCCAGAATGTCGCGATCCACCCGCGTGTCCTTGCCGCGAATCTGGAAGCGCACTTTCTTGCCGAGCTGGCGCGCGAGATCCCGCACCATGCGCGAAAGATCCGCCACGCCTTCCTCGAAGGGGCGCATCCGGCTCATCAGCACTTCGCGGAACAGCCGCTCGGCATTGTCGTCCATGCGCTGCGCAGCGAGCTCCAGGCTGCGCAGGTTGCGCGTGAAATCGGCCCGCAGGCGCTTGGCGGTTTCGCGCGCGCGATTGGCTTCGGTGAGTGTGCCGGCGGGGAGATCTGTCGGCAGGCTGGCCAGCCAGCGGTCGATGCCGCTCAGGAGGTCACGCTGGATTGCCCGCAAATCCTGAAAGCGGTCCACCAAGGGGGCGAGGTTGCGAGCTTCCACCAGGCACTCGCCCGCCAAGCCCACCACGCGGCTGAGATTCTCCGCACTCACCCGCAGGAAACGTTCGCCCTCGCCGGCGCGCGAGTTGTCGGCGGCGGATGGACTTGCGGCGGCAGGGGCCTGAGCGGTTGGAGCCGGGGCCGCACTGGTAGAGCTTGCGACAGCCTGTGGGCCGGGCTGATCGGGGACGACTGGCGACGCCGTCACGGGAGAGGGCGTCTGCGCTGCCGGTGCGTCGGTCTGCGGTATGGAGACCGGTTCGATGGGAGCGGTCTCTGCCGTCGTCGTTTCGGAGGCAATGGACACCGGGCCCTGGACAGACGGCGTGGAATCCTCCTTGCCAAAATCCGGGTCGCGCAATTTCTCGACGAGGGCCGCGGTGCTCGCGAGCGCCTCCACATTCGCATCCACCCAGACCGGAATGTCATCCTCGGCCTGGGCCGCTACCTGCGCGAAGTGATCCGCTCCTGCGAGCAGCACATCAACATGCGCTGCAGTCAGCGACAGCCGACCTTCTTGCACGGCAACGAAAATGTCTTCCATCACATGCGCTAGACCCACCAGAGGGTCGAACTGCAGGATGCGGGCCGCGCCCTTGATGGAATGCGCGGCACGCATGAGTTCGTCGATCTCGCTTGCACTCGGTGGACCCTGATCGAGTGCCAGCAGGCCTGTGCCGAGCACGGTGGCCTGGGATTCCAGCTCCATCTTGAACAGATCAAGCATGTCGATGTCTCCCCGGCCTAGCGGAACACACGCGAGGCCAGCTCGCCGAAGAGCTTGGCCGGATCGATGAGACCCGCGGGGCCGCGCTCGGTGGCGATGACGCCCTCCACATGGCGGTTCTCCGCCCGTGCGACTGTCACCGGTACCGCGCCGATGTCATCCGGGGCCAGCGCGATGATCCCCGCCACTTCATCCACGGGGCAGGCGAACGTTTCGCCTTGGCGACTCAGCACGAGCGTGCGCGAGAGCACCGCGCGTTGACCACTGTCGCCGCCCGTGGTCAACGGCGCTGCCGGGTCGAGGCCCATGAGTTTCTGCAGGGAAACCGCGATTTCGAGCGTGCCGCGCACATTCACCAGACCATCGACCGCCGGCTCCGGGTGATGGGGCAGGGAATGGCCAGGGCGCTGGGACACCACTTCGCGAATCACCGGCGTGTCTATGGCCAACCACTCCTCACCGATGCGGAACACCAGCACGGCACGCGTGCCGCGCGCCGGTGGTGCAGGCTCGGCAGCCATGCTTTCGGCCAGTGATTCCTGGTAACCGACCGGCGGTGTGCGATCAAGCAAGCGTCGTCCGGCCTGGGCGTGCACGGGGCAATTCCGGCAATGCACGTACTGCGCGAGTTCAGCGCAGGAGCCATCTCCGTGCACACCGATCGTGCGCCAGCATGCGGACTCACCATTTGCTTCTGCGATCATTGGTTTGCTCCCGCGCCCCCACGGGCAGCCCGTTCGCGCAACAGCCGCGCCCGTTCCGTATGCCCTGCCAGGGTCTCGAGGCGGGCCATGGCCAGCAGGGCCACCTCATTGCCGGGCTCCAGATAGAGCGCCTTTCCGAGGCTCACACCCGCTTCCCGCGCCTCTCCCAGCGCAGTCTCGGCAAGGCCCTTCAGCAACCATGCGCGTGCATTGGTGCGTTCGCTCGCCAGCACGCGTTCCACCCGCAGCAAGGCTTCGCGATAGTGGCCGGTATCCGCGAGTTGATTGGCCTCTGCAAGGTCGTCCCTCATCGTGCTCGTCCGGTGGCCGGCAGCAGGTTGCGGGGTGGAGGGTTTGTCGTCCCGACGGGCTGCCGCGGGGCGCGTGACCGGCGCGGGCGCAGTGGCGGATGAGACCGCCACTGGCCGGTGGCTGAAGGCAAAGGCATTGAGTGGTCCCACGCTGCGGAAACTGCCGCTCATCAGAACCGCCTCGGCATGTCCGGTAAAGAGTAGCCCGTCGGGGACCAGCAGCCCTGCGAGGCGATCAAGCATCCGGCCACGTGCTTCCTGGCTGAAGTAGATGAGCACATTCCGGCAAAAGATGAGGTGTGCGGGTGGCAGGCCATCCATCCAGCGCGGGCTCATGAGATTGGCTTGTTCGAAGCGCACGTTGTGCCGCAGTTCATCGCGAATCCTGTAGCCACCTGCCACTGCCTCGCACCAGCGCTCCCGCCAGGCCTCGGCCAGCGGCGAACGAAAGGCGCGCGATGCGTAGACGCCTGTGCGCGCCTTCTCGAGTGCGGTCTCGCTCAGGTCGAAGGCTTCGATGAGGAAATCATGGGCGCCGAGACCCGCCTCGCCCAGCGCCATGGCCAAGGACCAGGCTTCCTCGCCGGTCGCGCAGGCGAGGCAGAGGATGTGCAGTCTGGGGACTCCAGCCCAGCGTGTCTGCCGCCAGGCAGCGGCTTCATTCACCAGCAACTCGAAGGGGCCGCCATCGCGCAGAAACCAGGTTTCGTGCACGGCCACGGCCTCCACGAAGGCCTGTAGTGCTGACTGGGATTCTCCGAGGGAATCCGCGTAGGCAGCAGTCGACAGTCCGGCATCCGCGGCCATGCGTTTCAACACGGTAGCGACAGTCGCGCTGCCGAGCAGGTTCGTTTCCAGACCAAAGTGGGAGCGCAGCAAAACCTGCACCGCCTCGCCGCTCATGCCGGCGACTCCAGGGAATCCAGCGCAGCAGCCAGTTCGGGCGTCAACAGATGCGGAATGAACAAGCGCTGGACGGTAATGCCCCCGCTGGTCTGCAGTGGGCCCAGCCAGGGGGCGTCGCCAAGTCGAACGCCGGGTGCGGACCATGCGGCGGGATCCACCGTCAGCGCATCCGTGACCTTCTCACACAAAAGGCCCAGCGCCACGTCCGGCACTTTGGTGTGGCAGAGCAATACCCGCGTGGCGAGTGCTGGCCGGGCCGACACCCCACCCAGCAGAAAATGCGCATCCAGCACCGGCGTCCAGCGCCCACGGTAGTTGAATACGCCGAGCAGGCCTGCCGGACCCCCCGGCATCGAGCGCAGCAAGGGGCGAGGCAACACGCCGTAGAGGTCGGCGGAGGCCACCGCGTAGGCTTCCTGACCGATCCAGAACGGAATCACCAGCATGGCCTGAGCACCTTTCGCTCAGGGTGCGGCACCGGGACCGCCAACCTGCAGGTGTTGCAGGACGCTCGTGAGTTGCTGGGCGAGGCGACCCAGCTCACGCAGGCGTTCGGCCGCCCGCTCATCCTCCGTCCCCAACGCACGTGAGCTCACGCGCAAGGCCTGGGCAGTGGTCTGGCAGTCGCGCAAGGCACGGGCGAGGCGTTCATCCTCCGTGCCGGCAGGCATCTGCAGTGCAGGGGTCGGCCCCATGGCAGTGCGTACCACGTTCACCCCACCATGCACTTCGGACTGGAAGCGCTCGACGCTCATCACGCCCTCACTGACGACTTCGCGGGCACGCGCGACATGTCTTGCAATGCCGAGGCTGGCCGCCGAGGTGTGATCAGCCAAACGCCGGATCTCCTGTGCGATGGCAACGAATCCGTGCCCGCGATCCCCGGCCTTCTCGGATTCGATGGCGGCATTGAGCGAGAGCAGGTTGATGCGTTCGGAGACCTTGTCCAGGGCGGCAACCGCCTGCGCGATTTCATCCGTGCGCTCGTGCAGGCGTGTGAATTTCTCGCCCAGCCCGCCGGCTGCGGCATCGAGCGCCAAGAGGACGGGTTCCAGATCCAGCAGCGGCGAGGCGGCGGAGTCGGTCGATGCGGCAGGCGGCGGCGCCTCCGCTTCCAGGGCCACGGCCAGATCACCGAGGCGCTTGGCTGCACCGGCAACCGACTGGTGTACCTCGGACAGCGCCGTACGGTGGATGTCGGCGGCGGTCTGCACGGAGGCAATGCCGGCCGTCAGCTGTTGGGCATGATCGTGCAGATCAGGGAGCGCGGAGAGCAGCTCCGCCTGAGCGCGCAGCGTGCCTTCGTGTTGGCGTCGCTCGGCCTGTGCGGCGTGGGTCAGCGCGCGAATCCTCCACAGCGCTCCCACCGCGATGAGGCCTGCAACCGCCCAGCCGATGAGGCTGGCTGGCGTGTCCAGACCCGAGGCTGCCCACGCGGGAGTCACGACCGCGCTACCGAGAAGCGCTGGCAGGCGCGCCACGGGACGCACCTCAACGCACCGTGAAACGGGCGACTTCACCCTGCATCTCCTGCACAGCGCCGTTCAGATTGCCCGCCGCATTGTTCATTTCGTTGGCGCTCTCGGCAGTGTGGCGGGCTGCCTCGTTGAGCTGGAGCATGGACTCGCTGATTTGCGCGGCGCCCTGCGCCTGCTGGTGCATGCCTTCCTTCACCATCTGCAGCCGCGGTGCCAAGGCCTCGACGCGCCGGATGATGCCGTCGAGGCGGTCGGCCAGCCGCGCGGTGTCTTCCACGCTGCGTGCCATGAGTTGCTCGAAGCGGGACATCTCGCCCACACCCGCATTCACCGCTGTCTGCATCTCGGCCACCATCGATTCGATGTCGAGGGTAGCCCCTGCGGTCTGGTCCGCGAGCCGGCGGATTTCGCGCGCCACCACGCTGAATCCCGTGCCGTACTCAGCGGCCTTTTCCGCTTCGATGGCGGCATTGAGAGAGAGCAGGTTGGTCTGATCCGCCACGCGGGTGATGGTGCCCACAATCTGGTGGATGTCACTGGCCTTCTCGTCGATTGCGCGCAAGCGCGTGGCCACATTGCCGCTGGTGCTGGCGAGCAGGCCCATGGAGGTGCGCATCTGTTCCAGATCGGCCTTGCCCTCACCCGCAACGACCGCGTTCTCCCCGGTCACGGCAGCCACTTCCTGCACTGTGTCTTCCAGGGCCTGTGCGGTCACCGAGATCTCGCGCGTGGCCGTCACCACGTCATTGGTCGAGGCTTGGAATTCCGTGACAGTCGCCTCCTGCTGTCGCACGGTGGCCGTGATCTGGTTGGCCGTGGACATCAGTTGCACGCTGGCGAGCTTCACCTGCCCGATGAGGGAGTTGAGGCTGCGGGTCATCTTGAGCACCGCACTTTCGAGCTGGTGGGTCTCGTCTTCGCCACTCGCCTCAGCCAGTTCGGCCTCGGTTCGATTGATGGTGTCGCCCAGCGCCGCCTCGGCCGCGGCGATGTCACCGGCGGCGATGCGCTCGGCGATGGTCGTGGCCGCAGAAATGGGACGGGCAATCCGTGAACCGATGAGCCAGGCAAAGAGGGCGACAATGGCGATGACTCCCGCGCCCGCGATGGTCGAAGTGGTGGTCAGTTTTGCAATCGCCCCATCGGCCTTGACTTGCGGCGCGGAGAAATCGGAAGAGGGCACGGTGCCCACGATCACCCAGTCCCAGGGTGAGAAGTAGGTCAGCGCACTGATGACTTCCTCTTTTGCCCCACCGCCATCGTGCTGCCATTGGTGTTTGTGGAAGATCACCTCGCGCGGCTTGAGTCCGGTTGCTGCCTGCAGTGCTTCGCCAAAGTCGCTGTCTTTGGCCAGTTCGAGGAGATTGCCCTCCAGCGCCCCCTCGTGCTCGATGGCGAGCTTTCCGGCGTGCTCGCCGCTGCCGATCATCGTGGTGACATAGCCCGTCGCGCCCAAGGATTTGCGCCCGACCACCGCACGGGGTTCCACGCTGGATTGGGGTACCCCGGTATAGGTCATGCCGACCACCTCACCCGCTGCATCCAACACGGGGGCGTAGGCGGTGACATACCAGGCGTTAACCACGAAAGCCCGACCGCGATAGGTCTGCCCGGCGAGCACCACCTTCAACACCGGGTTGGGTGTGCCGTCCGGCATGGTGTGGGGGATGTAGGTGCCGATGGCCCGCGAACCATCGAGCTTGCGCACATTGGTGGCCACCCGCAGCATGGAACCCTCGCGGTTCATCCGTTGGAAGAGGGTGACCGTGCCGCCGGCGAGCCTTGCCACTTCATCAATGAAGGGCGTCTCAACCTCAAAGCTCCGGTTCTGGCCGAGACGCTGTTCACCTACCAGCACTTCGGGCAGCACCACCTGCTCTCCCGGGGCCGTACCCTGACGGGTCTGGTCCATCACTTCCCAAGCCTGGGTGTCTTCGCCGAAGCGCACGCCGCCGGCACGGGTGAGCTCCTCCTGCGCGATTTCGAGACCCCGCATCACCTGCTGCTCGATGAGGCCATTGGCGGTTTCGAAGAGATCCGCCACGCCGAGCACGTCCTCGCGCAAGGTGCCGCGGGTGAGAAGTTCGATCTCCTTGAGGATATCCCGCCCCATCTCATCCCGATGGTTGCGGATGATGAGGACCGTGATGGCGACCGCAAGGGTGGCGGCGAGAACCGCCAGGCCGATGATGCGGTGGTGCAGCCTGACTGTCATGAGGGCCTTCCTCGCGGCTGATGGATGCTGGCGCATTCCCCACGCCGGGAACGGGCGCCGGGAGTGTAGCGCAATCCCCTGTGATACGCTTCCGCCGCCATGGAATCAGCCGCCAACGCCTCGCCCGGGACACTCACCACGCACGAGGTCACCGTCCTGCTCATCGACGATCAGCGCCTCATCGGTGAAGCCGTGCGGCGGATGCTGGCCGATGAGCCGGATATCCGCTTCCACTATCTGGACGACCCCATGCGCGCCATCGAGGTTGCGCGGGAAATCCAACCCACCGTGATCCTGCAGGATCTGGTGATGCCCCAGATCGATGGTCTGACTCTGGTCTCCGCCTTCCGCGAAAATGAGGCCACTCGCGATATCCCCATGATCGTGCTGTCCTCCAAGGAGGAGGCCAAAACCAAGGCGGAGGCGTTCGCGCGTGGTGCCAATGACTACATGGTCAAGCTCCCGGACCGGCTCGAAGTGCTGGCGCGCATCCGTTATCACTCCCGGGGTTACATCTCGCTGCTGGAAAGAAAC
>VGUA01000072.1 GCA_016874535.1 Gammaproteobacteria bacterium
CTGCATGAAGAGGGTCTTCACCACGGCGAAAGGGTCCAGGCCCAGAGTGGCCGCGCTGTGCTGTGCGCCGCCATGCTCCACATAGTCGTAGGGATGTTCGGTGAAGGGCACGCCTTTGCCGCGGAGCAGCGCGGTGGCTGGGGTTTCACTGACGTGGCGGTTTTTCTGCATAATCGATTGCGATAAAAAAATATCCGGGGAGACAGATCATGATCCGACTCGAGTTCGCCTTGCGCCGCAAACCCGGCATGAGCCGCGCGGAGTTCCAGCATTACTGGCATACCGTGCACGGCCCCCTGGTGGCCAGGCATTCCACCACCCTCAACATCCATCGCTACATCCAGCTGCATACCCTCGATGATCCGATCAACGAAGCGCTGGCCGTTGCCCGCGGCGGCATGGAGCCCGAATATGACGGCGTGGCGGAGCTCTGGTGGGCGAACCCCGAGGCCTTGGCCGCAGCGGGCACGCCCGCCGGTGCCGCGGCGCTGGAGGAATTGTTGCAGGACGAACGCAAGTTCATCGACCTGCCCAACTCACCGATGTGGTTTGCGCATGAGTATCCGCAAGTGAACCCCTCGGAGTACCTCATCGCCCATGAGCACAGCCCGCTCGTGAAGCTCTTTTTTTGCCTGCGTCACCTGCCGGGGCAATCGCTGGCTGAAGGCCAGCACTACTGGCGCACGAATCACGGCCCCATCATCCGCGGCGTGGCACCCGGTTTCCGCATGCAGCGTTACCTGCAGGTGCATTACTGCGAGGATGTACCGGGCATCGCCGCCATGAAGGCCGCGCGCGGCACCGTCACCCCGCCCTACTCCGGTCACGCGGAAGCCTGGTTCAGCCGCGCGGATCTGATGAGCATGGCGGAGGTCCCCGAGGCCCGCCGCGCGATGGAGATTGCCATCGAGGACGAACGCAAGTTCATCGACTTCAGCCGCTCCGCGATGTGGATCGGCAAGGAGCGCGTGTTCATCGACCGTCGCTGACACCCCGAGGCGAACCTCGGGGCGCGCGCGTCCCGAGGTTCAGTCGAGATCGCTGGCCTGGTGGCGTTCTGCGACTCTGTTGGCCTCCGGACCCCAGGTGCGATTGACTCGTCGCCCACGCTTCACGGCCGGACGGCTGGCAATCTCCGCCGCCCAGCGATTCACATGCGTATAGCTCGGCGCATCCAGAAATTCCGCGGCGTTGCCATAGAGCTCGCCTTCCAGCAGCACGCCATACCAGGGGTACACGGCCATGTCCGCAATGGTGTACTCGTCTCCGGTAAGGAAGCGTCGTTCAGCCAGGTTGCGGTTGAGCACGTCCAGCTGCCGCTTCACTTCCATGGTGAAGCGATTGATGCAGTATTCGATCTTCATCGGCGCGTAGCTGTAGAAATGCCCGAAGCCGCCGCCAAGGTAAGGCGCACTGCCCATCTGCCAGAAGAGCCAGGACATGCACTCGGCGCGCGCGCCACCGGCGGCCGGCACGAAGGCGGAGAATTTCTCGGCGAGATACAGGAGAATCGCGCCTGACTCGAACACCCTAACTGGTTGCGCGCCCGAGCGATCGAGCAGGGCGGGGATCTTCGAGTTGGGGTTTACGTCGACGAAGCCGCTGCCAAACTGTTCACCCTCCAGGATGTTGATAAGCCAGGCATCGTATTCAGCCCCCGCATGACCCAGTGCCAGCAGCTCCTCCAGCAGAACGGTCACCTTGACGCCGTTGGGCGTGCCCAGCGAATAGAGCTGCAAGGGATGGTTGCCCACCGGCAGGGCCTTGTCGTGGGTGGGCCCTGCGATCGGCCGGTTGATGTTGGCGAATGCACCGCCGGACGCGGTATCCCAGGTCCAGACGCGGGGCGGAGTGTAAGTGGCACTGTCAGTCATGGGCGGATCCTCGGTTGAAGAGCACCAGTATAAAGGCCCCTGTCCCCATCTGGCGGAATAGCCCCGGAAGGAAATCGTTGCTCGGATTTTTCACGGAGAAAACCGAGAGCCCATGAAAGCAATTTCCATCATCCCCCCTTGGCCCCGCCTACATGGCTGCAACCGGGTGTTTGACGAAATCGCGGGCTTTGCCGAGTGGCGGGAACTAGCGGCAGATCGGGGTTTCGATCTCCAGACCTCAGACCTCATCGATCACGAGACCGCCGCGGTATTGTGGGTGGTGGATATCCGCAACCCGGGACAGATCCTGCCCCTGCTGCACCGGCGCCGACTGGCCGGACGGCCCAGCGTGCTGCAGGTTCTCGAATCCCCCTTGTGGCGGCCGCACTCCTGGTCCCGGCTGCTGCATATGCAATTTGATGCGGTGCTGACTTATGACCTGCAGTCCACCGGTGCCCGCTACCGACATTACCGAATCCCCGTCACCCTGCAGGTTCACCCCCCGGAGGTGCCGTTCGACGAGCGGCGCACGGCTGTCATGCTCAACACCAACCATCTGGTTGGCTTCTGGGGCAGGAATGGCCGGCCCAAGGGGCTGAGGTTTGTCGCGAGCCTGCTGGGAGACCTGCTGCGCGCGCCTCGCCTGGCGCGTGAGGATTTGTATAGCTGGCGCAGGCGACTGGCGCGTGCTGCGGAACGGATGGCACCAGAGCTGCTCGATGTGGGGGGGGCGCGGCGGGCGAGGTGAGCAGCTGTCATGGTTCAGACACTATCCCGCGCGGGCGCTACAACGCACGGTGGACGCACCTACGCAAGGCATGGGCCCAGAGCCCAAACGGGCCAAGTTCGCGTTTTTCAGTGATTATCGCTTCGTGATCGCGGCAGAGAACTACCGCGGCACACGCGGCTATATCAGCGAGAAAATCATCCGCCCCATGCTCGCCGGAAGCGTGCCGGTATATCTGGGTGAAGAGTCGATCACGGACGCAGTGCCGGCCGCTGCCTTCGTGGACGTGCGCAGGTTCCGCACGCATCAACAACTGCTGGCTTATCTTCGCGACTGCCCTGAGGAAGAATGGAACGCCATGAGGCAGGCCGGTCGCGCATGGTTGGCCTCGCCGTCTGCTGCGGCGTTCAGTGGGCACGCCTTCGCCGAAAAAGCCACCGCCTTGCTGGAGACACTCTTGCCATGAGCTTCGGACCACTCCAAGTGTTGAAGCGCGCTTACTGGCGATGGCACGCACAAGCCCGCGCCACCCCTGCCCCACCACCGTCGCCACCTGCGGGTGCACGTGTGCCGCCGGCGCTGCGCTTTGGCTGCGATCTCGTGCTTGATGTGGGCGCCAACACCGGACAGTATGCGGCCCGGCTGCGCGAACTCGGGTATGGCGGAAAGATTCTCTCCTTCGAGCCGCTGCCGGATGCCCATGCGCAGCTACTTGCGCGTGCAGCCGCCGATCCGCTGTGGGAAGTGCATCCGCGCTGTGCGCTGGGTGCTGCCGCCGGGACCGGCGCACTCAATGTCGCCGGGAACTCCGTGAGTTCCTCCTTGCTGCCGATGCTTGATTTGCATGCCGCGGCGGCACCTCGCTCGATATACATCGGACAGGTGGAAACGCCTGTCACCACCCTCGACGCTCTGCTGGAATGCGGGTTTAGCGCGACGGCTCTACCTCAAGATAGATACACAGGGCTTCGAGGCGGAGGTCCTGGCGGGTTGCGCAGAAGTCCTGCCGCGCATCCATGCCGTGGAGATCGAGCTTTCGCTCGCGCCGCTGTATGCAGGTCAGCAGTCGTGGCGCTGGTTCATCGATTTCTTCGAGTCGCGGGGTTTTGATCTGTGGGAGCTGCGCAGCGCCTTCAGGGATCCGCGTGATGGCCGCATGCTGCAGATGGACGGAATCTTCAGGCGGCCGGAGGCGTGAACGGATCCCGGCTTAGCGGGATCAGTTGATGAAGGAGAGTCGCCCTCAAAGGTAGTGCGGCATCACTTCCTTGCCGAAACGTTCCAGCACCCGCTTGCACTCATCGAGCGGCAAGTAACCCTGATCCCCCTGCCAGATGAAATATTCGGGGTTGCAGGTCTCCACCAGCAAATCCATTTCGCGGCGCACGTCGTCCGGGCTGCCGACCAGCGTGAAGTGCGCCTGCTCGAAGCGCTCCATGCGCACTTCGGACAGCGGTAGCAGCTGTCCGGGATATTTGATGTCGTCTTCCGGCAGACGGAACGCATCGGTGAAGCCGAACGCATGTGCCCAGCCCGGCCAGCCCGTGCCCATCAGTCCGCGCATGGCGAGATCGCGCGCCTGCTGCTTGTTGTCGGCCACATACACGCCCCGGAACACGCCAATGTTCTCGCCGAGCTTGAGATCGCGCCCCACTTTGCGCGCCTCATCCACATGGGCTTCGGCAAACTTGCGCAGTACCGGTGGATCGGCCGTCAGCATGGTCGGCACCAGGCCCTCACGTGCCGCCCAGCGGATGGTCGCTTCGCTTTGCGAGAACGCCTGGAAAAGCTGCGGGTGGGGACGTTGGTAAGGCTTGGGCACCACATTGATGGCCTGGATATAGCCGTTGTCATCGATCTCACCCGGCGCACCATAGCGCCTGGTCCAGTCCTTGGCCGGCCAGGGAGTGCCGGTTTCGTAAGGGAAGGGATACTGGTAGTGCTTGCCCTTGTAGCGAAAAGATTCGTCACCCCAAGCGAGCTTCAGAATCTCGAAGATCTCCTGAAAGGCCTCGCGGTTGATGGCGTCGGTATCCGGAGCGCCGTCCTTGGTGTGCATGTCACTCGCCGCCACGTGGAGCTTCTGCGCCATCTGGTTCAGCCAGCGAGTCTGGTAGCCGCGCGCGAAACCGGCAATGGTGCGCCCCTTGCAAATCTGATCCAGCCAGGCAATTTCGAGCGCGAGACGCAGCGGATCCCAGCCCGCCAGCACATAACCGATAGGGCCGGCCTTGATGCGCTTGGTGTGATTGATCACATGTTGGGTGAGCAGCGGCAGGCTGCCCATCTCCCCGCCTTCGGTGTGCAGATGATGCTCCGGATAGCACACCGCCTCGAAGCCGAGATCTTCCGCCATCTGCGACAGCTCGACGATTTCATCGAGCATCTTCTGGAAGAAGTCAGTACGCGCGGCGATGGGCCGCAGTTCTTCCCGCTCCTGCATGGTCGCCGGAATGGCGGGATAGAAGAAAAACATGAATTTCATGGTGACTCCCCTGCCGGGCCGTGAGCACCGGCTGCTTTTACTTTCTTCCAGTGTCTGCCTCCGCCGGTCGCCCGCCCATGATGGAATGTGCAAGAATCTTGACATCTCGTGCCACACTTGCCGCCGATGGCCCATCGCCCTCCCCAGCCCGCAGCTAACGTCTACCGCCGCGACACACGAGCGGGACCGCGTTTTCTTTTTGGTAGCGACATGCTGCGGCCGCACAGACTGGCTTATGGCCTCGCCCCTGTCATCGAGGTGCTGGAAAGCCATGGAAAGGCACTCGCGCCGCTGCTGGCGGCTGCGGACATTCCCCGCTTTGCGCTGGAGGAGCCGAGCTTCCGCATTCGTGTGGACCAGGAACTGCGCTTCATCCGCGAAGCATTGTCTGCCTTGAAATTGCCCGAAGCGGGCCTGCTGGTGGGCCAGCGCTACACCTTGGCGCTCTTCGGCGTATTGGGTCTTGCCGCGTCCTGTGCGCCCACGATGCGCGAGCTTTTCCGCATGGTGCCCACGTTTCCGGATCTGGCGTGGGGTGCAATAGGGCTTTCTGTGTGGCGCATGAAGGGCAGCGAGTTCGCGGCTTTTCATCCCACGCCGGAAGTGGGCGATCTGGCCGCTTTCTTCGTCGAACGCGATACCGCGGCCACACTTGCACTGTTCCGCCAGAATTGCGGCGCGGGCCTTGCGCCGCTGCGAGTGCGCTTTCGGCACCCCGCACCGCGCAATTCCGCAGCTTACAGCGCGTGGTTTGGCTGCGAGGTCACTTTTGAGGACGCGGCAAACGAAATCCATTTCCCTCCCGCCATCTGGGAGCGCGTACCACCCCAGGCCAATGGCATGTCGTATCGCTTCTATGCGAACCAATGCAGGCGTCTCAGCCAGTTGCTGCGTGAACCACTGTCTTATGCAGATGTGGTGCGCGGACGTCTGCGCGCGGAAACGCCCATCCCGACTCTAGAGCAGCTGCTGCAGGCTCTGCACCTCAGCAAGCGCACTCTTCAAAGGCGACTGGATGCGGAGGGCACGAGCTTCTCGCTGCTGCATGCGGAAGTCAGGCTGGAGCGTGCGCGCGAACTGATGCGCTTTGGCGGCATGGGTCAGGATGACATCGCGCGCCAGTTGGGCTTCAGCGATGCGAGCGCCTTCTCGCGCGCCTTTAAGGCGTGGACCGGGCGCTCACCGCGGGGGTTCCGGCGGGATCTGCTCTGAAATTAGTGACAGTTACCTCATTTCCGGGCAGTACGAAATTGGTGACAGTTACCTTATTTCCGGGCGGTCAGTTGATTGTCTGAAATAGGGTAACTGTCACCTATTGGAGTGCGGGCGGAGGTCAGGCTGGAGCCGCGCGCGAACTGATGCGCTTTGGCGGAATGGACCAGGATGACGTCGCGCGGCAGTTGAGCTTCAGCGATGCAAGCGCGTTCTCGCGTACCTTCGCGTCGTGGGCGGGGCGTTCATCGAGAGAGTTCCGGAGAGAGCTGGTTTGAAGACCAGCTCGATCTTCAGACTGCCATGCTGGCCAACGCGCTCGGCAGTGCGAACACCTCTTCCCACGGCCAAGCACCGTCTGCTGCCGCACCCGGCAACACGTTCACCAACAGAATCTCTTCAACCAGTCCCTCGTAGTCACGCAGTCGCGCCGCGCACTGCGCGCGGGTGCCCACCAGCAGTGTGCGAGCGAGGAGCTCATCAGGGATTTGACGGTACTCCTCGGCGGTGGCGCCTGTCGGCATCAACCGCTCCAAAGCATCCACCACGATTTCGAAGCCCTGCTGGCGCAGAGTCCAGGCGTAATACGGATGAGGCATGGGATGAAACAGGCCGGCCAGTGCCTGACGCGCCGCTGCGCGCGCGGCATCTTCATCATCACTCACCGCCGCGAAGAGGACCGACTTCCAGCG
The DNA here is from genome assembly GCA_016874535.1 of Gammaproteobacteria bacterium. GTDB lineage: Bacteria > Pseudomonadota > Gammaproteobacteria > CAIKBL01. The sequence goes on from VGUA01000072.1 coordinate 6,991, forward strand.
CAGGGTAGCCGGATCCCGACCTGCGGCCTCGGCACTCGCGGCGGCATCGGGACGCAGCCTTTCGCGCAGAAATTCCGGCGAGAGAGTCGCCCCACCGGCGATTCCGTCTGCCACACGGGCCATGGCTGCCAGCATCCCGGGGAAGACCGCTGCGGCAAACACGGGGAAGGAATGCGGGTGATGCATGGCACGCCAGCGCATGCGATGGACACTGCCCTCGAAAGCAAACGCCTGCCCGGGCTCGCAATGCGCCATGCCCTGCAGGATCTTCACGGTCTCTTTGAGCCGCGTGAGCGTGCGGCTCTGCTCGATGCCCATGGTATGCGTGTTGAGATGGCGATTGCCGGCACCGATGCCAAGGTCGAGCCGTCCCCCGCATACCTCGTTGAAATCGAGCGCGGACAGCCCGGTCACCCACGGACTGTGGGCATGCACGTTCAGCACATAGGGCCCGAGGCGCACTTTCTCCGTGACGCTGGCGAGGAGCCCGAGCGGCGCCCATGCGCTGCGGTAAGCCTCCACCATGTAAAGACCATGGAAGCCCGCCTGCTCCGCACGCGGGGCAAGACCGCGCAGCAGGGACAGGGGCTCGTTGCCGAGGAATAGCAGACCGAGGTTCATGGCCGGCAGTATGCGCCCATAAGAAAATAGGTGACAGTTACCCTATTTCCGGAAATCAGCTCACCAATCGGAAATGGGGTAACTGTCACCTATTTCGGAGAATCAGCCGACGGCCCGGAAATACGGAAATAGGGTAACTGTCACCAATTACAGGAGGGGTTGCGTTCATGTCTGTTTCCCTGGCGTCGACCTTTGCTGGCCGTGCGGTCTCCGTGCTGCTGGCCGTCGTGCTTTCCGCATTCTTCGCGGACGCGTACTTCTTCGATGGCTGGCTGGTGGTTGTGGACGCAGTGGTGCTCGGCTTTGCGCTGCTCGGCATGCTCGCCCTGTGGAACGAGCCGGTGACGCTCAAGCCTGTTGTGCTCTCCTCCGTGCTGCCGGCGATTGCTGGCGCGGCGCTCGGTCATGCCCTCATGACCCTCGCCGGTCTGCATCCTGCGCTGGCCGGCTCGCTGGCGGGCACGGCCTGTGCCGCGCTGCCAGTGCTCGGGCTGCGCCGGGCTTTGGCTTGGGTCGCGCCTTTTTATGTGGGCGTATTCGCGGGAACCAGCGCGGCTGTCATTCTGCACGGCCCCTTGTGGGTGCTGCTCGCCGGGGCGATGGCCGGCGTGCTGTGGTCCACATTGGCGGAGGCGTGGGCCGGCATCGGCGGCAAGATGGGACTGACCGGCTTCATGTCCGCCACCACGATGGTGCTCTTGAGTGAGGAAGTGATCGGCAATCATCCACCCACGCTGCCGATGCAGGTGGTGGATCTGGGGCATGAGGTGGCGGTGCCGCTGGCCGCGCTGGCCGCGATCACCACGCGCTGGCTTGCCACACGTTGGCAATGGTCCGGAGTGGCAGCGAGCGCGCTGCCCACGGCACTGGTGGGGACAGTGCTCTTTGGCCTGGAGAACCCGCTTGCGGGCCCGCTGACCGCGGCCTGGTATGGTGGCAGCTTTGTCGGGATGACCCAGCCTGCACGCTTGCAGAGCCTGTTCGCACTTGCGCTCACGGCGGCGGTTTTTGGGGTGGTGCTGCTCCGCCTTCAGAGCACCATGGTTGGCTGGGGCGGTGTGCTGGGCTCCACAGCCTGCACCTGTGTGCTCGCCAGCCTGGGCATGCGAGCAGCCTTCCAGCACTTGCGGCCCCCAACCCACTGAGCGCAGGATTCTTCCGTGACAATACCGCCTTCCAGCGCGCACGCCCCACCCTCGATCGCACCGCTGACCGAGGCGCAACTCCCGGACGCCACCCGAATTTTCCGCACGGCTTTTGGCACCTGGCTGGGCGCGCCGGATCCGGAAAACTTTTTCGCCGACCGGGACTATGTGCGGGGGCGATGGCAGTCACCGCATGTGGTGGCGCTCGGTGCAAGCGTCGACGGCAGACTGGTGGGATCGAATTTCATCACCCGCTGGGGCAGCGTCGGTTTTTTCGGCCCGCTCACGGTGGAACCCACTCTTCAGGATCGCGGGATAGCGCGGGCTTTGCTCGCCGCGACGGTCGCACAGTTTGAAACCTGGGGCGTCCGCTGTGCAGGGCTCTTCACCTTCGCAGAGAGTCCCAAGCATGTGTCGCTTTACCAGAAGTTCGGCTTTCAGCCGCGCTTCCTCACCGTGGTGGCTGCCGCGGCAGTGCCAAACGATGCGCAAGGGACTTGTCTGCGCTTCGGTGGGCTCTCGACTGCCGCGCAATCAGCAAGCCTGCTGGCAACGCGTGCCATCACGGAGTCGCTGTACCCGGGTCTCGATTTGTCTGCGGAGATTGAAACCGTGAGCGCGCTCGGCTTGGGCCATACCGTGCTGCTGGAAGACGGTGACGGACTGGCAGGATTCGCCGTGTGCCACTTCGGCCAGCAGAGCGAGGCCGGCGCGGATACCTGCCTCATCAAATTTGCAGCGGTGCGCCAGGATGCCCGTGCCGTCGCCAACTATCGCCGCCTGCTTGATGCCTGTTTCGCCCATGCCGCGGATGTTGGCGCCAAGACCTTGATGGCGGGTGTGAATACCGCACGACGTGAAGCGCATGCCGCCCTGCTGGCGCGCGGCTTTCAGCCCGTGGTGCACGGCGTCGCGATGCACCGCCCGGACGAACCCGGATATTCGCGCCCGGGGGTCTTTGTGCTGGACGACTGGCGTTGAGGGTTCTGGTGGGGCCGCCGCTCGACGGCCCCACCGCATGAGGATTTGCCGGGCTCTGCGTCAGTCCCAGTTGAAGCGGATCGTGCCGCCTATCCAGCGGGGCTGGCCGTAGTACTGCTCGGTCATGCCGAGAATGCCGCCCAGATCGAAGGTCTGCACCAGATACTCCTCGTCAGCCAGGTTGTTCACGAACAGCGAAGCCTCCCAGCGATCGTTGGCGGTCGCATAAGACAAGCGGGCATTGGCCACCACGTAGCCATCCTCCGTGCTGGCCTCCGCACGCGTCAGGCTGAAGTAGTGCTCCGAGCGATACTGGAAGTCGCCCTGCACGGCGAGGTTGCCGTTGTAGAAGGGCCACTGGTAGCGCAGCAAACCGTTGAGGTTCCAGTCCGGGGTCTGCACCGGCGTGGTGTCCTGACCCTGTCCGGTTCCGAAGAGATCCACATCCTTGATCACGGCATCGATGTGGCCCACGCCGAACAGGAAATCGAGGCCTTCCAGAGGTGAGGTCTGGAACTCGAGTTCAAAACCGTTCACCTCGGCATCCGCATTGAAGATGAAGGTGGTCAGGCCGATGATGCGGAAGGCCTGATAGTCCTTGTAGTCGTAGTGGTAGCCGGAACCGTTCAGGCGCGCGAGGCCGTCGAAGAAGCTCGCCTTGAAGCCGAGCTCGAAGGCATCGAGGGTTTCCTCGTCGAAGCGCATGTTGTCGTCGTTGAGCGGAATCACACCACCCGCGTTGAAGATCCCGAAGTAGTCCGTCACGTCGAGCGGTGAATTGAAGCCACCGCCCTTCACGCCGCGGTTCCAGCTCGCATACCACAGCCAGTTCTCGTTGGGCTTGAAGTCGAACTCCACCTTGGCAGACCACAGGCCGGCATCGTAATTGCCGTCATAGGCTCCCAAATTGGCAACGACGTTGGGGTTGCCATTGCGATTGCGGGACCCGGGCTGGAAGTCCACGAGATTGTTGCGGAAGGAGTGCTCCTTGCTCTCGTCGATGTAGCGCAGGCCCGCGATGCCGGTCCACATCTCGGTGAAGTCGTATTCCACCTGCCCGAAGAGCGACATGCTGTCCGTTTTGGTGGTGTAGGGGTTGTCGTTACCGAGGAACGTTCCATCACCTTCGGCTACGGGGCCGAAGGCGCCGGCGGCAGAGTCAACCAGCGGCCCGGGAAGCCCGAAGATCGGATTGATGAACGCGGTGGTCAGCGGAGTCTCCGCACCATTGGCATCATTCACTTCGATGTCGAGGTAGTAGAACCCAGTGACCCAGCGGAAGGCATTCATGTCGCCGTTGAGCCGCAGCTCCTGCGAGAACTGCTCGGCGTCCGTGGACAGGAAGAAGTTGAAATCCGGCGTGGGGCCGGCATCCGAATCTTCCGCGTAATCACGCTTGATGCTCTGGAAATCCGTGATGGAGGTGAACTTCAGGACATCGTTGATATCCCACTTGAAGGTGCCGCTCACCCCGTAGGTTTCCATGTCCTGATGCCCGAAGCGGTCGTAATCCCCGGCAAACACGTCGCCATCGTTGTCGACATAGTTATTCAGGAGGGCGTTGGGCACGCCCGGGGTGAGGATGCCGTTGCCGTTATTGTTGGGATCGGCCACGGTGGTCACATTCTCGAAAAATCCAGTGCGAATCTGCTGCAAGGCGCCACGCGCGTTGACCAGCAGTTCGGTATCGTCGGTCGGCATGAACAACAGCTGCACGCGGCCCGCGTAGTCATTGGCGTTGTTGATGTCGTCGTCCAGCAGCCGGTTTTCGACATAGCCATCGTTATGGTGCGTGGCGACGGAGACGCGCCCGAACACCTTGTCGGTAATCGCGCCACCAAAAGCGCCTTCGAACTTGGCTTGGCCGTATTCACCGCCGGTGGCCTGCGCATAGCCGCCCGTTTCCGCGGTGGGCTTGGCCGTCACGTAATGGGCGAGACCGCCGGTGGCATTGCGCCCGAACAAGGTGCCCTGCGGGCCACGGAGGATTTCCACGCGCTCCAGATCGAACAACTGGAAACCCGCGCTGGACATCTGGCTGAGGTACACCTCATCCACATAGACCGAGACCGGGCTTTCCTGATTGCTCACGAAATCGTTCTGCGCCACACCGCGGATGGAGATGGCGTAGTTGGCAACGCCGTTGGGCTGGATGGTGCTCACGCCGGGGGCGAGTGCCGTCACTTCCTGGGCATTGGTGTAGCCGAGCTGCTGCAGCTGCTTGCCGGTGAAGGCCGACACCGAAATACCGACATCCTGCACGTTCTGTTCGCGCTTCTGGGCGGTGGTGACCACCTCTTCCAGCACTGCGGCCTGGCCGGTGCCCGTGGCGGCTGCCAGCACGCCGATTGGCAACAAGTGTTTTTTCATCGCACGCTACCCCTTGGTCATGAGTTGAAAGCATCGTTCATCAGTGCCATGCGCCCGCCGCGGCCTCAGCCCGGGGCGTCCATGGCTTCCAGAATCTTGTCCTGCTTGATTGGCGCCGCATCCGGCAGAACCTGCTGCATGGTCTCCTGACGCGCCAGCTCCGCATTGATGAACCCGAGCCACTGGCTCGCGAGCTTGGCGCTGCGCCGGTCGCGGGAAGCCTCTTCAAAGGCGCTGCGCGCGGCCGTGAGCTGGTTCTCGTTGAACAAGGCCATGCCCAGCATCACCTGTGCCGTATCCGGTCGCGTAAGCCCGCCCTTGGCAATGGCCTTGCGAGCGGCTTCCGCCGCAGCGGGCCACGCGCTGAGATTGAGATGTGACTGGGCGAGGCGGGTGTAGAGTTCGCCGGTAGCGGCAAGCGCCGCGGCCTTCTCCAGTGGCGGGATGGCTCTCTTGTCCTCGCGGGCCTGGTACCACGCTTGCGAGAGCAAGGTGAGGTGACGTTCATCCGCAGGCAGGCTGCCGGCCCCGAGTTGCGCTTCCAGCAATCTGGCCGCCTTCAATGGCTGCTCGTGCAGCAGGAAAAGGTTGACGAGGTTCTCGGCATCGGCCGGAGTTTTCAGATAGCCACGGTCGAAGAGCGTTTCGGTGAGCGCGAGCTGCTTGCGGGTATCGCCCAGCTCGCTGTAGAGCGCGGCGAGTGCGAGCAGGTAGTCGTCCTTGGGATAGGCCGCAACCAGCTCCCGCACCACACCCAGCATGCCTTGATAGTCCTTGAGTTCATGATGGCAAGCACGCAGCAGCAGCAGCCAGCCTTCCTGCGGGGGCTTGCCCTGGCTTCGGTAGCGGTCGATGCCCTCACGGATTGCGGCGATCGCCTCGCGATACTTGCCAAGCTGATATTGCGCCTGGCCGATGAGGATGGGGATGTCGGGCGTCGGTTCCTTCACCACTGCCGCAAGTTTTTGCGCGGTGGCCAGCGCCTCGGCGTATTTCTCGCGCGTGAACTGCAACTGGGCCTGGGTCTTCAGGGTGGACTGGACGAGCGCTTCGGGCAGATCCGGCTGCGCGAGGACCTTGGCGTAGGCCTCGCTCGCCCGGGCGTAGTCTTCCTGCAGGTAGTGGATATAAGCCGTGAGATTCCACACTTGCGCGGTCTCGTAGGCCGAGAGCGCCTTCTTGCCCCCTAGGGCCTCGCCGGTGAGGGCCAATGCCGCACGGTAATCCTTCTTCTCCACCAGCGCCTGGGCTGCCTGCAGTTTTTCGTACACCGCCTGGCTCATGGCCACGGTCTTGCGGGTTTCCGTGGGCTCGGAGGTATCGCCCGCCGCCCCTGCCTGCAGGGGCAGGGTGAGGATCACGCTCAACACGAGGCAGGAGATGCGCTTCACCTCAGTCCTCCAGCACATAGGTGAACTTGTTGCGCACACCGGGCACATCAACGGTCTGCCCGTCGACTATCCGCGGCTTGTACTTGAACTTGAGTGCGGCCTGCACGGAAGGCTTGCGGAAGACATCGTGCGAGCACTGCCCCTCCACCACCACCGGATTGGCGACCGAGCCCTGACGGGTGACGGTGTATTCCACGATGCAGAAACCCTGGATGCCGCGGGAGATGGCGCGCTCGGGGTAGATGGGCGCCACCTTCGCGAGTGGCAGAAATTCGCCCTCGCTCACGCCGAGGCTGAAGCCCGCCCCGGACAGTTCAATCTCGGTTTCCACCGGTGGCGCGCTGACCGCTATCTTCTCCACATTGGGGCGGATTTGATCGAGCTTGGGCGCGGGAGGCTGCGG
>VGUA01000073.1 GCA_016874535.1 Gammaproteobacteria bacterium
CACGCCCAGGGGGAGATTGGCCGTCGCCTGCCGCGCTGCCGCGGCGAGTGCAGGGAAATCGATCCCGTGACGGGCCATGGCATCCTGATCAGGCGCAATCACGAGGGCCCGGCACGCCCAGCAGACGGGGCACGATCATCGTTCCGGTAAGTTCGCGCAGCCGCCTGAGATCCCCATCGGCAGCCACCACGCCCAAGGTGCGCACCGTTGCAGAGGACGAGGCCAAGGGAGCGATAACCGGCGGCCCGGCCGCGACGGGTAAGGCGGAGACGACGGTAGTCAGTCGTTCCGCAACCTGGGCCCGGTTGCGAAACACATCCGTCGATTCATGAAACACGAGCGTGATGATGGACAGGCCTGCGATGGACTCCGAGCGCAGGTGATCGAGACCGATCACGCCGCCCAGCGCATTTTCCAGCGGCTGGGTGACGAGGATCTCCACCTGCTCGGTGTTGAGCCCCGGCGCCTCGGTCTGCACCACCACCAGCTTGGGCGCGAACTCGGGAAAGATGTCGAGGCCGGCACGCGCCAGCTCGAACACGCCGTAAACCACGATGGCCAAGGCACCGACCAGCACAACCCCACGGCGCGCGATGGCGAGCCGGACGAGCGCGCTCAGCATGCAGCGGCGGCCCTCTCGGGCGCGGCAGGCTCAGTCATCATCTTCCTCGGGGATACGGGCGCGAAACTCTTCCGCGAGCAAGGCCTGAGCGCCCTGCACGACCAGAGGGCTCTCGGCGTCGAGGCCTACGGCCAGTGCGCGACCCTCCGGATGGACCAGACTCTCGCGCGCGCTGTGGCGTCGAAAGGTCCCTGGGGCCTGCTCCACATAAAACCACTGCGTGCCCTCATGCCACAGCAGCGCGGCCTGAGGGATCAGCCAGCCGGTGACAGCATCGCCCTGCCCCGGAATCTCACAGGTGAGATGCATCCCCGCACGCAGGCGCGCATCGCGCGCGATTCCGTAATAGGTCGCCCACTGGGTGGTGCCCAGAACCCCGGGTGCTGCGCCCACGACATCCACCGGCAGTGAGTCTTCGCCATGTGTCAGAGGACTCGCCAGGACAGTCGGCGGCGGAGACTCTTTTGCACCGAATTCGATGAGCTGCGCGCCACCCTGAGCCAACGTCCGGAACCAGGATGTATTCGACTTCGCCCCTGCCGCCAAAGCGGTGCCCCAACGAGCCGCGAGGGCCTCTTCTGCGGCCGCTCGGGCTGCCTCACGTGTGGCGGCGGTATCCATCTCACGGCGCACCTGCACCTCGAGCTCCGCGAGTTCACGCGCGACCGTGATCTCGCCATCATAAGCAAACTTGCGCAGGCGGGTGAGGCGCTGCTCCAGCGCGGCGAGGACTGCACGCCCTGTCTGGGCCGCTTTTTGCGCCGTGACGAAAGCCCGTACCGCCTCGAGCAAAGGGGCAGGATCGACGACTCGCCCAAAACTCTTTTCCGCAGGACTGAACGAGACTTCACGGGGTGCTTCCGTAACGATTCCGGCGAGGGTCACCTCCTCCGGACGCAGGACGATGAGCACCTCGTCACCCATCTGTCGCACCCGTGCGTGCGTCTCATCGCCCTCGTCTTCCTCCTCGTCGTCCGCGGAATGCTGTTGCCCCGCCGGAAGCTGTGCACTGGGGCCGGGCCGCCCACCCTCATCCACTTGTCCGCTGATCCACAGCGTGAGCACGACTCCAATCAGGAGGCCTGCAAGGAGCAGCCATACCCTTCGAGGGTCACGCGTCGGGTTGGTCATCATCCGGGGCCTGCAGTTGTTCCAGATATCGAATGAAGGTGGGATCGGCGCCGGGGATGCGGGCAATCGACTCCAGCGAGAACCTCGCCGCCCGCTCTGCATTGCGCGCCAGTTCGAGCTGGACTCCCATTTCGGCCAGCTGCTGCGCCGCGCGGCTCACGGTGAGGCGATCAACGATACCCTCGGCCGCCTTGGCGAGCAGTTCCTCATGGTGTCTCCGGATGTCTGCGGCAATCGCACGGGCCTCGGCCTGCATCTCACGCGTACTCTGCCATTGGGCGAAAGCCTCGCGCAGGGTGCCAATCGCGCCGGCCTGGACTGCGTGAACGTGCTCACGGGCAGCCACCCGTTTCGCTTCCGCACTCGCGATTGCAGCGTCCTGGCTCGCAAACACCGGCACCACCACGCCACCGAGCAGCGACCATACGTGATCACCCTGGCTGAAGAAATAACCGGGTTCGAGCTGCACGCTGGGGTACTGCGCATGTACGGCAAGTGCGAGATCGCGATCGGCAGCATCGAAATCCGCGAGCGCGGCCAGCACCGCGGGGTCATTCTTCAACATGTGCTCCTGAAGCTGCTCGAACTCCGGCACGGCCGCAGCGCCTGAAGGCTGGAGTGGCAGTTCGCGCAATTCGGCAACCGGTATGAGGAGCGCCGCAGCCAGTGCCGCTTCCGCGCGTGCAGTCTCGGTAAGCCGAGCGAGCCGCGCCAGCCGCGCGTCATTGGCCGTCAGTAACAAAGTCTGCCATTCAAACGGATCCGCGACGCCCGCGGCGACACTCGCCCGAGCTACAGCGAGCGTCTCCGTCCTTGCCACATTGGCACGCGCTTCGCTCGCGGCAAGTTCGCGGCTGGCAAGCAGTACGAGAGCGGCCTTCGCAGCCGACTCGCGAGCACTCCAAGCGGCGGCCAGCAAGGCAAGACGGGCGCGAGTGACTTCGACTTCGGCGCGTGCAGCGATCAAGGCACGGCGACCCGGTGGGGCCAGCATGAGGGAAAAAGAGGGGCCGATACCCCATTTGCCCGTCTGGTTGTCATCCACCAGGGAATGTCGCTCGAGGCCCAGACTGAACAGGGGATTCTGTCGCTGCACCGCAAGCGTGGCTGCCGCACGCGCTGCGCGCTCCTCGGCCTGCGCGTGGCGCACGAGGGGGCTGCGCAGTGCGCCAACAAGACCGAGCTCAGCCGGCGTCCAAACCGTCGGTGGCCACCCTGTGGATCGATCCAGTTGCCTGACCTGATCCGCCAGTTCCGCCGCATCGAGTCGCGCCGTCGCAATCTCGTCCGCGGTATGGCGGGGATCGATCTGATCGGGAACGTAGGGTCGAAATGTGCAGGCTGAGAGCGACACCACAAGCAGCAGGCAGGCCAAGCGGCCGAGCCGAGCAAGGGTGCCAGCGGGTGAGTGGCAAAGAGTTGGCCGCTGCACGGCCAGCGTGGTCTGCGCGCGCAGCGGCGGGCGATGGGCACTCACTGCGCCATCACTGCCGCGCAAACACTTCCGTATCGATGGTGACCACCGCGTTGAACCACTGCTCCATGGCGGCCGCATCCATGTGCGACCAGTCGGGGATCTCGAGCACCAGTGCTTTTCCGAGCTGCCGGCCAAAGCGCACCAGACGGTTGTTGGCATCAGTCTGGCCGTCGCTCCAGTGCGTGAGCGCAGCCTCCAGATCCGTCCCTGCTTCAAGCGCAGTGCGTAGCGCAATCGCATCCGTCACGCCCTTGAGTGCTCCAGTGCCGGTATGCGGGCGCGCGAAGGCGCCGGCATCCCCGGCAAGACAGAGTCTGCCCACACGGTAGGCAGGCACCTCGCAGTCGCAGATGGCATAGGCGTAGGTATCCTCACTCTTTGCCACGATGTCGGCATAGAAACCCGGCAGTTTTTCGCGGGCACCGGCCTTCAGATCCGCCTCCTTGTGCAGGGCCATGGCACCCGGTGGCAGCGAGCCCTCATGCACCCGGCCGACGCGGTCGACCATGAAGGACTGCAGATCCGCCACTGGCAGATACATACCCCAGTTCACCAGCCGCTGGCCGAGACCCGTACCGCCGTCGGGCCCGGGCACGAAATAGAAGACACCATGGCCGCCTTTGTAGCCCACTGCATGGATGCCGGATTCCAGGGGTGCTGACTGTCGCAGGCGATGTTCGGGCAGGCTGCCACGCCACAACACATAACCGGCATAGTCGGTGGTCACTTCAGGAAACAGCGTGCGTCTGCCGAGGGAGGCGTAACCATCGGCGCACACCACGAGGTCAAACCGCGCCGTGGCGCCATCTGCCAGCACCACGCGTATCCGGTGGCCCTCATCTTCAAGCGCCGTGACGCGGCACCCCGTGCGATAGACCCCCGCCGGCACCCTGGCCCGCAGGTTCCGGTAGAGCATGCCCCAGTTGAGCAGCCTGAGCGTGGTGGGCTGGGCCCATGCCAGGTAGCCGAGTTCCGGATCCGCCGCGCTGCGCCAGCGCCGCACGAAACTCCCGGCATGAAAATACGGCACATCCGCGCCAATCAGATCACGCGCCACATAGGCCTCCACCGCAGACGGCGGAATCCCGATGCCTGCACCGCGATCCTTCAGCTCCTCACCACTGCGCTCGAACAAGGTGACCGTGGCACCGCCGCGCGCGAGTTCCGCCGCCGCACTGCAGCCGGTGATCGACCCTCCGATGACCGCGATTTCAAGACCGGTGAGACTTGTCTGCATGAGGGCGGAACTGCCTGTTCGGGAAAGCGATGGTTGGCCGGGCGTCGCAACAAGTCATGCTCCGCAGGTATCGCACCTGCGGAGCCGTCGTCCGTCAGTCAAACAGGCTGCGTGCCAGATCCTCGAGCTGCGCGAGCACGTCCGCCTGATTGGCCTGGTCCAGCCACACCACGGCATTGTCGGCACCCGCCTCCGCCAGCGCCTTGATGCCATCGCGGGAACGGAACATGCCGGGCGCGGCAAAGGCGCAGATTTCGAGCTCCTTCGGATTGCGGCCGATGCGTTCGGCTTGCCGCGTGATTTCCGCGCGGCCCTCCGTGAGCTCCTTGGGATCAACCACGAACGGCAGCCAGCCGTCGCCCCATTCGGCCACCCGGCGATACACATTGGGCGAACCGATGCTGCCGAGCAGAATCGGCGGATGGGGGCGCTGCACCGGGCGCGGCAGACAGATCGAAGGCGGAAAGTTGTAGTACTTGCCTTCGTGGCCGACGTATTCACCGGTCCACAATTTCTTCATCACATGCACGGCTTCCTTGGTCTGCGCCCAGCGGTGTGGGAAGTCCCCGCCCATGAGCGTGCACTCGGGCTCGTTCCACCCCGCACCAATGCCGTAGACGAAACGCCCACCGGAGTAGTGATCAAGGGTTGCGATTTCCTTGGCGGCCAGGATTGCATTGCGTTCGGGAACCAACGCCACTCCGGTGCCCAGGCGAATCTCGCGCGTGGTGGCTGACGCCCGGGTCAGTGCCACGAGCGGGTCGGGCATGCGAAAGAGATAGTCGGGCGGCGGCTCATCCGCCTTCTTGCCGGGATAGACATCGGCCGAACCCTGCGGGATCACTGCATGCTCGGGCAGCCAGTAGGATTCGAAGCCGAGCTCCTCGGCACGCTTGGCCACCACTGCGGGATCGCCGCCCGGCATATCGGCCATGATCTGGAAGACACCCACCCCGATTCCGCTTGATTTGCGCTTCATCGCACTCCCCTATCCGGTTTTTTTCTGATGTGAAGGCTGGCGCGTGGCCAGTGACGACGGCCGCGGAGGTCGGTGGCCTCCGCGGTGTCAGGTTTCCGGCTCAGGCGAATTCGAAAGCCTCGAGCTCGGGTTTCTTCATTTCCTCGAAGAAGCGGTCGCGGCTCCACGGCCAGCTCGCCGGCACCCCGTGCTTGTCCAGATACCAGCTGCGACAGCCCGTGGACCAGATCGACTTCTTGGCCGCCTCGCGCCGCAGGCCTTCCCAGCTTTCCGCAGCCTGGCGGCGCACCGCGATCTCCCGGCAATGACGTGCCTTGGCTTCGCTCATGAGGTCCAGGATGTAGGCCACCTGGGCTTCAGCAATCGAAATCAGCGAGAAATTGCCCACCGGGCCGTTCGGGCCGTTCAGCATGAAGAAGTTCGGGAACTCCGGAATGGAGATAGACATATAGGCGATGGGATGATCCTCCCACACCTGATCGAGATTCACGCCATTGCGCCCGAGCACCGTGGTCGGCCGAATGAAGCTGTCGGCCTTGAAGCCCGTGGCGACTACCAGCACATCGAGATCGTGCAACTTGCCATCGGCGGTGCGCACCCCTTCCTGCTCCACGCCCACGATGCTGTCGGTGATGACGTTCGCGTTTGGCTGGGTGATGTTCTGGTAGAAGTCCGGTGCAAAGATCAATCGCTTGCAACCGGCGCGATAATTGGGGCGCAGCTTCTCGCGCAGCACCGGATCCTTGACGTTGTCTTCCAGATTCTTGAGGCAGGCCTCCTCAATCTCCGCCATCTCCCGCGAATCGGCGTCGATCACGGCATCGGAGAAGTGCCGGAAGTAGGCGTTGGCCTCCACTTTGAATTGCTCGATCTTTTGCGGGTCGTTGCGGAACGCCGCCTTCTCATCATCGGTGTAGTACTTGTTTTCGATCGGCATGACCCACTGTGCCGTACGCTGGAAGAGATCGAAGCGACCGACTTTCTTCACCAGCGCGGTCGCAATCTGGATGGCGGTCGAGCCGGTGCCGATCACGCCGACGCGCTTGCCTTCGAGCGGCACACTGTGATCCCAGCGCGCGGTGTGGAAGCAGGCGCCCTTGAAGGTCTCGAGGCCCGGAATGTCGGCCACGTTCGGGTGATGCAGCACCCCGGTCGCCGCCACCACGATGTCCGCGAAATCCTCGCGGCCCGTGGAGGTCTTCAAGTGCCAGCGGCCGTTCTCATAGGCGCAGTACGGAACGGCTTCATTGAACCGGATGTGCGGATAGACGTCATACTTGCGCGCCACGCTCTCGAAGTAAGTCTGGATTTCCGGTCCCGGAGCAAAAGTCTGGGTCCAGTCCGGATTGGGCTCGAAGGAGTAGGTGTAGAGATGGGCGGGCACATCGCAGGCGACACCAGGATAGGTGTTCTCCCGCCAGGTGCCACCCACCCGGTCGGTCTTCTCATAGGCCACGAAATTCCGGTAACCCGCTTCGCGCAGCTTGATGATCGTGAGTATGCCCGCCATTCCAGCGCCGATGATTGCGATGCGTGGCTGGTAGCTGTCCGCCTGATTCGTGCTCATGTCTCTACTCCCCGGGTCGCCCGCAGCCTCCTGCCCGACGACCGAACTGTCTCATTTCTGTTGAAAGCTTCCGGCAATCCGGAAAAAGCCGCTGGCGTGTATCGCCGCGCCGACTTCACCCGAGCTTACCCCATGCAATGCCCCGGAACGAAGGCTGGCCGCACTGCCCGCAAGTGACCTGGGTCAAGCAAACAAGCGCAGGGTCGGAAAGCTCCCACCAAGCACCTGTTGAGCCGTGCCGGGTTTCATCCAGCCATCAATCACGCTGGCATACACCCGCCTGAAATCCGTGGTGAACTGGAGATTGTCGTCAGCGTTCAGTTGGTCCAGCGCCGGCGGCTCACCGTAATGCCCTCCCTTCACCTTGGGTCCGGCCACGAACATCACATTGGCGGTGCCATGGTCGCTGCCGAGGTTGGCGTTTTCCGGCACGCGGCGACCGAATTCGGAGAACACGAGGACCGTCACCCGATCGGCTGCGCCCATGCGTTCCAGATCGCGCAGAAAACCGTGCAGCGCATCCGCCGCATAGGTGAGCAGGCGTTGATGCAGATCCCGCTGCTGGACATGGGTATCGAAGGCATTGTTGCGGAAGGCCGCGTAGTACAGACGGGTCGGCAGGCCCGCCTCAATGCAGGCGGCAATCTTCGGCAACTGCAGGGGCACGAGGCCGTAGTCCACCGGAGATTTATACGCCGACCAGGCCGCGCGCACCTGCGCCGAGGACGTGCGGGCACCGTCGGCGACGGCATTCAGAAAGGCGAGTGTCTCGTTGCCATGGGCGTCCTCCCCCACCGCATCGAGCAGCTGGCGGGTCTCGAAATAGCCCTTGCGCTGGAAACCAGTCGGCTCGTCAAACACGACCGGGGTATGCAGGCGGCTCTTCACCGCCAGCGACTGCACCACGTCCACATTGACGATGAAGCCCGGCGCGGGCTCAGGCGCAAGCACGTCTGCCAGGCGTCCGACCCAGCCATGTTCGTTGCCACTGTTGGGTGCGGCGGTATGCCAATAAGCCATCGAAGTGAAGTGCGAGAAGGAGGGCCGCTCGTAACCGCAGCCATGCACGACGGCGAGCTGTCCCTGATCCCACAGTCGACGGAAGCCGACCATGCCGGGATTCAGACCCCAAGTGTCATCGAGCTTCAGGACCTGATCGGGCCGTATCGCGAGCGTGGGCCGTTGCCGGTAGTAGTGATCATTGGTGTAGGGCACCACGGTATTGAGGCCGTCATTGCCGCCGGAGAGCTCGAACACCACGAGGATGCGATCGTCGTCCGCAGCGCGGGTAGCGGCCATGGCGCGTTCGAACACGCCCAAGGTGCCGCCGGCACCGATACCGGCAGTCGCGGCCAACTGGCCAAGGAAATGCCGTCGAGAGAGACGGTG
The DNA here is from genome assembly GCA_016874535.1 of Gammaproteobacteria bacterium. Lineage (GTDB taxonomy): Bacteria > Pseudomonadota > Gammaproteobacteria > CAIKBL01. The sequence goes on from VGUA01000073.1 coordinate 8,403, forward strand.
TGATGTTTTCATCCCAACTGATACTCCGGACGGCTGAGAATGAGATGCAGCAGTTTGCGCAGCGGATCCTCGAGATAAGTCGTGGCGGCCGCGATGTCCCGGGTGCCAAGTTCGTCCGCGAGAAAGTCCGCCAGCTCGCGGCGTGCGGGGACGTCCAGTGGCACCACGAGGAAACGCCGCACGAGCAGATCCACGACCTCCTCGGGTGAACCGGCATTTGCGGCCGTCACCCAGGCCGTGAGATCGAGCCGGGCATACGTACGCGGAATCGGCTGCACGCGCTCCACCGCCCGCTGCCAGCCGCGGTAGCTCGCATAGCGCGTGTTGAAGGCCTCATCGCGGTCGGCCATGGCATTGGACACCGCCATCATCTCAGCGCCGCCTTCCTCTGCCGGCGGGGCAGTGGCTGCGGTGATATCCAATCCCGCGCGGATGCGCTGATGCACGGTCGCGATCTCATCATCGGCCCCGTATTCGGGATAGCGATCCCGGGCGATGTAGGTGATGTCGGGAAACATCACATCCAGCACAAAATTGCCCCGCGCGAGCATGAGCCCCGGCGTGATCCAGCTTCGGCCATAAGCCCAGCCGGCCACGGTGGGAGGAAACAGCAGGCGCTGGCCCAGGGCTTCGCAGGTTTCGTTCAGGTCCGGCACGCCCGGGATTCGGGTCAGGTCCAACTTGCGGTAGGTCGAAACCACCAGCTCCACCGGACTGCGGATGCGTGTAGCCATGGACTCCGGGGCGTGAAAGTCCTGCGACAGGAAGAGGGTTTCCAGAAAGGGCGAGAGTTCATAGTCCAGGGCGCGCAGACGATCCCCAAGGGCCTTGCGCAAGGCGGGATCCGGATCGTCCCGCACGTAGTAGCGATAGATCTTGCTGGCCAGATACTCGGCCGTCACCGGTTGGGCCAGGATGATGTCGATGACCTCTTCACCCCCCAGATTGCCCTTCACGCCAAGCACGGTTTTCTCGGCGTCGTCGTGCTGGGCGGGGTTGAACTGGTAGTCGAGCCCACGGTAGTTCCAGCCGGTGAAGGCACGGGCAGCTTCACGGATGTCCTGCTCACCATAGTGGCCGACCCCCATGGTGAAGAGCTCCATGATCTCGCGTGCGAAATTTTCGTTGGGCGCGCCCTTTACGTTCACACCCGCATCGAGGAAGGCGAGCATGGCGGGATTCTTTGCCACCGCGAGCAGCAGGGTGCGGAAATTGCCGAGCCCTTCGCGCTGGAACAGTTCCACTTGCTGCAGCATCTTGCGGTAATCACGCACCTTCTCTTCATTGGTGGCGAAGTGGCCATGCCAGAAGAGCGCCATTTTTTCCGTGAGCGGCCTGGGCGAAGTGAGCATGCGACCGGCCCACCAGTAAGCCACGCGATCCGTCTCCAGACGGCTCGCACGCAGCCAGTAGAAGAAACGATCGACCACCGGCTGGATGGGGCGATTGCCACCGGCCTTCACTTTCACGCCCAGTGCCTCGCCCTTGGCAGCCGCGAGCTCTGTCGTCGCGGGGCGACTGACGGGAAACGGATCCAGCGCCGCCTCGAAGACCCCCGAGTGTTCGAAGGCCGGTAGCGCAACTTCCGGAGCGCCTTCGAAATAGACCAGGCGTCGCACCGCGGCCTTGGGCGAAAGACGCGCCAGTTCAGCGATCTCGTCTGGACGGCCGCCAAAACCGGCCCGCTCCAGCAGGTGCGCGGCTCTGGCCTCACCGAGCATCGAATCGGTAATGGGCGAAAGATCCCCCACCTGCGCCTGTGCGCCGGGGCCGAATAGCATGAGGATGGCCCAGAGCCCCCATCCGCACGCGGCGGCGTGATTTTCGAGGCGGTGTCGTCTTCCACTCATTCCAACGGTTCCCCCGGACATGCAGCTCCCCTCCCCTGCGCCGAGGCCCACAGGCCCGGCGCTTGTCATGCGGCGACTTCCGCTTCGGCTTCTTCCAGCGTGGCACTGGCATTCAGCCAGGCTTCCTCGGCCACCGCGAGATCCCGGTCGAGGCGCGCTTTCTCTTGCATCGCCTCCGTGAGTTTCTCGCGCTGCGCAGCTTCGTACAGCGCGGAATCCGCCAGCACCGCCTCGAGTTGCGTGCGCCGGGCCTCGAGTTTCTCGATGCTCTGCTCAGCCTTCTTCACCGCGTCCCGCAAGGGGCGCAGTTGCTCGCGGCGCTGGGCCGCCTGCTGCCTGCGTTCGCGTTCATTGCCGCGTAAGGCTTCGCGGACGGGCGTGCCCGTCGCAACCGTCGCGCGCCTGTCACTGCTGAGCCACGCCGCATAGTCATCGAGATCCCCCGTCCAGGGTTCCACCCTGCCTTCATTCACGAGCAGGAAGGTATCAGTGGTGGTGCGCAGCAGATGCCGATCGTGCGCCACCACCACCAGTGCGCCCTCGAAATCCTGCATGGCGAGGGTCAGTGCATGCCGCATGTCGAGATCGAGATGGTTGGTGGGCTCGTCCAGCAGCAGGAGATTGGGCCGCGCATGCAGTAGCAGGGCGAGCACCAGTCGCGCCTTCTCCCCGCCGGAGAACGAACCCACGGCGCGTTCCGCCATCGCACCCCGGAAGTTGAAGCCCCCGAGAAAATTGCGCAGTTCCTGCTCCCGCACGCCCGGTGCCGCACGCTGCAGGTGGGCCAGCGGCGATTCTTCCGGGGTCAGCTGTTCGAGCTGGTGCTGTGCGAAATAGCCGACAGCCAGATCCCGTGCCGACTGCAGGTCACCGGCCATGGCGGGCAGTACCCCGGCCAGCAGCTTGATGAGTGTCGATTTGCCCGCCCCGTTGGCGCCGAGCAAGGCCAGTCGTTCGCCGGGCGCGATGGACAGCTTCACGCCATCCAGGATTTTGCGCGTGCCATAACCGGCACTGACCCGATCAAGGGTGAGCAATGGGCGCGGCAATTTGCGCGGGGTGAGAAATTCGAAGCTGAAGGGCGAGTCGGCGTGCGCAGGGGCGATCCGCTCCAGCCGCTCGAGCGCCTTCAGGCGACTCTGGGCCTGGCGGGCCTTGCTCGCCTTGTAACGAAAGCGCTCCACGAAGGACTGCATGTGCGCGACTTCCCGCTGCTGCCGCTCATACGCCGACTGCTGGCTTGCGAGCTGCGCCGCGCGCGCCTGTTCGAAAGCCGAGTAATTGCCCGTGTAGAGCCGCAGGCTGCCCTGCTCGAGGTGCGCAATCACGCCGACCACACGATCCAGAAAATCCCGGTCATGGGAAATGAGCAGCAGGGTTCCGGGGTAATGCAGCAGCCATTGTTCCAGCCATATCACTGCGTCCAGATCGAGGTGATTGGTGGGTTCATCGAGCAACAGCAGATCCGAGCGGCACATGAGGGCCCGCGCGAGATTGAGCCGCATGCGCCAGCCACCGGAGAAACTTGCGACCGGCTCGGTCTCCTGTCCCGGCGCAAAACCGAGGCCTATCAGCAGCCGCGCGGCCCGCGCCGGTGCGGCATAGCCCTCGATGCTCGCCATGCGGGTGTGAAGCTCGCCGAGGGCGGCATCACCCTGGGCCTCGGCGACGCTCAGCGCCTGCTGCAATCGGCGCAGTTCCTGGTCGCCATCCAGCACATACTCGAGCGCCGGCCGCGGATCGGGCGGCGTCTCCTGCGCCACATGCGCCAGCACCACGCCATTGGCGAGCTGGACCTCGCCACTCTCGCAGGCGAGATCACCAAGAATGAGACTGAAGAGGCTCGATTTGCCGGCGCCATTGGCCCCGACCAGACCGGCTTTCTTGCCCGGCGGCAGGGTGAAGTCCAGTCCGGAGAACAGCAGCTCTCCGCCGCGTCGCAGGCTGACGTCGGTGAAATTCAGCATGCGCTCACGCGGGGAAGTAATGCAGGGCCGTGCGTCCATCCACGCGGATGTCGGCAACCGCCCGACCGGAAGCATCGGCGTGCAGTTCCGGGGCCGCGCTGCCACCACGGTTCACGTAGCGGGCACCCGGTTTGAGACGGGAAAACCCGAGCGGGAAGGTGCCCGCAGTAGCACCGGGATACAGCACGAGTTCGAGATCCTCGCCCGTGCTCCGCGCCTTGGACACCAGCACCCCGGGGTACGGGGCCTCGTCCAGCAATGGGCCCGCCAGAGTGCTCGCCGGCGGGCCTTCCACGAAGGAGCGACGGAAGTCGCCGGTCTGCATGATGCGCGCGTCCAAGGCCCAGATATTGGCCCACCCCGAGCCACCGGTATATGACGCGACACCGTGCTCCACGACGCGTCCGCAGTCCTGATCCATCGAGCGCAACGCTGCCTCCGCCAGTTCATGATCGCCGAATTCGCGGCCACACATCGCAACTGCGGCATAGGCGAACAAGGCACCCCGCCGATAATTGCCGGGATCGATGGTGTCCAGCAGGGTCAGGGCTTCCGGCGGAATCGACAGGCGCGGCTTGCCCTCCGCATCCGGCGCAATGCAGTACGACAGCTCCTTGCGTCCCACGGCCCACAGGCGGGTGGCGAGTTCGGGCGCAAAGACATTCGCGAAGAAGGCGAAGCCTGCTTCTCCGTTGTAGAAGGGAATGCCAAGACCGGTCCAGGCGGAGCGCAGCGGAATGAGCGAGCCCTTGGCATCCGTGAACTCGCGGTCCAGCGCGGCCTGCCAGCGCGGGTAGATGTCATCGCGATAGCGGGTACCAAATACCGCATCGTGGCTCGCGAGCGCGCCCATGCCATACATGTTGCAAACCGCGTAGATCCAGTTGGGCTCACAGGGATAGAGGCAGAAATTGGACCGCGCATGGTTCATTCGCACGGACTCCACCAAGGTATGCGCGTCGTGCGGATACGCCGTGCGCGCGTTCAGGCGGAAAGTCAGGCTACCGGGCTCCGCATAGCGTCGGTCCCCGGTATTCAGCATGTACTGGTTGACCTGCATGCCGAAGTAGCCGGTCAGCATGATGTTGTCGCGGTCGGCCGGGTCGAAGTTGGTGAAATTGAGGTGCCCCCACATGGATTCGAGCACCCAGTAATCCCACACGCGACGTTGCAGATAGGTTTCGATGAGGTTGCGCTGGGCTTGCGCCAGATAGCCATGGAAGTTCGGCGTGTAATGACACTGCACCATGCCGAGCGCGTAACCGAGATGATTGATCTGGTAGCGCAGCGCCGCCGGCTGGAACTGATCGATGATGGTGTAACCGGCGTATTCCCCCACGGGCTGCAAGGCGCGTTCCAGTGCATAACGGACAGAGGCCAGCTGCTCAGCGGACAGTTCCCGCTCGGCGGCAACGGGTTGCACCAGCGCCTGGGCTCGCACCTCCCTGACCGAATCCGCGATGAACCCCTGGCGCGCCGCAAAGCGCTCCGCATCGGCTCGGGTCCGGCCGCGTGCGCGATAAACCTGCCTGGCGATGAGACCGGCGGCGGTCAGCATGACCAGCACGGGTGACACAGCCCAGGCCGTGTCGCCTGCAAGACTGCCCGCCAGGACCGCGCTTCCCAGCCAGAGCCCCGCGGGCGCCACCACCATGCCGCACCAGAACCAGACGAT
>VGUA01000074.1 GCA_016874535.1 Gammaproteobacteria bacterium
GATCCGCAAGCGCCGCACCGCTCAAGGTGCCCGTTTCCGGCGTCGGCGCATTCACCGTACCCAGCGGGCTCATCTCGGACATACCCCAGGCATGGACCACACGCACCTGATGGCGGTCGCGGAACTCTTCCATCATGGACAGCGGACAGGCTGACCCGCCGATCACCATGCGATTGAGCGGAGCCAGGCTGCGCCCGGTCTCCCGCGCATGCGCCAGCAAGGGCAGACACACGGTGGGCACGCCGGCGGAAATCGTCACACCTTCGCTGGTGATGAGATCCGCGAGCCGTTTCGGATCGCTCAAGGTGGGACCGGGGAAGACGAGCTTGGCGCCGGTGAGGACTGCCGAGAACGGCATGCCCCAGGCATTCACATGAAACATCGGCACGATGGGCAGGATGGCGTCCATCGCCGACACGCCGCAGGTATCCGGCAGTGCGCCCGCATAGGCCATCAGGACCGCCGAGCGATGGTTGTACAACACGCCCTTGGGATTGCCTGTGGTGCCGGAGGTGTAGCACAGGCCGCTGGCGCGTTTTTCGTCGAGCTCGGGCCATGCGTAGTGGTCCGGTTCCGCCGCCACCAGGGTCTCGTAGCAGCGCACATTGGGCAGGCTGGTCTTTGGCATGTGTGCCTCGTCCGAGAGCACGACATAGCCCTTGATACCGGGACACTGGGCAGCCAGCCCCTCCAGGCGCGGCACGAAGGCGGGGTCCACGAACACCCACTCGGCCTGCGTGATTCAGGATGTAGACGATCTGCTCCTCGAACAGGCGCGGATTGACCGTGTGGCATACGCGACCGCTGCAGGACACCGCGTAATAAAGTTCGAGGTGACGGAAGTCGTTCCAGGCCAAGGTCGCGATGCGGGCATCGGGCCCGGCGCCGAGGCGGTCCAGCGCATTGGCGAGCCGGCGGGTGCGCGCGAAGCAATCGGCAAAGGTGTACCGGTGCAGCGCGTGATCATGGGTGACGGAAACGATCTCCCGTCGCGCGTGGTTGCGATCCCCGTGCCGCATGATGACCGTGAGCGTCAGCGGCGTATCCATCATCAAACCCAACATTGACTGTCCCCTCTGGCTGCAGATGTCCTGCCGGGTGCATATTGGGCCGCAGTCCGGCCGTGGTAAAGTCCTCGCATGTCCACCGACTCCCTGATCCTGCGCCGTCCAGACGACTGGCATATCCATCTGCGCGACGACGCCATGCTTGCCGCCGTGCTGCCCGCCACGGCCGAAGTCTTCGCCCGTGCCATCGTGATGCCCAACCTGAAGCCGCCGGTCACGACGACGGCCCAGGCCGCGGCCTATCGGGAACGCATCCTGAGGCAGACCCCGGCTGGCAGCGGTTTCACGCCTCTGATGACCTGTTACCTCACGGACAATACGGATCCTGAAGATCTGGCTGCAGGTCACGCCGAGGGCGTCTTCACTGCGGCCAAGCTCTATCCGGCGGGAGCGACCACCAATTCCGACGCGGGCGTGACCGATGTCCGGCGCCTGCACCGGGTACTGGAGAGGATGCAGGCCATCGGCATGCCCCTGCTGGTGCATGGTGAAGTGGTGGATCACGACGTGGACGTGTTTGACCGCGAAGCCGTGTTCATTGACCGCATCCTGCGTGGGCTACGGCGGGATTTTCCCGCGCTGAAGATTGTGTTTGAACACATCACGACCGCCGAGGGCGTGGCTTTCGTACGCGCGGCGGAAGGCCCGACCGCAGCCACCATCACGCCCCATCACCTGCTCATCAACCGCAACGCGATGTTCGATCGCGGCATCCGGCCGCATGCCTACTGCCTGCCGGTGGCCAAGCGCGAACGGCACCGACTGGCCCTGTGCGCAGCCGCCACCTCGGGCAATCCCCGCTTCTTTCTCGGCACCGATTCCGCACCCCATCTGCGGCATCTGAAGGAGCAGGATTGTGGCTGCGCCGGCGTGTACAACGCGCCCACTGCCATGGCCTGTTATGCGGAGCTCTTTGCGGAAGCCGGTTGTCTGGAGCGGCTGGAAGGCTTTGCGTCCGAATTTGGTCCAGCCTTCTACGGGCTGCCGCTCAATGCGGACAGGATTCGCCTGTTCCGCACGGAGCCCCAGGCCGCGCCGCCGGATCTGGTGACACCGGACGGCGAAGTGCGAGTCTTCGCGCCGGCGCGCATCCTGGGCTGGCAGGTCGAACGGCTCGCATCGGCCGCGTGAAGTCCATTCGCGGCACGACCTCGGGGGAGACACTCACGGCGCGGGATCGCCGCCATGTGTGGCATCCTTACAGCTCGATCGGCAGCGAGCTGCCCCTGTTTGAAGTGCAATCCGCACGTGGGGTACGGCTGACCCTGACTGATGGGCGCGAACTCATCGATGGCATGTCCTCCTGGTGGTCCGCCATCCACGGTTACAACGTGCCCGCCCTCAATGCTGCAGCCGAGGCGCAGATCGCGCGCATGTCGCATGTGATGTTCGGCGGGCTCACGCACGAACCGGCCGTGCGCCTCGCGGAGCGGTTGGTTGAGATCACGCCGGCGCCCCTCGAAACGGTGTTCCTTGCGGACAGCGGCTCCGTGGCAGTGGAAGTCGCGCTCAAGATGGCCCTGCAGTTCGCGGCGGCCTCCGGCCATCCCTCGCGGCAACGAGTGCTCGCGCTGCGCGGGGGCTATCACGGAGATACTTTCGGCGCGATGTCGGTCTGCGACCCCGTCACCGGCATGCACACCCTCTTTGCAGGCACCCTCGCCCCGCAGATCTTCGCGCCACGACCCAACTGCCGTTTCGATGCGGTGTGGGATCCCACTGACACGCTGGCACTGGAACAACTGCTTGCCACCCACGCCGACACGCTGGCCGCCGTGATTCTGGAACCCATCGTGCAGGGTGCCGGCGGGATGTGGTTCTACCATCCCGACTACCTGCGAGAAGTCCGGCGCCTGTGTGATCACCACGGCCTGCTGCTCATTGCGGATGAGATCGCCACCGGCTTCGGGCGCACCGGACGACTCTTCGCCTGTGAACATGCAGGCCTCGCGCCCGACATCCTGTGCGTGGGCAAGGCGCTGACCGGCGGCTTCATGACACTCGCCGCCACCCTTGCCACGCGCGAAGTGGCCGAGACCATTGCCAGTGCGCCGCCCGGCGTGTTCATGCACGGCCCGACGTTCATGGGCAATCCGCTGGCCTGTGCGGTGGCGAATGCGAGCCTTGAACTCCTGCTCGAAAGTCCCTGGCAGCAACGGATTGCCGCCCTGGAGCGAGGTCTGTGCGAGGGCCTCGCGCTGTGCCGCGAGTTGCCGCCCGTGGCTGACGTGCGGGTGCTGGGCGCCATTGGCGTGGTGGAGATGCGGGAGCCGGTGGACATGCGCGTACTGCCCGGGGCTTTCGTCGAGCGCGGCGTGTGGGTGCGTCCTTTCGGTCGCCTCGTCTACGTGATGCCCCCGTTTGTCATGGAGGCACCGGATGTTGCTCACCTCACGTCTGCAATAGTGGACGTGCTTCAACACACGGCGCGCCGATAGCCTCTGCCACTCCCGGGTGCGTGATGTGGCCCTGGCACACATTGAGCCCTGCGGCCAGGTGGGAATCGTCCAGCAGCGCCTTGCGATAGCCCTGCTCCGCAATCCTGAGGACAAACGGCAGGGTTGCGTTGTTCAGTGCCTGGGCGGACGTGCGCGCCACGGCGCCCGGCATGTTGGCCACGCAGTAATGCACCACGCCGTCCACCACGAACACGGGATCGAGGTGCGTGGTGGGCCGACTGGTCTCCGCGCAGCCGCCCTGATCGATGGCGACATCCACGATGACCGAACCGGGTTTCATGCGCGACAGAATCTCGCGCCGGATGAGCTTGGGCGCGGCAGCACCCGGCACCAGCACCGCACCAATCACCAGATCCGCCTTGAGCAAGGCCCGTTCGGTAGAGTCGTGGGTGGCGAATACCGTAGTCACGCGCCCGCCGAACTGTGCGTCCAGCTGACGCAGGCGCGGCAGGGATTTGTCGAGCAGGGTCACACGGGCATGGAGCCCGAGTGCCATGGCCGCCGCATGCGAACCGACCACACCACCGCCCAGCACCACCACCTCGGCCGGCGCCACGCCGGGCACGCCGCCCAGCAGAATGCCGGCACCGCCCATAGGCTTTTCGAGACAGCGCGCACCCGCCTGTATTGACAGGCGCCCGGCCACTTCACTCATGGGCGCGAGCAAGGGCAATGCGCCTTCAGGGGAGGTGACGGTTTCATAGGCGATGCCCACCACACCCGTCGCGGCCAGTGCGCGCGTGAGTTCGGCGTCCGCCGCAAGGTGCAGGTAGGTGAAAAGCACCTGGCCGGGACGCAGCATCGCCACTTCTCCGGGTTGCGGCTCTTTCACCTTCACGACCATCTCGGCGCCGGCAAAGACGTCAGCTGCGGTGTCGCAGAGCGTTGCCCCCACCTTGGCCCAGGTTTCATCCGTGACCCCGATGCCCTGCCCGGCACCCCGCTCGACCAGTACCTCATGTCCGTGCATCACGACTTCACGCACGCTGGCGGGGGTCAGACCGACCCGATATTCGCTGGCCTTGATTTCCCTCGGGACTCCGATGCGCATGCTGGCTCCTTTTGACGATCACTGGCTACAAGGGGATGACTGCCGCAGCCCTTGCAAGGTTCCGAGGCTACGGCCGGAATGTGCGTCTTGTGTTGATCCAGGTGAAGCGATTAAAAGAACACCATGCAGTCAACGGATTCAGAACAGAGCGACTGGACCAGTCGCGCCCTGGCGCGCTGGCCCGGCGTGCCCGCCACCTATGGCTGGCTCTCGTTGGATGCGCGCGGCCGTTGGTGCCTGCAGGGTGCGGCGGCCACCCATGACGGCCTCAAGCGTTTCCTGTCACAGCATTACCGGGTGGATGCAAAGGGCGCATGGTATGTGCAGAACGGGCCCCAGCAGGTGTACGTGGACCTCGCCACCGCACCGCATGTCGCGGCACGCAATGGTGAGGGGCTGTGGGTGAGCCACACGGGCGTGCCCCTCGCACACATCGAAGCGCTGATCCTCGATGAAGACGCACGGCTCTACTTCCAGTGCGAGCTGGGCCTGGTGGGGCTCGATGATCGCGACTGGCCGGCACTGCTGGCCGAACTGGGCCCCGCCGCCGACGGGCTGCCGCTCGAGGAGCAGTTGGTGAAACTCAGCGCACACCCGGGCCGCGAGACAACTTGTCACTGGCTGGGGCGGCAACTCGCGGTACGCAGCATGCGAGCCCGGGAGATGGAAGGATGCTACGGCTTCCAGCGGAGCCCGCGAGGATGACGCGACCGCCTGCTCCCGTGTAGATTGCGCCGGCCTGTCCGTGGCCTGTGCGCCCGGATCCCTCCCCTCCATCCCCAAGGACTGCTGACCATGACGAGAACCCTCACCGCCCTCGCCCTCTGCACGACGCTCTGCACCAGTGTGAGTACCGCACTTGCGCAGGAAGGCACCGGCGTTGCGCTGGATTCCGAGCAGAAGCGCATGAGCTACGCGATTGGCCTGACCACGGCACAGAGCATCGCCCGCCAGGGCGTGGAACTTGACCTGAACACCTTCATGCTGGGCATGCGCGATGCACTCGATGGCTCCAAGCCGCGCCTCAGCCAAGAGGAATTCCAGACAGCGCTCGGCAGCGCCACCAAGTCGGTGAACGACAGCTTGAAGAACCGCGCCAAGAACAATCTGGAAGCCGGGCAGGCTTTCATGGAGGCCAACAAGGGCAAGGAAGGCGTGATCACCCTGTCCAACGGCCTGCAATACAAAGAGCTGCGCAAGGGTACGGGCAACCGCCCCAAAGTCACCGACACCGTGGTGGTGCACTATGAAGGCAAGCTCATCGATGGTTCCGTCTTCGACAGCTCCAAGGAGCGGGGCGAACCGGCGACCTTCCCCATCAATGGTGTGATTCAGGGCTGGCAGGAGATTCTGCCGCTGATGGCCACCGGTGCCCGTTGGGAAGTGGTGATTCCGCCCAAGCTCGCCTACGGCGTGCGGGGTGCGGGCGCGGGTATCGGACCCAATGAGGCCCTGGTCTTCGAAATCGAATTGCTCGAAATCGCGAAGTAGCCATCCGGGCGCAAACACCAGGTGAGGATCGGCCTCCCCGCAGACCTCGGGTGAGCTCAGCCCTGCGCCGACTGGCGCAAGGACTCTCGGTCCAGGTTTGCGGTAGCCTTTTCCACACCCGACCCCACCACTGCCGCCCGCCAGCCGTTCCGCAGCCGGGCCGGCATTCCTTCAAGCAGCAACTGTTCCAGATCGCGCCGGGTGGCGAGTACCGTGGGGCTCACCTTGAGCGCTTCACCCTGCTGTCGGATGTAGTCCTGCAGTTCCCCCAGTACCTTCTGCCCCGCCTTGGTGAGCCGCCAAGCCGAGGGAGACGCTGGCAGGGGCGTCCGGGGACTGGCGAGAATCGCGAGTAACGCGTCTGTGTGACGGCGCACGGTCGGGGCTGGTATTCCGGGAATACGGGCGAGCGCCGCGACGTTCTCGGGCAGCCGGCGGGCCATCTCCAGCAGTACGTCATCCTTGAGCAACCAGCCCCGGGGAATGTCCGCTGCCCTTGCCTCCTTCTCCCGCCACTCCGCAAGCACGCGGGCCGTTGCCGCCACCTCGCCGGGTTGAGCAGACAACGCTTTCACGCGTCGCCAGGCGTCCTCCGGGGCATCACCTTCCGCTGCCAGCGTGAGCAGCGGGTTGGTTTCCTCCCACAGCCAATCGAGCTTCCCCTGTTCCAACAGGGCTTGCTGCAATTGCTGATGGAGTCTGCCGAGATGCTTGACGTCCTCTTCCGCATACAGGATCTGGGCGTCGGACAGCGGGCGCTGGGACCAGTCCGTGCGGGTCTGGGATTTGTCCAGGGCAACCCCGCAATAATGTTCGACCAGCCAGGCATAGGACACCTGATCCGGGTGCCCGACAAGGGCGGCTGCGAGCTGCGTGTCGAACAGGGGGCCTGCAAGGCGAATCCCCGCGCACTGCAGGGCTTCCAGATCCTGTCTGGCGGCGTGAACAATCTTGGTGAGCCCGGGCCGACCGAGGAACTCCGCCAGTGGCGCGAGATCAGCAACGGCCAGCGGGTCGATGACTGCACTGGCGCGGTCGGTGGCGAGCTGGATCAGGCACAGTCGCGGGTAGTAGGTGCGCTCACGCATGAATTCAGTATCGAGAGCGAGCCATGGCGCGTCGGCCATCGCGCCGAGCATGGCCTGCAGGCTTGCGGTGTCGCAGACCCAATGGGGGGAAACAGAGTGCGGGGTGGTCATGGAGGTCGGGGGCTGCGGAACTGAAGATACGCTACACTAGGCCCAACCCGGTTCCAAGCTCAGGGCCTTCCTGGCCCGACATACCGGCAACCATCAGCACAGCGAGCAACATGAGCACAATTTCGCGCGCGTCCCTTTTCCTCCTCTTCTGTACTCTCTCACTCGCGGCTGAAGCCCTGGCACCCACGGTGCCGGTGGAAGCCCTGGTGCCCAACCCGGAACACCGGCGCGCAACCCGCCTCATCACCCATTTCATCGGCAACTACCATTACAAGCGGGCGGCCCTCGACGACGCCCTGTCGGAAACGATTTTCGAGAACTATCTGAAGGCGCTCGACCCCACCCGGAGCTACCTGCTGCAATCCGATGTGCTGGAATTCGGCGTGCTGTCCGAAGAGTTCGATGACGACCTCCGCAATTCGGACCTGAGCACCGCCTATGATCTTTTCGTGCGCTATCGCCGACGGGTGGACGAGCGCATCGCGCACGCACTAGCGCTGCTGGAGCAGCCCGCCGATTTTTCGGTGGACGAGAGCTTCAATTTCGATCGCAAGGATGCCCCCTGGGCCAAGAACGCGGCCGAGCTCGACGAGCTCTGGCGCAAGCGGGTGAAGAATGATTGGTTGTCCCTGCGCCTCTCCGGCAAGAAGGATGAGGACATCGTGGAGACCTTGCGCAAACGCTACCAGGGGCTGACGCGCCAGACCGCCCAGTTCAACAGCGAAGATGTCTTCCAGACCTTCATCAATGCCTACACCACGGCCATCGATCCGCACACCGCGTATTTCTCGCCGCGCACCTCGGAGAATTTCAAGATTGGCATGAGCCTGTCGCTGGAGGGTATAGGCGCGGTCCTGCAGAGTGACAACGAGTACACCGTGGTGCGTGAAGTGGTGCGCGGGGGACCTGCCGGCCTCAGCGGCAAGCTCAAGGCGGGCGATCGCATCATTGGCATCGGCCAGGGCTCCAAGGGCGAAATGGCGGATGTGATCGGCTGGCGGCTGGATGATGTGGTCGACCTGATTCGTGGCCCCAAGGGCTCCAAAGTGCGGCTGGAAATCCTGCCCAAGGGTGCAGGCGCCGACGGCAAGACCCGCCAGATCACCCTGGTGCGCAACACCATCCAGCTGGAGGAGCAGGCGGCCAAGAAGAAAGTACTGGAAGTGTCACTCGCGGGCGGCAAGAACGCCGGTAAGGTGAAGCTCGGCGTCATCGAGGTACCGACCTTCTACATGGATTTCGATGCACGCATGGCAGGCGACGAAAATTACCGCAGCACCACGCGCGATGTGCGCAAGCTGGTGAAGGAACTCATGGCCGAGAAAGTCGCCGGCATCGTCATCGATCTGCGCGCGAACGGCGGTGGCTCGCTCACCGAGGCCACCGAACTGACCGGCCTTTTCATCGACACCGGCCCGGTGGTGCAGGTGCGCAACTCGCAGGGTCGGGTGCAGCTGGAAGAGGACACGGACGCCGGCGTGGCCTATGACGGTCCGCTGACCGTGCTGGTGGATCGCAACAGCGCCTCCGCCTCGGAAATCTTCGCCGCCGCCATTCAGGATTATCGCCGCGGACTGGTGCTCGGCGAACCGACCTTCGGCAAGGGCACGGTGCAGAATCTGGTCGATCTCAATCGCTTCGATGAGGATGCCGGCGGCAAGCTCGGACAGCTGAAAGCAACCATTGCACAATTTTTCCGCGTGGAAGGTGACAGCACACAGCATCGTGGCGTGATTCCGGACATTGCCTTCCCCACCGGCTTGAGCAGTGATGAACAGGGCGAGCGGGCACTCGATCATGCCCTGCCGTTCGCGAGGATTGCGGCCGTGAAGTATGCCGCGCTGCCCAACGACGAGCAGTCGCACGTCCCACAGTTGCGTGAACTGCATCAGAAGCGTGTGGCCAGTGACTCGGCCTACCAGGCCTTGCTCGCACAGGAGCGTGCCGTGCAGAAGGCGGCGGACGAGTCCGAGGTTCCGCTGCTGGAGAGCAAGCGGCGCGCGCAGCATGACAAGGCCAGACGGGAACAGAACGAAAACGAAAACCGTATCCGGGCCGCGCACGGGCTACCTCCCGTGGCCCTCAAGGAGGGCGACGAGGAAGAAGAGGATCTCGTCGTCGAGGAAGAGGACGAGCAGGACAAATACGATGTGGTCCTCGAAGAGGCCGCCAATGTGCTGCGCGACCTGCTGCTGGTGACCGGCGCGGCGCAGGGTCGTCTGGCCGAAGCCGCACCTGCCGGGCGCGTCGATGCCGAACATGCGCACGGCGTTTCTCAGTGACGCACGCTTTCTGGATCACCTGACCGGGGAAGGTCATCCGGAACGTCCCGCGCGCGTCACCGCCACCGAGGCCCGCCTCGCCCCGCAGCCCTGGTTCACCACTCTGCCCAAGGTACCCATCGAGGCGGCCTCGCTGGAGCAGGTGGAGTCAGTACATTCGCTCAGTTATATCCGGCGCGCCGAGGCAGTCTGCGGATCTGGAGCACCGTTTCTCGATACTCCGGATGTGGCGGTCTGCCCGGCCAGTTTCGAGGTTGCCCTGCTCGCCGCGGGTGCCGGCCCCAGCATGGCAAGAGCCGTGCTGGGTGGTGAGGCCGACAATGCCTTCGCGCTCCTGCGCCCACCTGGTCACCATGCTGAGCATGCCGCCGCCATGGGTTTTTGCGTCTTCAACAACGCTGCCGTGCTGGCGCGTCACCTTCAGCGCGTGCATGGCCTGGACAAGATTGCGATCCTCGACTGGGACGTCCATCACGGCAACGGTACCCAGCATCTGTTCGAGGAAGATCCGTCGGTCTTCTACGCGAGCCTGCACCAGTACCCTTACTACCCGGGTACAGGCTCGGCCTCCGAGACTGGCGTTGGACGAGGCCGCGGCACCACCCTGAACTGCCCGATGCCGGCGGGTGCCGGAGATTCCGCCTACGAACGGGCCTTCATGGAACAGATACTGCCAGCGCTTGATCTGTATCGCCCCGAGGCCGTGATTGTCTCGGCGGGTTTCGACGCCCATCGCGATGATCCCTTGGCGGATATCCAGCTGAGCACGGGATGCTATCGCTGGATGACCCAGCGCATGCTGGAGGTCGCGGACCAACACGCCGGTGGGCGACTCTTTTCCCTCCTGGAAGGCGGCTACAACCTCGATCGTCTGGCCGAATGCGTGGAAGCGCACCTCGGCGTGCTGAGCGAATCGGTCAAGGCCTGAGCCCCACCTGCCGGCATTGCGCCGGCACGGGCACATCCACACTTGGCAGGGGTGCTAGACTCCACGCCTGTTCCTCGCCTATCGCCGGGTGCTGCCGCATGGCCTCCAGATTTCTCGTGATGCTCCTGATCGCAGGCGCCATCTTTGGCGGCCTCGGCTATGCCAAATATCGCCAGGTCCAGACCATGGTCGAGAAGTATTCGGCGCCCAAGCCGCCCACGCCGGTGGCAGCGGTGACCGTGCGCGAGGCCTCCTGGCCGCGCATCATCGAGAGCACCGGCAGTCTGACCGCGGTGCAGGACAGCTTCGTGACCAATGAGATTCCGGGCATCGTCTCCGCCTTGCATTTCGATTCCGGTCAGGAAGTCGCGGCCGGTGCGGTGTTGGTGAGCCTGGATGCCACGGTCGATCTGGCCACGCTGGGGGGCTTGCAGGCCGAACTGGAACTGGCCCGCCTGCAGCACGAGCGTGCCAAGAAACTGGTGAAGGACCATACGCTTTCGCAGGCGGATTATGACGAGGTGCTGGCCAAGGAGACGCGGCTGCGGGCGGAGGTTGCAGCCCAACAGGCCACCATCGCCAAGAAGACCTTGCGCGCACCTTTTGCCGGAACACTGGGGATTCGCCGCGTGGATCTGGGGGACTATCTGGCGGCAGGTTCCAGCGTGGTGTCGTTGCAGACGCTCGCTCCCATTTATCTCGATTCCTCCATCCCGGAGCGCTATATCGCGGAACTGAAGACCGGGCAGGAGATCCTGCTGCACTCCCAGACCTACGGCGAGGAACGCTTCTCGGGGCGGCTGACCGCCATCGAGCCCGGCGCGGATCCCGCCACTCGCATGGTGCGCATCCGTGCCGAGTTTCCCAATGCCGACAAGCGCCTGCGGCCCGGCATGTTCGTCGATCTCAAACTGGTGCAGGCAAATGCCGACAAGGTGCTTGCCCTGCCGGAAACCGCCATCAGTTACAGCCCCTATGGCAACTCGGTCTTTCTGATCGTCGAGACACCCGAGGGTCTCGTGGTGGAGCGAAAGCCGGTGGAAACCGGGCGTACGCGCGCGGGTGACGTGGCCATCACCAAGGGACTCACGGCAGGCAACAGGGTGGTCGCCGTCGGCCAGAACAAGCTGCGCAACGGCGTGAAGGTCGAGGTGGCAGAGGATCCCACCTTGCAGCCCGACTCACCCTGATGCCACGGGAAACCGGCGCAGCGCGGGCCTTCACCGATATCTTCGTGCGCCGGCCGGTACTGGCCAGCGTGGTCAGCCTGCTCATCCTGATGCTCGGTGTGCGCGCGATCTTCTCGCTGGAGCTGCGCCAGTTTCCGCGCACGGAAAGCGCCATCGTCACGGTCACGACCACCTACCCCGGCGCCAGCAGCGAACTCGTGAAAGGCTTCATCACCACGCCGCTGCAGCAGGCGATCGCGGAGGCCGATGGAATCGATTTCATTTCCTCCAGCAGCCGCCAGGGGATCTCCACCATCGAAGCCACCATGAAACTCAACTACCGGGCCAATGACGCGGTGGCGGAAATTCAGAGCAAGGTGGCCAGCCAGCGCGGCGTGCTCCCGCGCGAGGCGGACGACCCTGTGATCGAGTCGAAGGTGGGAGACCCCACCTCGCTCATGTACATCGCCTTCTACAGCAAGGACATGTCACCGCAGCAGATCCAGGATTACCTGCTGCGGGTGGTGAGGCCACAGCTGCAGGCACTGCCCGGCGTGGCCAAGGCGAACATCTTCGGCCGTAACGGCTATGCCATGCGGATCTGGCTCGATCCCGGCCGCATGGCGGCGCTCAACGTGACTGCGGCCGATGTGCGCGACGTACTGCAGAAGAACAACTACCTGGTGGGGCCCGGTGCGACGCGCGGACGTTACACCGGCATCGATCTCGGCGTAACCACCGACATCAGCCGCGCCGAAGATTTCAACAATCTCGTCATCCGCGCCGCCGATGGCAACCTCGTGCGACTGTCGGAAGTGGCACGCTCCGAGCTGGGGGCCGAGAGTTACGATTTCACCAGCTGGTACAAGGACAATCCCGCCAGCTACATCGGCATAGACCCCACCCCCGGCGCCAATCCACTCACCGTGGCACGGCTGGTTCGCGAAGAAATTCCGCGCATCAAGACGCAGATGCCCGCAGGGCTTCAGGTGATGATTCCCTACGATGCAAGCGAGTTCATCGAGGAATCCATCAAGGAAGTATTCGTGACGCTGGCCGAAGCGGTGCTGATCGTGCTGGTGGTGATATTCCTGTCCCTTGGCTCCCTGCGCGCCGCACTGGTGCCGGCCGTGGCCGTGCCCCTGTCCATTGTCGGCGGGGCCTTCCTGATGCTGCTGCTCGGCTATTCCATCAACACGCTCACCCTGCTCTCGATGGTGCTCGCCATCGGCCTGGTGGTGGACGATGCCATCGTGGTGGTGGAGAACGTCCATCGCCACATGCAGCAGGGCATGCGACCTTTCGATGCCGCTCTGGTGGGTGCCCGCGAATTGCGCTTGCCCATCATTGCCATGACCACGACCCTGGTGGCGGTCTATGCGCCCATCGGGTTCATGGGCGGCCTGGTGGGGACCTTGTTCACGGAATTCGCCTTCTCCCTGGCCGGTGCGGTTTTGATCTCCGGCGTGGTGGCACTGACCCTCTCGCCCATGATGAGCGCACGGGTGCTCAAGCCCGGTGGGCCGGGGGCTTTCGAACGCATGGCCGAACATTTCTTCACGCGTCTGGGCAATGCCTATCGCCGTTCCCTGCACTGGAGTCTGGGCGGGTGGCCGGTGTTGATCGTCTTCGGGCTGCTGATCGCGCTCAGCCTGTTTCCCATGTATCTCCTGAGCCAGAAGGAACTCGCTCCCACTGAAGATCAAGGCATCCTTTTCGTGGCCGCCCGCGCGCCGGAGACGGCCACTCTGGATTACACCACCCGATATACGCGGCGGATGCTCGACACCTTCGCCACGGTCCCGGAGTACATGGAGAGCTTCTCCATCATCGGTTTCAATGGCAGCCCCAATTCAAGCTTCGGTGGCTTCAAGCTGAAGCCTTTGGCAGAACGCGAGCGCGACCAGACGGAAATCCAGCAGGAACTCCAACCAAAGCTGAATGCACTCACAGGTGTACAGGCCAACGCCTTTCCGCGCCCCAGCCTGCCCGGCGCGGGCCGCGGCCTGCCGGTACAGTTCGTGGTGCTGACTCCGGGCGATTACACAGCGCTCGACAGCGCGGTGGATGAACTGCTCGGTAAGGCCATGGAGAGTGGAAAATTCCTCTTTCTGCAGAAATCCGTGGAGTTTGCACGGCCCCGCACGACAGTCGTCATC
>VGUA01000075.1 GCA_016874535.1 Gammaproteobacteria bacterium
TGGAAGGGGGGGGGGCACACCCACTGTGCACTCACCACCGAGGCGCGGACGGGTAGTGCCGTCGGCGCCGGCGGCTGTAGAAGCCTCAGAGTGGCCGCAGGGCGAGCACTGTGGAGCGGTTGAGATGCAGCACTTTTTCGGCGGTATTGCCGAGCAGTTTGCCTTTTAGACCTTTGCGTCCCAAGGTGCCCATGACCAGCAGGGTGCCCTTGAGCTTGCTCGCCCGCCCATCGAGGATGCGCTCGGGTGGGCCGGCCTTGATGACGATATTCTTTCTCGGCACATCAAATTCCGCAGTGATCGCCGCCAACTCCTCTTCCAGCTTGCGCACGGTCTTGCGTTCCATCAATGCACGGTCGACGAGATCGAGATCCTGCGCCAAGGCCGAGAGCGGAATGGCGTACACCACATGCAGCTCAGCACCCAGTTGGCCGGCGAGCATATGACCAGCTGCCAGCACCCGGCGATTGAGATCGCGCTGGGCCGCCTTGGTCGAGCCGAGATCGACCGAGGCCAGGACGCGCCCGGGTCGTTTGCGCAGGCGATCGCGTACGATCATCACCGGCACTTTCGATTCCCGCAGCAGCTGCCAGTCCAGCGGCGTGTGCACCAGGCCCTCGCTGCGGTTACCGGATTTGACGACCAGCCCGAATTCTCCGGCGTGCTCCGTAACCCACGCGCTGATGTCGCGGGTCCAGACCACGGTCTGGCGTATCTTCGCCTCGCCCGGATCGATGCCCTCCAACGCATTCTGCAGCCAGGCTTTCTTGTCCCTGACCATCGCGGCCTTCATCTGGCGTGCGGTGCTCTCGGGAATGAGTTCCGCGTTCTCCACCATGTCGTCGAACAGGAAACCCACCACCGAGATGATGGCCCGGGTGCCTCGCGTGAGGTCCAGGGCCGCGCGCAGCGCTTTCTACCGGGAATCGTCGCGGTCCGCGATGACGAGAATCTTTTCCAGGTTCATCCTTGCCTCAGCTTGCCAGTGATGGCGCGATTTGCGTCAGCCACATGTTACCCAGTTTTTCCTGCACGGAGTTCTGGCGCAGGCGTCCACGCAGGTGCGGGAAGTCCACGAGGTCCAGCAGCTGGTCCTGGTTGTAGCAGGAGTAGACAAAGCTCTCCTTGCCGGTAACCGGATCCACATGGCGGCACATGCACTGGGCACAGATCCCTTTCATCATGCACTGCATGGGTGAATTGATGGAGCCGATGGCCCGATGCTCGGGCTTCAGGTACGGCGCCAGCGCCGCGAAGCGCGCAGCCTTGACAGCCGCCATCATGAGATCGGACCCGATCACGATGAACTCGTCGGCATCCGAGAGCTTGATATCCACGGCACCGAGTTCGCCCTTGGCGTAGGCGACCATGGCTTCCACGATGTTGCCGACGAAGGACTTGTCCTGCGGGCGCCGCGGGGTGGGGGCGACCGCTTCCGGCGTCCGATCCACCGACCAGATGACCACATCGGCCGCAGCTTCGATGTCATCCAGCTTGAAGACATCCTGGGCCTTCTTGTAACCGGCGAAGTAGACCACGCGATTGCCGGCATTGCGCAGCGCCTTGCCGATGGAGAAGAGCACCGCATTGCCCAGCCCGCCACCAGCCATGATGACCGTCTGGTTGTGCGGGATATGCGTGGGAGCACCGGTGGTGCCCATCACCACCACGCGCTGCCCCGGCTTCCAGGTGGCGCACAGGCGGCTGGAGGTACCCATCTCGAGCGCGATGGTCGACACGATACCGGCTTCCTTGTCCACCCAGGCGCCGGTCAACGCTAGACCCTCTGCGCTCAGCAAGCTGCCGTCGACCGCCTCTGCGTCGGCCTCGAAATTCTGGACCCGATAGAACTGCCCCGGTTCAAAACCCCGCGCCGCATAGGGGGCCTTCATCACCACCTCGATGATGGTGGGCGTCAGGCGCTCGACCCGCACGATGGTGGCAAGCAGCACGTCATCCAGGCGGGCAAAGAGTTCGCCCAGCGACTTGTCACGTGTTCCCTGGTCTTCGGCCTTGAGTCCCGCGAGCGCATCGGCGAAGAGCCCCACCACATGCGGGTAGCCGTCCTTCGCGCTCGCCATGGCCTTCACCACGTTGCCGGCGTAGAGCGGATGGTTGTCGCCGTAGAAACTGATCTGGCGACCGTGCTCCGCGTAGGAAGTGAAGGGCGCGACTTCGGTCAGCTTGAGGATGCCGGCGCCGGGGCCTGCGATCATCTCGGCTTCCTTGCGCGCAAAATCCCGGAAGAATTTGCCAGCCACCTCGAAGGTGCCCGGGTTTTCCTGTTCATAGATGATGTTGGGCGAGGTGCCGGCGGCGACGAACAATGCCCGCAGGGGAACCTCTACCTGCTTCTTTGCCTCGCCTTGGGTACTTTCGAAGCGCACCGCGCGCAGCGCACCAAACTCGTCGGCCAATGCCTCCTGCGGATTCATGTTGGGCGCGAGCGCGATGGATTCGGCGAGCGCCTCCTTGATCTCCTCGTGGTTCTGCCGATAGGCCGGCGAGTCGCTGATATCCTTGCGGTAGAAAAGGGTAACGCCGCCCCATTGTTGGCACAGGCTTGCGAAATCCGGGGCTTCTCCTGCCGCTTCCGCGCGCTGCCGTTCGGCCCGCACGGCGCGCCCATGGCTCACGAATTCATCGAGGATGCCGAGCTCTTCCTGATCGAATCTCGCCCGCACCTGGGCCTCGCCCAGCGCGGCGCACAGCGCCTCGTAGCGCTTGAGGAACTTGCTGACCTGCTTCGGGTAATAGGCCAGCACCTCGGTGGCCGTATCGATGGCCGTCAGGCCGCCACCGATCACGCCGGCCGGCAGGCGGACCTGCAGATTTGCCAGCGCGGCGTCCTTGGCCGCACCGGTGAGCTGCAGGCCCATCAGGAAATCGGAAGCCTTACGGATGCCACGAATGAGGTTGTTCTTCAGGCCAATCACCGAGGGCTGCCCGGCGCCGGTTGCAAGCGCGATATGGTCGAAGCCCAGAGTCCAGGCGTCGTCGATGGACAGGGTGCCGCCAAAGCGCACGCCGCCGTAGGCACGGAAGCTCTGTCGGCGCAGCAGGGTGAGATAGATCACCTTCAGGAAATTCTTGTCCCAGCGCACCGTGATCCCGTACTCGGCCACGCCACCGAAACCGAGGTTGGTGCGGGTGTCGAGATCATCATAGAGCACGCGGAAATCCCGGATGGGCTCTGGCGCTGCGCCATTGCCGCCCAGCAGCGCCTGGGGCAGCGGCTCGATCTTGAGTGCATCGATGCCGGCCACGCCAAAGCCTTCGTTGAGCAGATAGTGGGAGAGGGTGTAACCCGCAGGGCCGAGGCCCACCACCAGCACATTCTTGCCGTTGTAGGGTAGGGCACAGGGACGCTGCACGTTCAGCGGATTCCAACGCGTGAGGAAGCTGTAGATCTCGAAGCCCCACGGCATGAAGAGCACGTCGGTCAGGACGTTGGTCTCGATCTGCGGGATGTTGACGGGCTCGGTCTTCTGGTAGATGCAGCCCTTCATGCAGTCGTTGCAGATACGGTGACCGGTGCCCGGGCACATGGGGTTGTCGATGATCACCAGTGCGAGTGCGCCCAGGCTGTCGCCGTTGCGCCGCACCAGATGCATCTCAGAGATCTTCTCGCCCAACGGGCAGCCGGTGGCGGTGACGCCCAGCGCATTGGTCTTGAAGCCGCCTTCCTTTTTCTGCCGCATGCCCTTGGAGCAGGAGTCCGCGTCCCGGTCATGGCAGTAGATGCAATGGTCTATCTCGTGGTGTACCCGCCGCTCCGGGAAGCGCGGATCCGTGAGCGAGAAGCCGTCGCGCCGCCGGCGGTGGCCCACGGGCCCCATCAGCGCCTCATATTCGCCCCGGTCGTTGCGCACGAATTCGACCAGCGCATTCCAGTCGGTCTTTTCGGGATGGCGAAAGAGCGCCCACTCGTGGGTAGACGGAGCAAAGTCCGCATCCGTGGCAGCGATATGGCACCAACGCGCAACACTTTCCAGCAGTGCCTGCACAAAAGCCTCATCCCCTTCTGCAGCCAATGCGTCCGCACATTCACGGGCAGCCTTCGCCGCCACTGTGGCGCGCAGGGCGGCGGCATCGCCGCGCGCAGCCTCATTTCCTTGGGCGAGGCGTGCGGCCAAGTCGACCAGCCCGATGCCCACCTTGGCGGTCAGGAATTCCTCGTCGCCAAGCACATCCTCCGCGGCGTGGGCGATCTGTCGCAAAGTGGCCATCGTGGCTTTCAGCCGGGTCTGGTCCCAGCTTGCCGGATCCTGGCCCTTGAAGCGCTTGGTCAGTCCGTCCAGCAGCTCGTGCTTGAGGCGAAAGATCGTCTCGAACTCGGCTTTCACCCGCTCACGCCGCGCTTCCTCCTCCGCGCCCACGCCAAAGAGCCTGGTGATGAACTGGCCGACATGTCCGGCGGCCTCCACCAGAACCTCGGAGATGGCTTCCGGGGTCATGCCCTCGCCCTTGCAGGCACGGTAGTGATCAAACCGGGCGAAGGCAGCGGCATCAGCCGACTTGAAGTCACCATCGAAAACCTCGAGCAGATCGCGCAGCCGCGCTGGCGCATGGAGATCTTCGTAGCTGAACCCCGGAATGCCGAGGACGAGGGTGTGCTTGTGGGAGTCGGGAAGGGCGACGCGTTCGTTCATGGCGGGTTTTCTTGCTCGCAGCGGTTGAAGTCGGGATACGGGGCCCGTCGGGCCAAGGCGCACGATACCATACCCCACCGTACGGTCGAAATTCGGCCGCGGCATCGCACAAGGTGGTGAGCAGGTAAGGAATCCGACCTGTGCGCTCTCGTGCTAGGGTTTGGAGGTGCCGATCCGGCAGCAACACATTGGAAAGAGGGGCAGGGGATGGAGATTCAGGGCAAGGTCTGTGTGGTGACCGGAGGCGCGAGCGGCATTGGCGCGGCCATGGCGCGCAGGTTTCTCGCGGCGGGCGCGAAGGCCGTGGCAGTTGCGGATCTGGAGGGCGCGGCCCTCGCGAATGCCGGCGCGGAAATCGGTGCCCTGGCAGTGCCTTGTGACGTGACGCAAGAATCCCAGGTCAGGAATCTGGTGTCCCGGGTGGAGCAGGAACTGGGGCCCATCGATGTTTTCTGCTCCAACGCGGGCATCGCCAGACTGGGTGACGAAGACGCGCCCAATGAGGAATGGCAGCTCAACTGGGACGTGCATGTCATGGCCCACGTTTATGCCGTGCGGGCGGTGGCTCCGGGCATGGTGGCGCGCGGCGGCGGCTATCTCGTCCACACGGCCTCTGCTGCCGGCCTGCTCAGCCACATCCAGTCGGCCACTTATTCGGTGAGCAAGCACGCCACCGTGGCATTTGCCGAATGGGTGGCGATCAAGTACCGCCATCTCGGCATCCGGGTTTCCGTGCTCGCCCCGCAGGCGGTACGCACCCCCATGATCGAACGTGCCGATGGCGCCGCAGTGGCCAGTGTTGACGGCCTCATCGAACCGGCCCAGCTCGCGGACTGTGTGGTGGAGACCATGGCGCGAGAGGAGTTTCTGATCCTGCCCCATCCCGAAGTCCGGGAGTACCTGTTGCGCAAGACGGCCGATGTGGACCGGTGGCTCGAGGGCATGAATCGCTGGCGAGCCAAGGTGGGGCCCGCCTGAATCCCGGCCCCGAAAGCGCCACTCGATTTCAAAGCGCCCCATGCTCGTGCGCATTTCCGATAGAGGCGGGACCCGCGCGCAGGGACAATACGGCACCGTATGGGGCCGAATGGATGCGTGATGCGGGCCGAACCCGAACCACGCTTGCGGCCCCTCTGCACCAGAGGGAGACGCCGCTTGCCCGAGACCTCGAATCGCCCGCGCCGCAGGCCCGTTCCGCTGCTGCCTTTGGCCAATCGTGGCAGCGTACTCGCCGTGGGCGCACAAGCCCTGCGGGACGCGCTTTCCTGCGCATTCCAGGCCGTTGACGAGATTCAGGCGGTGATGCCGGCCACGGGCCTGCGCCATCGCTCCAACGTGTTCACCATCGGGTCCACGCGGGTATGCGTTGCGGCCATGGACCCCGTGAGGTTCGAGTCGAAAGCCCGCGCCGAGCCCTGTCTCGTCATTCCGTTCCGGGGCCGCTTGCGCTTCAGGACAGAACGGTGCCAATGCCTCGCGACCGGCGGCAGGACGGCGGTGTTCTGTTCCGGGGAGCCCGTGCAGTGTGAATTCGGGCCGTGCACCGCCTTGTTCGTGAGTCCCGACCCGGAGCGCCTGAAATTCGCAAGCCGGCTGGCGAGCGCAGATCCTGCTGGCGACCTTGAGCTCCAGCTGGTCGGATGTCGCGCCACAGGGTTCGGCTTCACGCGCGAGTCCGCCGGGACACCAGCACTGGCGAGGCTGCTGGAGGAAATCAGCCGCGCGCTGGAGCAGCCCGAGCCGGTGTCCCTGTTGGGTCTCGAGGACCTGCTCTACCGCTGGATGGGCGAACTGCTCGCCGCTTGCCTCAATGCAGGACGGGTGAATCGGCGCCCAAGGTGACCTCCAGAACCAGGCTCACACCGTCTTCCACACTGCAGGCATCGAAGCCCGACGCAGGGGTGGATATCCCGGGGCATCCCGGGAGCGAAGCACATCGTGTCTGGATGTCCCGAATCTCCCACTGTCGCCCGGACGCGGCGGCCAGCGCCTCCCGCTCCCTGACGACCGCCCGCAGGGCCTCCTGTTTGAGTGCCCCTATGCGGCGTCGGTAGTCGTCCAGATCCACGGTCATCGAGATCTCGGGCCCGAGCAGGGCCACGGTCTCCGTGGAGGCGGCGCGCGCAAGGGCAGGCAGATCCGTCGGGGCGTCCTTGGGCAACGCGGCACTCGCCCGGTAGGTCAAGGCCTCGACGCCTTCGTCATCGATTGATCGACCCACCAGGAACAGGGTCCAGGCCGCGGGGAAAAAGTGAGCGAGCACCCGCCGGAGGCGGGCGTGCAGGGATTCGTCGCCCTGGTGCTGAGGTGAATGCAAGGTCTTGAGGGTCACCGCGACCCGGGTGCGCTGCCCGGGCAGTGTGGTGTGTGCATGTACGCGATAGCGAAGGGTATCGAGTTGTGCGAGCCGGGCCTCGAACGCCAGGTCTGCCGGTTTGCCGAAGTCTTGCATGGTGCCTCCTGCGGGTGTCGTCACGGAGGGCAGGATACGGCGGGCAGTGGGGCAAACGGCGCCCCTGTGGTGTCCGGGGCTGGGCTGTCAGACGTGCGAAGGGGGCCTCGGCCGGCAGAACCGGGTTCAGGCCCCGTTGCCGTTCAATCGTAGGCCCGCAGGGCCGCCCTCAGCTGTGACCGCACCTCCCGCCGCAGCTCCGGCGGTTCCTGCACTTCCACCCCCGCGCCGTGACGCAGGATGTCCTTCAGCAGTTCCGGGGTGGCGGCATAGGGAAAGGTGAGCTCGAAGCGTCCGTCTGGCAGCCAACGGGAGGTCTGCTCGGGATGCCAGCTTTCGTCCGCCACCCATCGCGCTGCGTGCGGGGTGAACCAGAGAACGGCAGTGGCGACCGGCGTGCCGGCGAAGATGCCATAGCCCGCGCCGAGTTCCCGATCCAGCAGCGCCTCGTCGATTTCCTGCGCCGGTTCCTCCGCCACGGCAGCGTCCCGCACGCAGTCCAGCGCGAAGGTGCGCAAGGCCTCGCGATCATGATCCCAGGCGTCCAGATACCAATTGTCACGGTAATGCACCAGCCGTTGCGGCGAGGCCCGGCGCGCGGTGGCGGTGTTGCTCCCGCGTCCATGATAAGAGAAAGAGAGCCGGCGCCCCTGCGCGAGGGCGGAAGCGACCTGCCTGAACACGGCGGGTGCGACATTGCGCGCCGTGCTGGTGAGTATGCGCACCCGGGCACTCAATCGGCCCCGTCCCAGTTGTTGATGGTCGATGAGCTTTTCGATGCGCTGGCGCAAGGGCTCCAGTTCGCGATCCAGCAGCCCGGGCTGGATGCGCTGCAACAGCTGGTGGCTGCTGGTCAGCGCCAGCAGCTCTTCGCCGGTAAACCACAGGCCCGGCAGCTCATAGATGCCACCGCCCTCGGCGTGATCGTAGCGGTAGGCTCGGATCTCGCGGTCGTACACGATGGGCGCGCCGAGGTAATCACGCATGGCCCGGATGATCCGCTTGGCGGTGGAGGTATCGCACTCCAGCGCCTCGGCGAGTTGCTGCAGGGAGCGCCCACGCCGCGCTGCGCCCAGCTCCTTGTGCAGGGCATAGATGCGGTCGAAGCGATCCATGCAGCCGACAGCGGCTTCAGATCATCGTGCGACCGCCGTCGATGGCGATCGACTGGCCGTTCACATAGCTCGACTCGGCCGAGCCCAGGAAGACCGCCATCTGCGCCACTTCCGCGGGTTGCACGTAGCGTTTCAAGGGGACGGAATTGAGGAAATTGGTGGCTGCCTGCTCCACCGACAGCCCGGCGATGCGCGCATGCTCGGCGATGAAGTCGGTCGCCATGTCGGTCTCGACGATCCACGGGCAGATGGCGTTCACGCGCACATTCCGCGCGGCGACTTCCAGTGCGAGGCAGCGGGTGAGTCCCACCAGCGCATGTTTGGAGACGTTGTAGGCACTCTGGTTGGGGGTGCCCCATTTGCCGGCAGTGGAGGCGAGATTCACGATGCTGCCACCACCGCGGGCAATCATGCCGGGCAGCACGCACTGCGTGACATGCACCACACTGATGAAATTCACCTCGAAGAGATCCCGGAAGTCCTGCGCCGAGTAATCGAGGAAACTGCGCGCGCGGTGAATGCCGGCGTTGTTGACCAGGATGTCTATGCCGCCGCGGGCCTCGGCCGCCGCCGCCATTGCGGCCACGGCATCACGGTCCACCACGTCACAGGCTGCGGTGTCCACGTTCACCCCGAAGCGTTCACGCAGGCGATCCGCAGCCGCAGTCAGCGTATCCGGATTGCGCGCGTTCAAGAGGAGATTTGCGCCTTCCGCCGCGTAAGCCTCCGCCACGGCGAGTCCGATGCCGCGGCTGCCGCCGGTGATGAGTGCTGTTTTTCCGGTCAATCTGCCACTCATGGTGGGCGCTCCTGTCGGTTTTCGTTCAGGTGGGGTTGAACGCGATCTTGCGCTGGATGAGATGCAGCCGGTCATTGCCGAAATACATGTCATTGCCATCAAGGAAGAAGGTGGGGGAACCGAAGCCACCCCGGCGCATCAGCTCATCGGTGCTGGCACGCAGCCGCGCCTTGAGCGAGTCCTCAGTGATGGCAGTAAAGAAGCGGGCGGGGTCGAGCCCGACCTCCTGCACCAGCGGTCGCAGGACTTCGTCACGGGAGATGTCTTCGAGGTCGCGCCAGTAGGCCTGGAATACCCGGCGGGCATAAGGCACCAGCAGTCCCTGATCGAGCGCGAGAAAGGCTCCGCGCATGGCTTTCACGCTGTTCACCGGGAACACCGGCGGCGCGCCGATGGTGATACCCACGAAGCGCGCCCAGTCCTGCATGTCCTTCCGGCCATAAGCCGCCTTCGCCGGGACGGGGTTCTCGCGATTGGCGTAGACGCTGGGGTTGACGGTATTGAAGAGCCCGCCGACGAGGATGGGCTTCCACACAATCTCCACGGGGAGTCCGGCCAGCAACTGCTGGGCGTGCTCGAAAGCGAGATAGGTCCAGGGGCTGGAACAGTCGAAATAGAACTCCAGACGATGCATGTCGGCTCCCTCGCATGCCGTCGCAAGCGCGACGGCTCAGAACGTGATTTCGATGATGACCCGCCGATGGTAGCGGCCGGAGAGCCAGCTCAGACCATCGAGCAGCGACATCTGCCAGCGATAGCGATGGCGCAGCGCCCGATAGGCGAGGGCTTCCGTGTCGGGCTCGTCGATAACCAGACGCGCCTGAGCTTCGAGCCAGGCGGACTTCACCACGCCGCGCAGGTCGCACACCGCGAGGCGCACAGCCGGGTTGTTGCGGATGCGCTTCACCTTGCCCGTCTCGCTTGACGAGAACACGAAGTGCCGCGCCTCGACGGGTGCCATCCACACCGGAGTCAGCACTTCCCGCCCGTCCCTGCGCCGGGTGGCGAGGCTTACATAGCGCGCCGCGGAGAGGGCTTCGCGCAGATCTGGTACGGCCGGCAGTGGCCCTGAGGCGTGCATGAGGGGACCCGAATCGGGATGACAGGGTCGAGTCTAAGCCATTAGACTGCGGACGTGCCAAATGGCTGAGTCCCGGGGGGAGATGATGCGAATCTGGCGGAAAGGCGCAGCGGCCGCGGCCATGCTGCTCATGGGCAATGTGCATGCTGCGGATTTCGTCGCCGAGCAGGTGACGATAGGCAAACTGCCACCGGCAAACCCTGCCCGCATGTATGTTTCCGATGTGGCCATCTCGCACATCGTCGATGGCCGCATGCACATCGTGGATGGCGAAACCCTCAAGTACCAGGGGGTGGTGGGCACCGGCTTCACGGGGCTCGCGACCCTGTCGCCGGATCGCAGCGAAATCTACGTCGCTACAACCTACCTCTCCCGCCTCAATCGCGGGGAACGCACCGACACCCTCGACATCTACGACAGCACCACGCTGAACCTGAAAGAGGAAATCATCATCCCGCCCAAGCACGCCCAGGCGCTGCCATACAAGGGCGTGATCGCGGTCACAGGGGATGGTCGCTTCGTGGTGGTGCAGAACGCCACGCCCGCCAGCTCACTCGCCGTCATCGATCGCAAAGCCTCGAAATACGTGACCGAGATTCCGACGCCGGGCTGCTGGAGCATTCTCATGGCACAAACCAGCCAGCGCCGCTTCACGACAGTGTGTGGTGATGGCACCTTGCTTACCATCACCCTGGACGAACAGGGTATGCCGGCGGATCAGCAGCGCAGCGAGCGCCTGTTCGATCCGGACAAGAATCCTGTGTTCACCCAGACCGAGAATGAGGGCGACGAATACCTCTTCCTCGGCTTCTACGGCGACATCCTGAGCGCCAATCTGGGCGGGGCCAAGGCGGTGATTGGGGACAGCTGGTCGCTGCTCGATGAAAAGGATCGCAAGGAAGGCTGGCGCCCGGGTGGCTATCAGCCTTTCGCCTGGCATCCCGCCAGCAAACGACTCTACGTGGCGGTGCACCCGGCCGGCGTGGAGGGCAGCCACAAGAACCCCGCTGCAGAGGTCTGGGCGTTTGATACGCAGAGCCGCAAACGGGTGGCCCGCGTCCCGGGCGAGAATACAGTGGCCCTCGCGGTGAGCCGCGAAGACAAGCCGCGCCTGTTCGGTATCGACCCGCTCACCGCCGGACTTCTGCGCTACGAGACCGTACCCACGCTCAAATTCGTCCAGCGGCAGGATGGTTTTGGTGAAGCGCCCATCCTGATCGAGATGCACTGAACGCCTGCGTGATGGCACTCGATCCCGTTCTTGCTCTGGCCGCCAGCCTGTTGATGGCCGTGATTTTCGCGGCTGGCGCAGTCGAAAAACTACGCCAGCCTTGGATGTTTGCCGCGATCGTCCAGGCCTATGGCCTGTTGCCCGCTGCCCTGGTGACCCCTGCGGCCTGGAGCGTGGCGCTGGCCGAGGCCGCGCTCGCGTTGGCGCTGTGCCTGCCCGGCGCTCACCCTTGGGCGTCGTGGGGAGGGCTGCTACTGCTTGCGGTCGTCACGGCGGCGGTGGTGGTAAACCTGCTCCGCGGGCGCGTGGGCATTGACTGCGGATGTGGGGGCGCCAGCGCCGATCAGGAGCTGTCCTGGTCGCTGGTGTGGCGCAATCTCGGGCTTGTCGGACTACTGGGGCTGCCGTTTATGACTGGCAGCGGGCGTGTGCTAGGGGCCGCCGACTACTTGACCGTGGCCTTCGCCGTGGTGGCGGGCTTCGGACTTTATGCCGGTGCCAACCAGTTGCTTGCCAACGCGCCGCGGCTGCACGACCTGGTGGAGGGCCACGCATGATTCAGGCATTGACGGTGGCGGTGGTCATTCTCTCGATTCTTGTGCTGGGCTTGGTGGCCGCCGTCTTTGCGCTCGCACGCCAGGTCGGCATCGTCTACGAGCGAATTGCGCCGGTCGGTGCCCTGACCATGGATGCGGGACCCAAGGTGGGCGAGGCGGCACCGTCGTTCGATCTGGTCGACCTCTCCGGGGAGCGCGTGGAGATTGGCCGGCCTGCGGTACACAGCACGCTGTTGTTTTTCCTGTCACCGACCTGCCCTGTGTGCAAGAAACTGCTGCCCATCCTCAAATCCACCGCGCGCAGCGAGCAGAGCTGGCTGCGGATCGTGCTGGCCAGTGACGGCGAGGCTGAGGCCCAGCGACGTTTCCGGGCCGCTTCGAAGCTGGAACAATTCCCCTACGTGCTCTCGACGGAGCTCGGCATGGCGTTCAAGGTGAGTCGCCTGCCGCATGCGGTGCTGATCGACGAGCAGGGCAGGGTCCGCAGCAAGGGACTGGTGAATTCGCGGGAACAGGTGGAAAGCCTGTTCAATGCCAAGGATCTTGGAGTGGCGACCGTGCAGGAATATCTGGGGCGCCAGCAGCAGAACGCGTAACATGGGTTTTCAAGCGTAGCGACCCGGCGGGGGTCGCCCGAGGAGAGTGCGGATGCGATGGTTCGACGATTTCATTGAGCGCAAGACCCGCGAAGTGGCCCAGCTGACTTCGCGTCGCAGTGCCATGCTCAAGGTGGGTCGGTTGCTGGTGGGAGCCGGCATGCTGCTGCCCATCCTGCCTTTCGACCGCCAGCCCCAGGCGGCACCGGGCGGGCACGGCGGCGAAGCCGCGACGGCCGGTCATGGTGGCCACGGCGGCGGCGGGCTGGGTGACCCCAATGACGACACGACCTGTGAATACTGGCGCTATTGCGCCCTGGATGGCTTCCTCTGTACCTGCTGCGGAGGGTCCATCTCGGAGTGCCCCGGCGGCACGGAGGTCTCCAAGGTCACGTGGATTGGTACCTGCCAGAATCCCAACGACGGCAAGGCCTACCTCATCAGCTACAACGACTGCTGTGGCATCACGGCCTGTGGGCGGTGCATGTGCAATTACAACATCGGTGAACGCCCTGCCTACCGTATGGGCGTGCACAACGATGTGAACTGGTGCATGGGCAACAAGGCCAATTCGTACCACTGCACGGTGGCAGTGGCGCTTGGCATTGCCGAAGCGCGCGAGCCCACGGCCTGAGACCCGCGCAGCGGGCTGCGAACCGGGAAAGCGAGGCCGGTCGTGCAAGGGCTGAGGCGCATGATGATGCTGGCAGCGCTGGCAGTTTGCCTGCCGGCGCAGGCCACCGACTTTCCGCGCCAGAACTACTTGCTGTACTGCGCCGGCTGCCATCTCCCGGATGGCACCGGCAGCGCCGCCAACGATGTGCCGACCCTGCATGACATTCCGGGTCATTTCATCAAGGTCCCGCGAGGCCGCGAATTCCTGGCCCAGGTGCCCGGGATCCTCTACTCCCCGCTCACCGATGTGGAGGCCGCGGAAATCCTGAACTGGATGCTGCTGCAATACAGCCAGCCCGTCCTGCCCGCCGACTTCAAACCCTACACGCCCGAAGAGGTGGCGAGGCATCGGCGGATCAAACCCGCCGATATCATGAAAGTTCGCACCGAAGTGCTGGCGGAGCTCGCGACCAAGGGCATCGTCATCGACTACACCGCGCACTGATTACCGCCTTCCATCGCCCTTCGCACCACAAGAGTGCGTAAAAGCTCGTTCTCTACCGCCGACCTTCGCTAGCGCCCTGAAAAAGGGCATGGCTCAGTTTGAAACTTCGCGCCAGGCCGTCACGTATCGAAAATCATATGGCTGGCACGGTTCTTGCTTTTTCGTTCCCTGACA
>VGUA01000076.1 GCA_016874535.1 Gammaproteobacteria bacterium
TCATCAATGATTCGTTGTGTGTGATGTAAATGGGTCTGGTCGTGTGCGCTTCAGCGAAGGAGTCGAGTCCTTCAGGCCGCACCCTTGCCCCGGCGGGCAGGAAGCTCGGCCATGATGCGGCTGCGCTCGGCCTCGCCCAACTGCACCCAGCCGGCAATTTCATGCAGTGTACGCGCGCAACCGGTACACAGGCGGGTGGCTTTGTCGATCTGGCAAATTCCGACGCAGGGGCTGTCGATGGCAGGCGAATTCATGGGCGCATCCCGCCGGGACCACCCACGCTGCCCTTGCGGCGTGCGGACAGCACGACGGGCTCGCCTCGCACGTAGACCACACCACCATGCCCCGGGCGTGGCGTATCAGCGCTGCTGTCCCCCGTCACCAGATCGAGCGGCGGCTCAGGCTCGTAGACCGCTTCCCCCCGGGTGAAGCGGGAAAGGTACTGCAGGCCTTCGATGGCGCGAGAGCCGTACCAGGAGGTCATCTCACCATCGATGATCCTCACCGGCACCCCGGGGCACAGCGCGCGAATCTCTTCCACTTGTTTGGCCCGGAAGGGATAGGGCTCGCTGCTCAGCAGGATTTCATCCACGCCCTTGGCGGCCTCAGGAAGATTGATGACGGGGTAGCGAGCGTCGGCGGTCGCGGGCTCCGTCAACCAGTGGAAGCGCGCCAGGGTCCGCGAAATATAGGTATCACGGGAGACGGTCATCCACGGGTCGCGCCAGATGAGGTAGAGCACCCGCCGCAGCCGGCGACCTTCGAGACCAGCGATGCCGCCCATCACTCCGGCAAGCCTGGCACAGAGGGCTGCCGCCTCGGTCTCACGGCCGAAGATTCCCCCGAGCAGCCTGTAGAGGCCGAAGTTGTCCTCTGGGCCGAGCGGGTGAGTCACGATCACATGCGGCACGGAAGCACGCAGGGCCTCAGCCGTCTCGCGGGTGTTCTCGTCGATATTGACCACCACATGCGTGGGTGCCAGTGCCTCGAGCTGCGCGAGGTCGACATCCTTGGTCCCACCGACCTTGGGTACCTCCCGCACGAGCTCACGCGGGTGGATACAGAAACCGGTGCGCGCCACGAGTTGTGCTGCCAGACCGAGATCGCAGATCAATTCCGTGATGCTCGGCACCAGGCAGGCGATACGCGCATCCGGCGCAGCACGCCCGTGGCGGTTACCCATCACATCCGTGTAGAACTGGGTCATCTGCGTCTGCCTCCGCCTTACATGTTGCGGCGATATTCGCCGCCCACATCATAGAGGGCGCGCGAAATCTGCCCCAGCGAAGCCACCTTCACGGTCTCCATCAGCTGTTCGAAGACATTGCCGCGGGCGCGCGCCACCTCCTGCAACTGCTTGAGGCGGGCCGGACGTTCGGCGGCGTGCAGATCCTGGAAGGCCCGCACGGCGACGATCTGGTCCTGCTTCTCCTGTTCGGTGGAGCGCATGAGTTCAACCGTGGTCACTTGATCTTCCTGCCCCTTCTTGGGCAGGAAGGTGTTCACACCGATAAGCGGCAGACGGCCATCGTGCTTCAGGGTCTCGTAGTAGAGGCTTTCGTCCTGAATCTTGCCGCGCTGGTACATGGTATCCATCGCGCCCAGCACGCCACCGCGTTCGGAGATGCGCTCGAACTCCTGGTACACGGCCTCCTCCACCAGATCGGTCAGCTCATTGATGACGAATGAGCCCTGCCAAGGGTTCTCGCAGAAATTGAGGCCCAGCTCGCGGTTGATGATGAGCTGGATGGCAACCGCGCGCCGCACCGATTCCTCGGTCGGGGTGGTGATCGCTTCGTCATAGGCATTGGTATGCAGGCTGTTGCAGTTGTCGAACAGCGCATACAAGGCCTGCAGGGTGGTGCGGATATCGTTGAAGCTGATCTCCTGGGCATGCAGGCTGCGCCCCGAGGTCTGGATGTGGTACTTCATCATCTGGCTGCGCGGGCTTGCGCCGTAGCGATCACGCATCGCCCGGGCCCAGATCCGCCGCGCCACGCGGCCGATCACCGAATATTCGGGATCCATGCCGTTGCTGAAGAAGAAGGAGAGATTGGGCGCGAAATCATCGATATTCATGCCCCGCGCGAGGTAGTACTCCACGATCGTGAAGCCATTGGAAAGGGTGAACGCAAGCTGGCTGATCGGGTTCGCGCCGGCTTCCGCGATGTGGTAGCCCGAGATGGAGATGCTGTAGAAGTTGCGCACGTTCTGGTGCACGAAATATTCCTGTACATCGCCCATCATCTTGAGTGCGAACTCGGTGGAGAAGATGCAGGTGTTCTGGGCCTGATCCTCCTTCAGAATGTCCGCCTGCACCGTGCCGCGCACATTGGAGAGCGTGTCGGCCTTGATGCGACCATAGGTTTCCGCATCCACCACATGCTCACCGGAGATCCCGAGCAGGCCGAGTCCGAGCCCGGTGTTGCCTTCGGGGACCTCGCCCCGATAGGCGGGACGCGGCTTGTCCTTGAACCAGTCTGCGATCTTCTTTTCCGCCTGGGACCACTGGCCAGTGGCCTTGAGGTGCTTCTCCACCTGCTGGTCGATGGCGGTATTCATGAAGAAGGCGAGCACGATGGGCGCCGGCCCGTTGATCGTCATGGAGACCGAGGTGCTGGGCGCCGAGAGATTGAATCCGGAATACAGCCTCTTCGCGTCATCCACCGTCGCGATGGAAACCCCGGAATTGCCGATCTTGCCGTAGATGTCCGGGCGCTCGTGCGGATCTTCCCCGTAGAGGGTGACCGAATCGAAGGCCGTGGACAGGCGCGCCGCCGGCTGCCCGGCAGACACATAGTGGAAGCGGCGATTGGTGCGCTCGGGGGTGCCCTCCCCTGCAAACATGCGGGTGGGATCCTCGCCCGCACGGCGATAGGGGTACACGCCTGCGGTATAGGGATAACTGCCCGGCAGGTTCTCCCTGAGCCCGAAGCGCAGGCGATCTCCCCACGATTCGAAACGCGGTGGGGCGATCTTCGGCACCTTCTGGTGACTCAGGGTCTCGCGGTAGTTGTCGCCCTCCACCACCTTGTCGCGCACCTTGTAGGTATATTTCTCGGCCGTGATGGCCGCGATACGCGCATCCCAGCTCTTCAGCACCGCAAGTCCTTCGCTGCCGATGGCGCCCAGCGCCTGGTTGTAGCGTTTGCGCAAGGCGGTCAGCGTGACGTCACCTTCGGCGATCAGGGCTTCGGGATAGTTGTCTCCCGCAGCGGGCAGATTCGCATCGCCCAGTGCGCGCAGGGCTTCATGGCAGTGATGGGCGAGATTCGCTTGACTGGCGGCAGCCTCGACCTCGGCATTGATGTCGCGGCCCTGCTCGGCGATTTCGGCGAGATAGCGGTTGCGCTGGCCCGGAATGAGCACGGTGGCGCGCGGCTCACGAATGCTCACTTCCACCTGCGGCGCCCAACGCGCGGCATCCAGCCCCACCTTGGCCACGAGCTCGCGGCAGAGATTCACGAACATCCAGGTGAGCCCCGGATCGTTGAACTGGCTGGCGATGGTGGGAAACACCGGAATCTGTTCATCCTCGATGGTGAAATTCTGGTGGTTGCGCTTCCATTGCTTGCGAACGTCCCGCAAGGCGTCCTCCGCACCGCGCTTGTCGAACTTGTTGAGGATGACGAGCGAGGCGAAATCCAGCATGTCGATTTTCTCGAGCTGGCTCGCGGCGCCGTATTCGCTGGTCATCACATAGACCGGCAAGTCGACCAGATCGACGATTTCGGAATCGCTCTGGCCGATACCTGCGGTCTCCACCAGCACCAGATCGAACTGCAGGGATTTGAGGAAGGCGACTGCATCGCCCAGCATGGCACTGGTGGACAGGTGCTGCCGGCGCGTGGCCATGGAGCGCATGAAGATGCGCTCGTTACGCAGGCTGTTCATGCGGATGCGATCCCCGAGCAGCGCGCCGCCGGTGCGACGACGGGTGGGATCGACGGCCAGCACGGCAATGCGCATCTCGGGGAAGTACTGCAGGAAGCGCGAGAGGATTTCATCCGTGACCGAGCTCTTGCCGGCGCCGCCGGTGCCGGTGATGCCGATGACCGGAACCTTGGCGCCGGCCATGCGCCATTCCTTGCGCAGCTTCTCGAGCTGGGCTTCAGGCAGCACGCCGTCTTCCAGGGCGGAGAGCATCTGCGCGACTGACAAGGCGTCGGCCCGGTCGATGCGCCCCGGCAGCACGGAGGCCTTGCGGGCCTCAAGGGCACGCTCCACCAGATCATCGATCATCCCCTGCAGGCCCATCACCATGCCGTCATTGGGATGGTAGATGCGCTCCACGCCGTACTGGTGCAGCTCGGCGATTTCCTCCGGCGTGATGGTGCCGCCACCGCCACCGAACACCCGCACATGGCGGGCGCCGGCCTCGCGCAGCATGTCCACCA
This sequence comes from Gammaproteobacteria bacterium, assembly GCA_016874535.1. GTDB lineage: Bacteria > Pseudomonadota > Gammaproteobacteria > CAIKBL01. Next base: position 4,398 of record VGUA01000076.1, read on the forward strand.
TATAGCGGAAATATTCGTTGTGCCCGCCCTGGTAGGAGCTGAGTGCGATGGCGTCCGCATCTTCCTGGATCGCGGCGCGCACCACATCGGCCACTGCACGGTTGTGTCCCAGATGGATGACCTCGGCGCCCGCGCCCTGAATCAGGCGCCGCATGACATTGATCGCCGCGTCATGCCCGTCGAACAGGGACGCGGCAGTCACGAAGCGCAAAGGAAGCGAAGGTGCGCTGGATTCCGCAGCGTTGCTCACGTCTTCGGCGCGAATACTCATGGTGTTCTCCTGTCAATCACGGGCCAGCGCCCGCGTCATCTGTTGTTTGAGACCTTCGTGCAAATCCTTCAGTGGCCGGGCGGCCTGGGGATTGATCAGCCAGTGGTAGACGATGCCAATGATGGTGGCGCAGAAATGTGCCGCCACGGAGGGCACATCCACGTTCTCGCGCATTCGTCCCGCCGCAATCCCCGCCCGAATCCAGGCTTCCACATCGCGTTGCCGGCGCTCATGGATATTCGCGATGACCGCTCTGAGCTCGGGATCCGGGCCCGTCGAGTCAAACCACAGCAAATAGAATGCCCGGATGCGATCCGCACCGGCGCGAATGAATCGATAATGAGCATCGGTGGCCGCGTGGATAGCTGCGAGCCCCTGCTTGTCCTCGACCGCCTCCCCCAGTGCCCGCAGCCACTCTTCACCCACTGCCCGCACCACGAACACGAAAAGACTCGCCTTGGTGCCGAAACGCCAGCCGGCCATGGCACGACTGTAACCGGCAAGCTCGCCCACTTCCTTCAGGGTCACGCCGGCGGTGCCCCGCTTGACGATGAGGGCGACGGCCGCGTCCAGCATGCGCGTGTCGGACAGGGCGGAACGCTCGGCTTGGGTCCGTCGCGGGTGCCTGTTTTCGGTGAGTGCATCCATGTCGCAATGGTGCCCAGCTTTTTACTTGCTTGCAACAAGCAAGTTGAGGCCACCCCGGCTGCAGGCTCAGAGGGCTAAGATGAGCAGGTCATCAAAGGAGAGCCGCCATGCGCTGCGAAGTCGTCGCCATCGGTACCGAACTGTTGCTGGGCCAGATCGTGGACAGCAATTCAGCCTGGATAGGTGAGCAGCTCGCGCTCTCCGGCATCGATTCTTTCCATCAGGTGAAGGTGGGCGACAACCACCGACGCATCGTCGACTCCTTGAAGCTCGCCCTCTCCCGCAGCGAGGCCGTCATCTGTTGCGGCGGCCTTGGCCCGACCCAGGACGACATCACCCGTGAGGCGATTGCCGAAGTCATGGGCGTTGCACTGGTGCGGGATGCCGCCATGGGCGAGCGCATCAGGCAGATGTTTGAAAGCCGGGGGCGCACCATGCCTGAAAACAACCTGCGCCAGGCCAAATTGCCGGCGGGGGCCCGCTTCATCGCCGAGATGCCGGGCACGGCGCCCGGCCTCGTCTGTCCGATTGGGCAACAGGTGATTTACGCCGTGCCGGGCGTTCCCAGCGAGATGCGCGCCATGATGCGGGGGACCATCCTGCCGGATCTGAGAACTCGCAGTGGGGAGACTTCCATCATCCGCAGCCGGGTTCTTCGCACTTGGGGCCAGTCCGAATCCGGTCTCGCGGAAATGCTCGCCCCGCATATGGCGGGCTTGGATGAATCCGGGCGGGCCACCCTCGCCTTCCAGGCGAGCGGTATAGAAGGCATCAAGGTCAGGATTACCGTAAAAGCCCCGGATGAGGCCACTGCGAAAACCCTGTTGGAGGCCGAAGACCGGGTCGTCGCCGGCATTCTCGGAAAATATGTCTTCGGGCGGGACCAGCAAACCATGGAGAGCGTGGTGCTGGAGGGCTTGCGCCAGCGCGGCCTCACGCTGGCCTTAGCGGAATCCGCGACCGGCGGGCACATTGGGCTGCGCCTTTCTGCCCGCGATGAAGCAGAAGGAGTATTCCTCGGCGGACTCATTCTGGCCGATGGACGCCTGCAGACGCGGCTGCTTGGGGTCAAGGAATCCGATTTCCCGAACCCGGAAACCACGGCGGCGCTCGCCGAGGCGGTGCGCGCCCATACCGGCGCTGATATCGGGCTCTCGACCTGTGCGGTGGATGATCGAAAGGAAGTCCCGGGCGTGCGCCCCGGCACGGTTTTCATCGGCATTGCCACGGCCGCGGGCGCGAACACCGAACGGGTGCAATTGCCCGGGGACGACCGGGCCCGCATTCGGGAATATGCCGTCATCAGTGCCTTGAATGCCCTGCGTCAGCGAGTACTGGCATAAGACGAGGACTGGTTATTTCATTTTCTTTTTGAGGGCGCGCATCGCATTATCTCGGTAGAGAGAGAGCAAAATCCCGACCGGTTTCTCGGGGCTGCAAGATCCATCCCCGTAATACTTGAAAAATAGATCGGGACTTTTTCCTAAAATCGGATTTATAATAGCGGCCCCTTGAAAGGTAGGAACTCCATGAAATCAGCCGCTGCCATCCGGAAACAAATCGCGAAACTCCAGGCCCAGATCGCCTCAACGGAAAAGTCCCGCGAGAGAGCCCTGCGCAAAATCATTGCAGACATGCAGAAACATGACTTGAGCCTCACCGATCTGCGCGACGCCGTGGGCGCCAAACCGAAGCGCGCCATTCGCAAGAAGACCACCGGCAGCGTTCCCGTGAAGTTCCGGGATGACAAGGGAAACACCTGGAGCGGCAGAGGCCGCGAACCGAAATGGATGACAGAGGCCATTGCGCAGGGCCGCAAGCGCAGCGACTTCGCCCTCTGAAGAAGCGTCGAGGTTCTGCCAGCGCTTCCTCCGGCAGAATCCGCAGATTGCGTCGAATCAGCCGGCGGCGGGAGTGCCCCCGGCACCGCAACCAGAGCCTCGGGTGAAGTCCGCAAGCGTGGAATAGCCCAGCGAATTGCCGGCCTGATCCAAAACCTCGAACAGCGTGTCGTCAGAAACGTGCAGCAGAAACGTCAGGAGTTGCCCCGCGTCATTCGTGCGCTGACCCGGGAACACCCAGACGTCTCCCGGCTCACTCGGCATCTTTCCCCCCCGTACGCGATGCGTCATCAGCATGTTATCAACCCACCCCACGTCGTTTTGGTCTTCCTTGTAATCGGCTTCCCTGCTCCTCATGCGCCTTCACCTCCCTGAAAGGTCTCCCCTGTCCCACCTTTTCCCTGTGGCACCATTCGGGAGCAGCATGGTCATCCAAATCAGCCCGCGAGACTGAGAAGCAGCCGACATTTCTGCAACATTTGTTGACGTTTTCTCTGGATTCTGAAGTCCGTCACACTTGGCAACTTTTCGTGCATCGGGAGCAACGGCTATCGACATCACCGTAGGCTACGACCAGCAGGAAGACCGACTCTGGTTGATGAGCGGATCTGATCATGTCTTCTGGCTGACGCGGCGGTTATGTCAGAGCTTTCTGACGAGCTCGGCTTCCTGGCTGGAGCAGACTGTCGCCTCCAGCGGTTTACCTCTGGAACTTCCTCCTGCCGAGCGCGTGCGCCTGGATCATGAGGAAACCCTGACTGCGCCTCCCGATGAACCGCCCCCTATTCTGCGCAACAAGGTCGTGGCCACCCAGGAACAGATCCGCGCAGCGCGATTGGTGAGCCAGATTGATCTCGTCATTAGTGGTGCGCAGTGGAAACTCGTGCTGCACACCGAGGGTGGGCAGAAAGACGCACTGGGGTTCAATCGCATGAGCCTTCATCGACTGCTGGGCGCCCTGGTCGGCATGACCCATAAGGCGGCTTGGAAGCTCGATGGCATTCCCGAGTGGTTGAGTGCCCCTGACGCCACGCCCTGAGCTCACTTCAATGCGCCAAGGCCGCGCCCGCCTCACTCAGGTAGTAGGCGACAGCCGTATCAACATCCCGGTTGGCCTGCGCACGCGGAACGACTGCCTTTGCCTTCACGCCTTGGCGGCAGGCTTGGCGCCCTTGCGCACCCGATCACGCAGGCCTTCGAAATAGCTGGTGTCGGCGGATGCAGCCGGGGCCGAGGCTGCGCCAGCGAGCAACAGGTTACGCAAGTGCATGCGGTCCTGTTCCTTGCGGATCAACTCGCGCACATATTCGCTGCTGGTGCCGTAGCCGCGCTGGTTGACCTGTTCATCCACGAAGGACTTCATGGTTTCGGGAAGGGAAATGTTCATTGTGCTCATGGCGCGAGCATCGGCTCTTTGGCAGATTTTGACAAGACTCCTATTTCGCCTTTACGCAAGAACGTAGACAGCATCGGGCGAGGCAGGTGAGATCAACAATCAGTGGTAGTCGCTCTCGCGCTGATGGCGCACTGCCAGCACAGTCACCGTTTCGGTATCGTCAATTTCGTCACGCAGGTGATTGACCCGATCTGGCTTGGTCCAGCATCCCCTGGAGTCTATTCAGTACGACGGAAACTTCGGTGTAGCCCCCTGTCTGCCCGGCCTCATCGCGCGCCATCAGCCCGCGTGCGATGAATTCTTGTTCGGCCTGACGGTGGGCGATGATCTGACGAATCGCCTGTTCGACAAAACCCAAAAGGCTTTCCCCTTCGCGCAGGACACTTTCAACAGAACGACGCAGTTCCGGACCAACCCGCAAGGAACGGATCGTGGCAGTTTTCATTGACGCCTCAGTGCCCTTTTGGCCACGCAAACACCGCCTGCGTGTGCCCTTGGGGATAACAGCGGGGTGCCGTGCGCACCACTCTGCACTCCTGAACTGGCCTCGATGGCCGGCGTTAGTAAAGCCGACTTGAACAACGCCTCCCGCTAATCAAGCAGAAGAGCATTTTTTACTGATGGATGAGATTCCCGGGTCGACCGGACTATTCAGCCATCCGGCCGGCCTGAGGGACTTCCGACCTCATCTCCACCAGCCAGTCATTCACCTGGGTCACTGCCTCGAGGCCCAGTTCCCCGCTCAGGGCTTTCAGGCGCAGGTGCGAAATCGCATACACCAGTCGTTGTTCAGCGAGATCCAGTCGCGTCTGGCTGCGTTTCTGCACGGCATCCAGAATATCTACCCGTGTGCGGGTGCCGGCTTCAAAACCCTTGCGGTTGGAGATCACCGATTGGGTGGCTGAGCGCTCTGCGAGCTCCAGCGCACGCACCCGTCGAATTCCTTCCACCACCGCCTGGAATTCCTTGCGCACGGCGGCTGCGAGTTTGCGCCGCGAGGAATCATGGCGCTCTTCCACTTCCCGGTGCTTCGCCATGGCCTGCTTGACCTGTGCATGCACATAGCCGCCGGCGAACAGCGGCACCGCCACCTGCACACCAATCTGGTTGTTGATGAAGCGCGCGCCCGGGTTGATCACATTGTCGCTTTCGTTGATCGAGCGCTGCAGGATGAGGTCCGCCGTTGGCTTGTGTCCGGCATAGGCACGTGAGATTTCGAGCTTCGCCGCCTTCATCTCGGCTTCCAGCGCTGTGAGTTCGGGGCTGTTGGCCTCAGCCCGCGCCACCCAGCTCTCCAAGGTGTCGGGATCGGGCATCACCAATTGCAGGCGCTGCTTGTCGACAGCGGCGAGGTCATCGACCGGTGCACCAATCAGCACTTCCAGCTCGTGCTTCGCTTGAGCGATCTGCTGCTCTGCCGCCAGCAGATCGGCCTCGTTGAGGTCAAGGCGTGCCTGGGCGTCATCCACATCCGTGCGTGTACCCTGCCCTGCCTTGAAGGAAAGTTCCGCAGCCGCGAGCTGGGCGGCGATAGCCTTGCCCTGCGCGACGACCTGAGTCCGCTGCTCTTCCATCAGCAGGGCATTGAGATAGGCCCCCGACACCCGCAAGCCGAGCTCCTGCAAGGCTCGCGCAAGCTCCGCTTCCTCACCCTCCCGCTGCGCCAAGGCCTGGCGGTAACCCGCAGACTGGGCTGGCCGATAGATGGGTTGCCTGAGCACCAGGCCATAGGTGTCGCTGGGATAGCTGGAATCCTGCGAAAAAGTCCGGCCAAACGAAGTGGAACGCGTGTTAAGCTCGTTCTCGAAATGCGTGTAGTTGAAGTTCACATTGGGCAGCAGCTGCGCGCGTGCCATGGGCACCACCTGGCGCCCCGCTTCGGCCATGGCTTCGGCCGCCTTGAATTCAGCATCCTCAGCCACCGCCGCCTGATAGCTCTGCAGGAGATCGATGGCCTGTGCCGCCGGCGCACAGCACAGCATGAACAGCAGGCAGGCGCGCACTCCGCGCATCGCGCTCACTCCTCCTTCATCGCCGCCGCGATGCGCTTGGTCAGCGGATGCAGGATATAGGTCAGCAGCGAGCGTTCACCGGTCTTGATGATGGCCTCTGCCGGCATGCCGGGGTGCATTTCGCGATTCCCCAGAGCCTCCCTCCCGGCGGGGGTGATACTCACCCGCCCCAAGTAGTAGGACACCGTGCCATTGGGTGTCTCTGTGCTGACGAGATCCCCGGATATGGATTCGAGACGCCCCTCCACCACCAGTGCCGGCGTATGCGCGAAGGCACTGAAGCGCACATCCACCACCTGACCGGGCACCACGCGATCGATGACCTGCGGGGGAAGCTGCGCTTCCAGCAGCAGTGGTTCGTCGAAGGGTACGATGTCCATGATCTTCTGCGCGGGCTGGATCACCGCGCCCACCGACTGGACTTCCAATGCCACGACCTGACCGTCCACCGGGGCGCGCAGATCGACCCGCTCCAACTCTTCCGCCACCGCCTTGAACTTTTCCCGGTCCGCCTGCAGTTCCAGGCGAATCTGTGCCAATTGTTCGTCGCCTTCCTTGCGATACTCCTGCTGGCGCTGCACGGCGCGTGCGTTGAGTTCCGCGATGTCGCGCCCTGTGCGCGTGATATTGCCCTGCAATTCCAGAATCTGGCCGCGCACGGCTGCCGCATCGCGCTGAAGTTCGAGCTGGCGTGCGCGCGGCGCATACCCCTCCTTCACCAGGCTCCGAATGCCTTTGAGTTCTTCGCGCAGCAGGGCGAGCTGGCGTTGGCTGCTTGTGAGCTGCCCCTGATAACCGGTAGCCATGGCTTCCTGTCCTGCGATGCTCGCGCGGATCCCTTCGAGCTCAGCCTGCAGCGCGCGCCGGCGCGACTGGAAGAGCTGGCGCTGGGTTTCCACCTGCTGCTGCACCATGGGATCCGGCATGGTCAGCACTTCCTCCAGGAACACGATCTCCTGCGCACCGAGTTGCTCGGCCACGATGCGGCTTTCCATCGCGGAGAGGCCCATGTAGTGCTGGCGCACCGACTCATAGTTGGCACGACTGGTGGAGGCGTTGAGTCTCGCCACCACTTCACCGGCCTTCACCGCCTGACCTTCACGCACCAGCACTTCGCTCAGGATCCCTCCCGTGAGGTGCTGCACCGGTTTGCGCTTGGTGTCCACCACCACTGAAGCGCTGGTGGGCACACCCTCATCCAGCGGGGCGTAGGCCGCCCACACCAGAAATCCACCGAGGCCGAGGCCCAGCGCCCACAGCCCGACGCGCATGGGGCGCGAGGCATCGGCTTCCGGCAGCTCTTCCGCGGCGGGCGAGGGGTTCATCGGCATGTTCATGGGCTTGTTCATGAAATCGGGCTCCTCAGCGCTCTGGCGCGGGATTGCGTGCGGCCGCGGCAGCTCCCGTGGCGGCATGTCGGGCCAGCAGGGCTTCGCGCGGGCCCAGCGCCTGGATACGGCCCTGGTTCAGGATCATCAGCCGGTCCGCCAAGGTGACGAGCCCGCCCCGATGCGAAATCACCACCACGGTACACCCCTTGGCCCGCAGGGCCTGCACCGCCTGCATGAGCGCGGCCTCACCGGCGTCATCCAGGTTGGCATTGGGTTCATCGAGCACGATCAGCGCGGGCTCCCCGTAGAGTGCCCGGGCCAAGGCAATGCGTTGGCGTTGTCCTGCGGACAGCTGACTCCCGGCGAGACCCATCGCAGTGTCGTAGCCTTGGGGGAAACGCAGGATCATCTCGTGCACATTGGCCGCCTTGGCAGCCGCGATGATCTTCTCGGGCACGGCAGTACCGAAGCGCGCAATGTTGTCACCGATGCTGCCATCGAAGAGTTCGATGTCCTGGGGCAGATAGCCGAGATGGGGGCCGAGCTGGTTGCGATCCCATTCCTCGATGGGCACGCCGTCGAGCAGGACTTCGCCTTCGGTCAGCGGCCAGATGCCGAGCAGGCAACTTGCGAGCGTGGTCTTGCCGGAGCCGGAGGGCCCCATCACGACCAGCAACTCGCCCGCAGGCAGTTCGGCGTCCAGTCCTTGCAGGATGGGTGCCTCGCGTCCTTCAGCCCGCGCCACCAGCCCCCGCAGGGTACGCAGTCAGGAGTGTTCCCAGACGCTCATAGGAGAGTTTGGCGGCCATGAATCCTTTCCAGCTGCCCACCAACATCTGGACCGGCGCCAGCGCGCGGGCCATCAGCATGTTGGAGGCGATGATGGCACCCATGCTGATTTCACCGCGGATGACCAGCATCGCGGCGATGCCGATCATCAGGGACTGCTGGGAATACTGCAGGAACTTGGTAACGGCCTGCACGCGCTGGTTCTTGTCCTGATTGACGGCCGCCGCATCGACATGCGTGGCATGAAATGCGCTCCAGCGCGCGAAGAGACTGGGCAGCATGCCCATGGCCTCAATGGCCTCGGCATTGCGCAACTTGCTCTGCACGAAGCCGTTGCTGCGCATGCCGGCTTCCAGCACTGTGGTATGCAGGGCACGCGTGTAGAGATGTCCTGCCCAGGCCACCAGCACCAGCATCACGGCGAGAACTATCGCAGCGATGCCGAGCCAGGGGTGCATCAACCAGGCCACGGCAATGTAGATTGGCACCCAGGGCGCATCAAAGAAAGCAAAGACACCGTTGGTGGACAGGAACTGTCGCAGATTGGTCAGGTCGGCAAAGGCTTCGCCCGGATTGCGCCCGGCCTTGTTGAGTGAAGCTTCGACGCTTGCGCGGAACACTTCGGTGTTGAGCGCGGTATCGAAACGCACGCCGGCGCGTACCAGCACGCGGGAACGCGCCCACTCCGCCACTGCCATGATGGCGAAGAAGAAAAGAGTCACGAGGGATACAGCAATGAGGGTCAAATTGTTGCCGCTCGTCATGACCCGGTCGAAGACCTGCAGCATGTAGAGCGTGGGCGTCAGCATGAGCAGATTGGCCAGCAGGCTGAACACCCCCACCGCCAGCAGCTCGGACCGGAACACGCGCAGCAACCCGGCGATGGGGGTGGACACGGGAGCTGCCTCGGGCGCG
>VGUA01000077.1 GCA_016874535.1 Gammaproteobacteria bacterium
CGTGCGTCTGAGTCTGGGTGGCGCATGGCTCTTCCTCATTGCCGCCGAGGCGATCGCTGCCGAGAGCGGTCTTGGCTACCGCATCTTCCTCGTGCGTCGCTATCTTGCGATGGATGTGATCCTGCCGTACGTCGCGTGGATCACCCTGCTCGCAGCGCTGACCGACCTCCTGATGGCGCGCCTGTCACGGCGGCTCTTTCGTTGGGCCGAACTCGGGCAACAGGGATGAGTGCCATGGCTTTTCTGGAACTGGACAAGGTCTGGCAGCGCTACGGCGACCATGTGGTGCTGGAGGGTGTGAGCCTGACCCTTGCCGAGCGTGAATTCTGCGTGGTGGTGGGTGCCTCCGGTGCGGGCAAGAGCACCTTCCTCAAGCTGCTGCTGGGGACTGAACGGCCGACGCGCGGGCGTATCACCATGCAGGGCGAATCGATCAGCACGGGTCCGGATGGGCGGCGTGGCGTCGTTTTCCAGCGCTACTCGGTGTTTTCCCATCTGACCGTGCTCGACAACGTGGTGCTGGCGCTGGACCTGCGTGACTGCCGCTGGCTCGCACGCACCTTCGGCACGGCCCGACGCAAGGCCAGAGACGCGGCCCGCGAGATGCTCTCGGCGGTGGGACTTTCCGCGGCCGAGGATCGCTACCCGGAAGAGCTGTCCGGCGGGATGCAGCAGCGGCTCGCCTTTGCCCAGGCGCTGATGGCGCAGCCGCGCCTGCTGCTGCTGGATGAACCGTTCGGCGCGCTGGATCCCGGCATACGTTCCGACATGCACCAACTGGTGCGGCGCCTGTGGCAGGAGCTGGGACTGACCATCGTGATGGTGACGCATGAATTGAAGGAAGGCTTTGCGCTCGGCACGCGACTGCTGGTGTTCGACAAGGTGCGACACGATCCGCATGCCCCCGAGGCCTATGGTGCGAAGGTGACTTACGATTTGCCCTTGAACCGCAATGCCTCTGCTGCAGCACTGTCGGAAGTGCGGGCGAAGTTCGAAAACGGAAGGAGATGACAGATGGTTGAGACAGCGGGACCTGTCCTGCAGGAAGTGATTCCGGGCGCACGCGCCTGGTCCATGGTCATCCGGCGCGGATATTCCCTGCGCCTGCGTGATCTGGAAGGTGGCGCGAACTGCAGTGCCCTGTTCTACAACGCGCACAATCCGCTCGAACGCTACAACATGGCCGACACCCTGAAGGCTCAGTACACGGCCTATCTCACCCGCGGGCATGTGTGCTATTCGGACATGGGGCGGATCCTCGTGTCGATCACGGAGGATACCGTTGGCTGGCACGATACTTACTGCGGCGTGAGCCGACGCGCGGAGCTCGAGCAACGTTATGGTCGTGCCGACTATCAGACGCACTTGAATGGCTTCATGCGCAATGGTCGTGAACTGTTCCTGATCGAACTCGGTAAATGGGGGCTCGGCAAGCGGGATTTGGTGGCGAACGTGAATTTCTTCAGCAAGGTGAGTGCCGATGCGGAAGGTGCGCTGAGCTTTCAGGCCGGTCACTCCCGTGTGGGTGACACCGTCACGATGCATGCGGAGATGGATACCCTGGTGGTGCTGAACACCTGCCCGCATCGTCTCGATCCTACCCTGCAATGGACCCCGCGGCCCGTGGCCTGCGAGGTCCTCCATGTCGGGGAAACGCCTGCGTGGGATGCCTGCCGCCTGTCGCGTGCGGAGAACGCGCGCGGCTATGCGCTGACCGCACGCCACCACTGCCAGTGTCATTGAGGAGAACGACGCAATGAGTCCTGCAAGCGTGACTTCGCAGATCGATCCGGCCTCAGCCGTACACGATGAGGTGGTCCCGGCTGGCAGCGCCTGGACGTGGCGGCTGACCAAGGGACAGACCTTGCGCATCTTTGACATGGAGGGCAATCAGGCGGTGGACACCCTGTTCTTCAACGCCAACGACACCTCCGAGCACTACAGCGTGGCCGAAACCATCGTCGCGCAGCGCCACCTCTACCTCACGGCCGGCACGGTTCTCGTGTCCAGCGAGGGTAATCCCATGCTCACCATCACGGCCGACAACTGTGGCCGGCATGACACCTTGGGAGGCGCCTGCGCGGGAGAGAGCAACCAGGTGCGCTATGCCTTGTCCACGCTGCCCATGCACAGCTGTCGCGACAGCTTTCTTCTGGCCTGTGCGGAGTCGCCCTGGGGACTGACCAAGCGCGATCTGGTGTCGAACATCAATTTCTTCATGAATGTACCCGTGACTCCGGAAGGTCGCCTCAGTTTCGAGGACGGAATCTCGGGCCCCGGCAAATTCGTCGATCTGCGTGCCGAGATGGATGTGATCGTGCTCGTCTCCAACTGTCCGCAGCTGAACAACCCCTGCAATGCCTACAACCCCACGCCGGTGCGAATGCTGATCTGGGATTGAGTGCACAGGCGGAATACATATCCACCAGGGCAGCCAGCCCGCACCGCAGGACGACCTCCGGTGCCTCGAAGTCGCGGGACGACCCGCCACCTGCCAGGTGCCAAGCAGCCATGTTCAAGAAAGTACTCATAGCCAATCGCGGTGCCATAGCCTGCCGCATCATCCGCACCCTGCGCGCGCTCGGTGTGGAATCCGTGGCCGTGTTCACGGAGGCGGACCGCGCCTCCCGACATGTCACGGAAGCCGATGAGGCGATTCTGATCGGGGAGGGGCCTGCGCAGGATTCCTATCTGCAGGGCGGGCGTCTGGTGAGGATTGCGCAGGAAGTCGGGGCGGAGGCAATCCACCCGGGCTACGGCTTTCTTTCCGAAAACGCCGACTTTGCCGAGCAGTGCGAGGCCGCCGGTATCGTTTTCATCGGGCCAAGGCCTTCCCACCTGCGCGAGTTCGGGTTGAAGCACACGGCGCGCGCCATTGCCCGCGAGGCCGGAGTACCCATGTTGCCCGGGACCGACCTGTTGCCGGATGTCACGGCGGCGCTCGCAGCGGCGGCCGACATCGACTACCCGGTGATGCTGAAGAGCACGGCCGGTGGCGGTGGCATTGGAATGCGCATGTGCAACACCGCCGATGAGCTTGGTGAGGCTTTCGAGAGTGTGCAGCGACTCTCGCGCAAGAGCTTCGCCGACGGCGGACTCTATCTGGAGCGCTTCGTGGCCGCGGCGCGCCATGTGGAGGTGCAGATTTTTGGTGATGGCAAGGGGGGGGTGATCAGCCTCGGTGAACGTGACTGTTCACTCCAGCGCCGGAACCAGAAAGTCGTGGAGGAAACGCCCGCGCCTTGCCTGCCCGAGAGCACCCGCCGGGAGCTCGCTGCGCACGCGGTCGCACTTGGTCTCCGGGTGAACTATCGCTCTGCAGGCACGGTGGAATACGTCTATGACGCCGCGCGTGACGAATTTTATTTTCTCGAGGTGAACACCCGCCTGCAGGTCGAACACGGCGTGACCGAGAGTGTCACCGGCGTCGATCTCGTGGCCTGGATGGTGACGCTCGCTGCGGGGGAGCTCCCGCCGCTTGAAACCCTCGTGCCTGAATTCAGCGGGCACGCCGTCCAGGTACGCGTCTATGCTGAAGATCCGGCGCGCGATTTCCAGCCGAGTCCAGGGGAACTCAGCTGCGTGCAATGGCCGGCCGGGGCGCGCGTGGACAGCTGGGTGGAAGCCGGGGTGGAGGTGCCACCTTGGTATGACCCCATGCTCGCCAAGATCATCGTGCACGGTACCACGCGCGCCGAGGCGATCGAGAAACTGCAGGCGGCGCTTGCCGCCACGCGGCTCGACGGCATCGAAACCAATCTGGAATACCTGCAGCAGGTACTCGCCCTGCCGGAGTTCATGGCCGGAAGCCACTCGACCAGCAGCCTCAAGACCTTCGACTACCGGGCGGGCACGATAGAGGTTCTGGCACCGGGCACGGAGACCACGGTGCAGGATTTTCCGGGCCGACTCGGCTATTGGGCGGTGGGGATTCCGCCGTCAGGCCCCATGGACGATTATTCTTTCCGGCTCGGCAATCGTCTGCTCAGCAATCCGCCGGAGGCTGCATGCCTCGAGATCAACCTCGGTGGACCGCGTTTGCGTTTCAACCGCGACGCGGTTGTCTGTCTCACCGGAGCGCAGATGCCGGCGACACTCGATGGCCAGCCGGTGCCCTGGTGGGCGCCTGTCGCCGTGCCAGCGGGCAGCGTGCTCGCCATCGGCCAGCTGCGGGAGGGCGGTGCACGCGCCTATCTGACCCTGCAGGGCGGGCTCGATGTCCCGGCCTATCTTGGCAGCGCGGCCACCTTCACCCTGGGTCGCTTCGGAGGCCACGGCGGGCGTGCACTGCGCACCGGCGATGTACTGCGACTGAAGTCCGACCATGGTATCCCGCCGTCTTTCGATCCAGCGCACGAATGGCAGACGCCCATGGCGGAGCGGCTCACCCTGCGCGTGATCTACGGGCCGCATGGTGCACCGGATTTCTTCACGCCCGAAGACATCGCCACCTTTTTCGCCACGGACTGGGAAGTCCACTACAACTCGAGTCGCACCGGGGTGCGCCTGATCGGCCCCAAGCCACAATGGGCGCGCGCGGATGGCGGCGAAGCCGGTCTCCATCCCTCCAACCTGCACGATAACGCCTACGCCATTGGTGCCGTGGATTTCACGGGCGACATGCCGGTGATCCTGGGCCCGGATGGCCCGAGCCTGGGTGGCTTCGTCTGTCCCGTGACCGTGATAGCGGCGGACCGCTGGAAGCTCGGACAGCTGCGTCCCGGCGACAGGCTGCGCTTCGTCCCCATCGCTGCGGAAGAAGCCGTTCGCCTCGAGGCGGACCGCGCCGAGGCCATCAACACGCTGCGACCCTGCAGTGTGATGCCAGTGGTGGCACCGTTGCCGGCCACGCCCGTGATCACGCGCGAGACCAATGCCGAGCATCCGACAGGCGTGACGTATCGTCCCGCGGGTGATCGGTACTTGCTGGTGGAATACGGCGAGCAGGTTCTCGATGTGAATCTGCGCTTTCGCGTCCAGGCTCTGTTCCAGACCCTGCAGCAACGCGGCCTTCCGGGAATTCTGGATTTGACGCCGGGCATCCGCTCGCTGCAGGCGCACTACGATCCGCACCTCATCAGTCGCGAGGCGCTGCTGCACGAACTGCACGCCCTGGAGGCGGATCTGGACGCGACGGCCAGTCTCGTGGTGCCGAGCCGCGTCGTCCATCTGCCACTGTCCTGGGATGACCCCAGTACCCGGCTCGCCATTGAGAAATACACGCAATCGGTGCGGCCGGATGCGCCTTGGTGCCCCAGCAACATCGAGTTCATTCGTCGCATCAATGGCCTCTCCTCCCTCGAAGAAGTGAAGGACATCGTCTTTTCCGCCAGCTACCTGGTGCTGGGACTGGGGGACGTGTATCTCGGCGCGCCGGTGGCAACGCCGCTCGATCCGCGGCATCGACTGGTGACCACCAAATACAATCCGGCGCGTACCTGGACGCCCGAGAACGCGGTGGGCATCGGGGGCTCATACCTGTGCGTCTATGGCATGGAGGGGCCAGGTGGTTACCAGTTTGTCGGGCGCACCCTGCAGATGTGGAACCGTCACCGCAGCACACCGGAATTCACCCAGCCTTGGTTACTGCGCTTCTTCGATCAGATTCGCTTCTATCCGGTGAGCGCGGAGGAGCTGATACAGATCAGGCGCGACTTTCCCCTTGGCCGCTATCGCCTGCGTATCGAAGAGGAGACTTTCGATCTCGCCGCCTACAACGACTTTCTGACACGCGAGGCCGCCTCAATCGCGACATTCAAATCCCGCCAGCAGGCGGCATTCGAGGCCGAGCGTGCGCGCTGGCAAGCTGCCGGCCTTGCACAGGTGGCGGAAACGCTCGATGCGCCCATAGAAGCGGCACCGGAAGCGGTTCCCCTGGAGGATGGCGAAGTGGCCGTGGAGAGCCATGTGCATGGGAATGTCTGGCAGATCAGGGTTGCGCCGGGTGATCAGGTGAAGGCGGGTGACACGCTCGCGGTGCTGGAGGCGATGAAGATGGAAATTGCGGTGATCGCCGAACAGGCGGGGCGTGTGTCACGGCTCTGCGTGGAGCCGGGAACCCAGGTGCTGCCTGGACGGGCCTTGCTGGTGCTGGCTGCAGACTGAGGAGTTGGCTATGGATCTTTCATTGAACGCACTGCGCACAGCTTATCTGGCAGGTACCATGGACCCGGAGCGCCTGTGTGCCGAGCTCGATGCGCGCGCTGAGTCCTGCCTCGATCACAACATCTGGATTCATCGCCTGACGCCTGCGGAGCGCGCGCCGTACCTTGCCCGACTGGCACAGTCCGATCCGCGTGAATTACCGCTCTACGGCGTGCCTTTCGCGATCAAGGACAACATCGATCTGGCGGGCATTCCCACCACTGCCGCGTGCCCCGGGTACCGATATGTCCCGTCACGATCCGCCTTCGTGGTGGAACGGCTGACAGCGCTGGGTGCCATTCCCATGGGCAAGACCAATCTGGACCAGTTCGCCACCGGACTGGTCGGCAGTCGCTCGCCCTATGGCGCCACGCGCAATGCGTGGAATGCAGAATGGATCTCGGGTGGTTCCAGTGGCGGCTCTGCTGTCGCGTGTGCCAAGGGGCTCGTCAGCTTTGCCTTGGGCACGGACACAGCGGGATCGGGGCGTGTACCTGCGGCACTCAACGGCCTCATCGGCGTGAAGCCGACGCGTGGGCTGCTCAGCCTTGCGGGGGTGGTGCCGGCCTGTCAGTCGCTGGACTGTGTGTCGATTTTCGCCGCGAACGTGGCGGACGCATCCAGACTCCTGTCGCATGCGGCAGTGCCCGATGCGGCAGATCCATGGTCCCGTTCAGGCCATGCCCTGAGCCGTGCGGGCACCTCTTTCCGCTATGGCGTGCCGCGGCAGCTCGAGTTCTTTGGTGATGCTGAGGCACCACGTCTGTTTGCCGCCGCCCGCGCCCGGTTGCAGGCGCTGGGTGGAGAGGAGATCGAAATCGACTTCGAGCCTTTTCTCGAGGCCGCTCGCCTGTTGTACGAGGGCCCTTGGGTGAGCGAGCGTTATGCCGCCATCGAGCGCTTCATCGAGGAACAACCCGAGTCCCTGTTCCCGGTGACACGGCAAATCATCAGCGGCGGTCGTGAGCGGCGCGCCGTTGAACTGTTCAAGGCGCAGCATCGTTTGCAGGCGCTCAAGCATCGGGCCGATCAGGTCTTCACCCGCTGCGAGTGTGTGTTGACTCCCACTCTGGGCCGCCCGCATACCCTCGCTGCGGTCGCCGCTGATCCCGTGCGCCTCAATTCCGAGCTGGGGCACTACACGAATTTCATGAATCTGCTGGACTATTCAGCGCTCGCGTTGCCGGCTGGCATCGGCACTGCGGGCGTGCCGTGGGGCGTGACCCTCTTCGCGCCCGCGTTCGCCGATGCGCGACTGCTGGATCTCGGGGCTCGCTTCCTGGGGCAAAGAGAATCAGAATCCGCGCCGGCGCAGCCGGCGCCGCGCGCGTCCGCGACTGAAACCACCTTGGTGGTCTGCGGAGCGCATCTGTCCGGGCTGCCGCTCAACGGCGAACTGCTCGCGCGAGGGGCGCGACTGGTCAGGGCTTGCCGCACGGCACCCGTGTATCGACTCCATGCCTTGGCCGGCGGGCCGCCGCGCCGGCCGGGTCTCACGCGGGATGTCGCCCGTGGTGCGGCGATCGAGGTGGAGGAGTGGGCGCTGTCCGCAGCGGCCCTGGGGAATTTCATGGCCGGCGTGCCCGCGCCGCTCGCAATCGGACGGGTGGAGCTGGAAGACGGCAGTCTGCCGCATGGCTTTCTATGCGAGGCGCATGCGCTGCAGGGTGCCGAGGAAATCACTTCACTGGGAGGCTGGCGGGCTTACCTGGCTCGCACCTGATTCAGCGCCGGCAGTCTCAGCGCGGCGCCCAGCCCCAGGCGGATCGGAGCTCGTCCTCGCAGGAATACTCCGCGCGTGTCCCGCGCCAGGGATCGAGGAACGCGAGACGGGTCGCCATCAGGCGCAAGCCCGCGGAGTGGGCATTGTGCTGGCCGTGCGCAGGATCTCCCAGCACCGGATGGCCAGCCGCCGCCGCGTGTCGTCGAATCTGGTGATAACGACCACTGGCCATGCGGACCTCGACCCGGCTCGTGTTGCTGTCCGAGCAGTTGGCCACCACACGGTAATCGGTGCGCGCGGATTTGCCGTCCAGCGGTGCGTCCCAGTGCCCCGAGCTGTCGGGGTTGCCAAGGATGCCGGCCACCTCGATGCAGTAGTGTTTGTCGATCGTGCGCGTCTGGAACAAGGCGGAAAGCTTGGCCGCCGCCTGCGGTGTGTGGGCGATGAGGATGACGCCCGAAGCTTCCAGATCCAGCCGATGTACCAGCCAGACCCGGCGTGGTGCGGAAAAGCCCTGTTCGACCTGCCGCAGCAAGGTCGCATGGTCACCGTACCGTGAACCTTCCACCAGCAGTCCCGCCGGTTTGAACCATACGCTGTAGCGTTTCTCGTCGGTGATCAGGCGCGCGCGTGGTGGCTCACGATCCAGTACCTGACTGTCGTAATACAGGCGGAGTCGCGTGCCCGCGGCAAGCGGTGCCGTGGCGCGACGCAGGCGCTGGGGTTTGCGCGAGCCCTGAGTGCTCCAGACGGCCCCCTTCTGCATCGCTTCCTTGATCCTGGATTTGGACAGTCCGCTCGCTGCGGCCAGCAGGTCGGGCGCGGTTCCGCCACGATCCGTGACGGTGAACTCGGTAACGAAGGAGATGCGGGAGTTCACCCGGGAGGAGTGGGCTGACGACGCAGTCGGGGATCAGGCTGCGCCGGCAGCCCCCGCTGCGCGCTGGGAGGCGGCGGGCGTCATCCCGGCCCGCCAGAGCTTGACCAGATCACCGATGCTTTCCGGAGTGATCTGCAGATCATTCAGAAGGTGACGCTGCAGTTGTCGCAGTTCCTGGCCATCCAGTTCTCCGAACAGCGAGTCGGTGTAGTAGGTCACCGACCACACATCTTCCACCGGCTGCTCCTGCCACAGATACCAGCGGCCCGCTTCGGGATGTCCGCCGTTGCTGGAGGAACGCGCCTTGGTTCCCACCGGGAATTGACCGGGCGTGGCGAGGCCCGCATTCACCAAGGCCTCACGCGTTCCGGTATACGTGGTGGACCACAGCACGCCGCGGCGGGCACGTTCCAGAGTCAGGGAGAAGCGGGCTGAGATGTGCATCAACACGGAAATATCATCACGGCTGGAGACCTTGTTCGATTCTAGGGAGCCCTCCTGCAAGTGCCAAGTCCGTGTGAGCGTGCACGATGGGTGTCTCACAGACTTTCCCTGATCCCCCGGGTCAGGCGCTCCAGCGCCGGGCTGATATCCATGCGATCCAGATGGATGTTGACCAGCGTGAATGCCCCGGTATGCGCCACGGCGCGGGCCAGGGCCTCTTCCAGTTCGTCCTCGGTGTGCACTTCCAGCCCGAGGCCCGAGCCGAACACCTCCGGCAGGCGGTGGTACTGCCAGGGATGGATGTCGTTGAAGCGTCCTTCGGCCAGATAGCGCTCGGTGGTGTAGCCCTTGTTGTTCAGGACCAGCACGATGGTGTTGAAGCCGAGTCGGGCAATGCTGCTCAGTTCGTGGCCTGTCATCTGGAAGGCGCCATCGCCGACGATCACCAACGGGCGCAGGTTCTGGTCGTGAACCTGCACCGCGAGCGCGGCCGGGACGGCAAAGCCCATGGAAGTGTAGTAGGCCGGGCCGATGAACTGGGTGGCTCCCTGGGTCCCGAGATCCACAGAGGCGAACAGCGCATCGCCCACGTCGCAGACCACCACCATCCGTTCATCGAGAATCCCGTCCAGCTTCTCGAACAGTCGCCGATTGGTGACCGGCGCCGCGGCGATCGGCGCCCAAGCTGCGCGCGGCGGGTGGGAGGGCAGGGGTTCCGGCAAGCTGCGGACAGGCAATTCGGCGGCCGCGAGGCCCTGCACGAAATCGACGAACTGCACCTGGTGAAAATGGTGGTGGCGAATCCTGAGATCCTCCAGGCTCGCGAAGATCCAGTTTTCGGGATTGAGGGCGGCCGTGTAGATCCCGAGCTCCATGTCGGTCATGAACACGCCGAGCAGGATGAGGCAGTCGCTGTCCTCCACATAACGCTGGACCGCTTCGCGACTCATGGCGCCCTCATACACGCCGAGATAGAGCGGGTGGCGCTCGTCGATCACCGATTTGCTGAGGATGGTCGAACAGAGCGGAATGCGGTGACGCTCGGCGAACGCCATCACCGTGTCGCCCAGACGGCAGCGATGGACTTCCAGCCCAGCCAGAATCACCGGGCGCCTGGCCTTGGCCAGGAGCTCGCGCGCTTCGGCCAGCGCCTCACGCAAGGCTTCGGGCTCACTCTCCCGCGTCAAGGTGAGTGACCTGTACGGGTGTGGCGGAACGACGTCCACCATGTCCCGCGGAATCTCGATATAGACCGGGCGTTGATGCAGACGCGCGAGTTCGAGGCAACGGTCGATTTCACGGAAGGCGGTCTCCGGATCATCCAACACCACGGCCGCCACGGTCACCTTCTCAAAAATGTCGCGCTGGGTCGAGAAGGCGCCCACCCGATGATGCAAGAGCGGGTTGCCGCGACGTTCGGCCATGCCGGGTGAGCCCGTGATCACCACCAAGGCGCTTTTCTCGGCATAGGCCCCGGCCACGGCGTTGACCAGGCTGAGTCCACCGACGTTGTAGGTCACGCACACTGCGCCCATGCCGTTCAGTCGCGCATAGGCGTCTGCCGCGTAACCGGCATTCAGTTCGTTGCAGGTGCCGATGACCCGCATCGGGCTTTGTTCCAGCATCTGGTAGAAGCCGAGCACGAAATCCCCCGGGATGCCAAAGACATCGCGGATGCCCTGCGCCTGCAGGCGTTCGATCAGATACTGGCCGATGGAGGGGTTGGCTTGCATGAGGGTCCTACCGTTCTTGATGACAGACTGCGCCCGCCCGCCCATGATGCCGCAAAACCGCGGCCGTGGGCGAATGATCCCGACGCGGGTCACGCGCATAATCGCCACCTTCAGCAGAACCCCCGGGAGATTGACCATGCCGACCTACAAGGCGCCGGTGCGCGACACGCGCTTCGTACTCGAAGAAGTGCTGGAGCTTGGCCGGTACGCAGCGCTCCCCGGCTTTGGTGACCTCACTCCCGAACTGGTCAATTCCATCCTCGAAGAGGGGGCGCGTTTTACCGAGGAGGTGCTCCAGCCCCTCAACCAGACGGGTGACAGGGTGGGTTGCACGCGTCATGCAGACCACACGGTCTCCACGCCTCCGGGTTTCAAGCAGGCCTACCAGCAGTTCGTGGAAGCGGGCTGGGGCGGGCTGTCCGGAGACCCTGCCTACGGCGGCCAGGGCCTGCCGCATGTGATTTCCACTGCCTTCGAGGAATACCTGATCGCCTCCAACATGGCTTTCTCCATGTACCCGGGGCTCACCCTGGGCGCGATCGCTGCGATCACGGCGGTGGGTTCCGAGGACCAGAAAGCGCTGTACCTGCCGCCCATGGTTGCGGGTCGCTGGACCGGCACGATGAATCTCACCGAATCACACTGCGGGACAGATCTCGGACTGCTGCGCACGCGCGCCGAACCCGCGGGCGATGGCAGCTACAGGCTCACGGGAACCAAGATCTTCATCTCGGCCGGCGAGCATGATCTCGCCGAGAACATCATCCATCTGGTGCTCGCGCGCATCCCGGGCTCGCCCGAGTCGGTGAAGGGGATTTCGCTCTTCATCGTGCCGAAGTTCCTCGTCAATGCCGACGGCAGCCTTGGCGCGCGCAATGGCGTCAGCTGTGGCGCCATCGAGGAGAAGATGGGGATCCACGGCAATGCCACCTGCGTGATGAATTACGAGGGTGCCACGGGCTATCTCGTCGGCGAACGCGACAAGGGCTTGCGCGCCATGTTCATCATGATGAATGCGGCACGCTTGGGCGTCGGGCTGCAGGGGCTCGCCATTTCCGAAGTCGCAACCCAGAACGCCGCCGCCTATGCGCGCGAGCGCCTCCAGGGGCGTGCGCTGGGCGGGCCAAAGAATCCCGGCGGCCCTGCGGATCCCATCATCGTGCATCCCGATGTGCGGCGCATGCTCATGACGGCCCGCGCCTTCAACGAAGGCGCGCGTGCGCTCGCCCTGTGGGGTGCGCTGCAGGTGGATCTCGCGCATCTGGCGCCAACGCCGGAAGCACGCCAGGACGCGGACGATCTCATCGGTTTGCTGACGCCGGTGATCAAGGCCTGGTTCACCGATCAGGGATATCTGAATGCCACCAATGCCCAGCAGTGTTTCGGCGGGCACGGGTATGTTCGCGACTGGGGCATGGAGCAGTTCGTGCGTGATGCGCGTATCGCCATGGTCTATGAGGGCACCAATGGGGTACAGGCGCTGGATCTCGTGGGACGCAAGCTCGCCGCCAATGGCGGGCGCGGCTTGCGGCTCTTCATGCGTGAGGTGGGTGCCGGTATCGAGGACGCACGCAAGAATGCGACGACCCCGCAGGCGGCGGAAACCCTGGGCTGCGCCCTGGCTGATCTGCAGGCGGCAACGAACTGGCTGATGCGCAATGCCATGACGCGCCCTGAGCATGCAGGCGCTGCATCCACCCCGTATCTCTGCCTGATGGCACTGGTTGCGATGGGCCACCTCTGGCTGCGCATGCTGGTCTTGGCGGAGCATGCGCTGGCTCAGGGGGAGAGTGAGTTTCACGCCAACAAGCGCATCACCGCCCACTACTTCTTCCGGCATGCCCTGCCGGAGACGGCCGTGCACCGCGCCCGTGTGGAAGTCGGCGCCGAGCCATTGATGGCGCTCGCGGCGGAAGCATTCTGAACACAACAACCGGCACCGGGCCGGAGAGCGGAGACCGATGAAGATTGATTGCCTGTTGCCGGCGGCCATGCCGGCCGATATCGCCGCGCGTGCGCTCGAAATCGAAGCGCTTGGGTTCGATGGGGTGTGGACCTTCGAGGCGGCCAACGATGCCTTCTTTCCGCTGGCCTATGCCGTCGCGAACACCCGGCGTCTGGAACTGGGGACCAATATTGCGGTGGCCTTTGCGCGCACGCCATTCTCCATGGCCCAGACGGCATGGGACATGCAGCGCTATTCCGCGGGGCGTTTCCACCTCGGACTCGGTACCCAGGTGCGGGCGCATGTGGAGCGCCGTTTCTCGGCGCCCTTCGAGCATCCAGCCGCCAGGGTTACCGACTACATCCGCTGCGTGCGCGCGATCTGGGACACCTTCCAGAACGACAGCAAGCCGGATTACCAGGGGCCTTTCTACCAATTCCGGCTGATCAATCCCTTCTTCAATCCCGGCCCGCTCGAGCATCCACGGATTCCGGTC
>VGUA01000078.1 GCA_016874535.1 Gammaproteobacteria bacterium
CGCTGAGGGCCGCAATGGTCGCGCTGCTCAGGGTGTTGTAAGCGCCCGGGCGGTTGAGCGTGAGCGTGGTGATGCCCTGCTCGTCGCGGCGAACAACGGGACTGGCAAGGGCCGTCTCGGTGGTGGTCATGAAGCTCTCCTTGATGAGTGCGCTTTGTTACGGGTCGCGCGATCCCCGGTATTTAGGGCGCAGACCAAAGTTCCGTCAAGCAAGCCCGGGCCGAGAGCGCACCGGCCAAGGCCGTCAGGCGTTCCGAGGAGTGCCGCGTGAGATAGACGATCACCGGGGCGTCATCCACCGACCTTGTCAGCTCTTCCACCCGCGTGGTGACGAAGTCCTCACCTTCGCCCAGTGGCGGCAGGTGGTGATGCTCCGCATCGCGGCGGGAGAGCGCGAGGAAGCTCGCTGGGATGTCGGCATCCGACAGTACGCGATCCGCCATGAAGAGCCGCCGCAGAGCCCCCAGCGGCAGCCAGTCGGGGTCTTCGGAGCGCACGCTCACGAGCACGCAGTTGGGGCGGGCTGGAGAGGGATCCGAGACCAGCGCCCGCTGGAACAGGGCTTCGGCACGCTCGAGATCGCCGGCGAGCACCGCCTGCGCAATGGGACCACGCATGGCCTGCAGCCAGAAGAGGCGGCGGGCCCGAATTCCGGGCAGTACAGCTTTCACCCGCGGTCGCCTTTCGCGCGTGAATCTGCCGAGTTCCCCCAGGCGCGGCGGCAGGAGTGTTTCCAGGCTCGCCCGGATCTCTGTCGCGAGCACCGGCGCCGCGCCACCGGTGGAACAGGCCACCACGATCGGGCTGCGGTCGATGATCGCCGGGACGATGCAGTTCGAAAGATCGGGCTCGTCCACCACGTTCACGAGTATCCCCGCCTGCTGCGCGCTTTCGGCCACCGCGCCATTGACCGCCGCATCGTCCGTGGCCGCCACCACCAGCCGCATGTCAGCCAGTGCTCCCGACGTAAAGACGGCAGACATGTGCCGGATGCGACCTTCCGTGAGCGCCACTGCGAGTTCCGTCCCGAGTTGGGGGGCGAGCACCGTGATGAGCGCACCACAGGAAGACAGCAGCGCCACCTTGCGGGCGGCCACTTCGCCTCCACCCACCACCAGCACAGGCAAGCCCTGCAAGCGCACGAAAAGCGGAAGGTAATCCATGAACAGGCTGCGCCGGAGTAGGGGAGGCTCGATTATCCGCTGCACTGCGTTGTGGCTCAACGCGGTAGAGTGAGCACGCGCTTTGAGTGCGTTGGTTGAGTTCTGGTGCCGCACACGCGCAGAATCGGGCAGAGCGCGTGCAATTCGCGCGGACCGTTCAACAGGATCGAGACAACGGAGGAATCAGGATGGCCTTTACCGCGGACTTCGCTCAATTCAGATTTCCCGATGCCGCCCGGAGCTTTGCCGGCAAGCGGGTTCTCATCACCGGCTCCGGCAAGGATGGCGGTATCGGCCAGGCCCTCGCGTTGGCAGCGGCCGCCAATGGTGCCGCCTCCGTGGGTGTCCATTTCCACAGCAGCTACCGGGATGGCTTCGATCTGGTGGAGGCCATCCGCCGCAATGGCGGCAGCGCATTCGCCCTGCAGGCGGATGTCACCAACACGCGTGATCTGTGGGCATCCCGCAGTTATGTGATCGAGCAGATGGGCAACAAGGGCCCGGACATCATCATCTGCAACTCCGGACTCACCGAGAAAGGCTATCGCTTCGGGCGCGCCCTGCCGGAAATCGAGGGTGAAGGCCGGGCCGAACGTCGCGCACGCGTGCGCCGCGATTTCATCGAGAATCTCGCCGAGTCCTCGCTGGTGATGAACACCAAGATCGACGGCTTCGTCTCCATGACCCACCTGTGGGCGGGCGAAGCTATCTATCACAAGCAGCCGCTGCAGATGATCTACATCTCATCCATGCAGGCGATCGAGCCGGGCGTGGCTGTGCCTGGCTATGTGGTGGCCAACTGGGCCGTGCTCAAGCTGCCGGAAGTACTCAAGGTGAATCTCGGCAAGGCGAGCGACATGGTGAGCGCGGCCTCCCTCATGCTGCCGTTCATACGGACCGGAATGACCGAGGAATATGCGGATAATCCCAAGGTGTTCGGACGCTGGCAGCCCCGCATGCTGGAGCCCTGGGAAGCGGCGCGCAGTGTCGCTCATCTGCTGCAGCGGGAGCCGGGGGAACTCAATCTCGGCAATTTCAAGCTGGGCGTGGGGGGCACACCGGAAGCGCTGGATCTCAAGTGGTCGCGCATCAATATCGAGGTGAGCGAACAGTCGCTGGAATGGGGTTGATCTGACCCCTGCTGCCTGCGGGCGGAGTCGCTACTCCGCGCGCAGGGCTTCCACGGGGTCCAGTCGCGCAGCACGTGCGGCTGGCAGCAGACCCGCCACCAAGCCAATCCCCACCGACAGGAGCAGAGCCGCGCTGGCATAAGGCCAGGCGATCGCGAGCGGGAGTGCGGGTACCACCCACGTGAGGCTCGCGATCAACACCGCCGCCAGCGACACACCCGCAGTCCCGCCCAGGGCGCCCAGCAGTGCCGCTTCGATGAGGAAACAGCCCAGTACATCCCGCTGGCGTGCCCCCAAGGCGCGCAGCAGACCGATTTCGCCAGTCCGCTCGGTGAGCGCGATGGTCATGATGGTGGCAATGCCAATGGCGCCCACCAACAGCGAGATGGCGCCGAGGGCAGCGACCCCGGCAGTGAGAACGTCGAGGATGGAACCCAGCACCTCCAGCATCTGATCCTGGGAGGTCATGGAGAAATCCTCCTGGCCATGCAGGCCCACCAGCACACGACGCACGGCGTCCTTCACCTGCTCGGCACCCACCCCTTCGCGGTAGAGCAGGTCGATTTCATGCAGACCTTCGCGATCGAAAATGGCCGCTGCGCGGCCCACCGGCACATAAAGGCTGTCGTCGAGATCAAAACCCAGGAACTGACCCTTGGGCTGCATCACGCCGATGATGCGGAAGCTGTTCACGCCGATGCGGATGCGTTGCCCGAGCGGATTCTCCTGGCCGAAAAGTTCGCGCCAGGTCTTGTGACCCAGCACAGCGAAAGGCTGTGCCTGCTCGTAGTCCTGAGGTGGCAGGAAACGACCCAAGGCCACCTCCATCCGGAAGGTGCGGGGCATGTCCGCCGAGACTCCGAAGACCATGGTGCGTCGGCTGCGCCCCCCGGCCTTGGCTTCGGCATTGCCCTGGATGACCGGCACCACGCCCTCGATCAGCGGGATGCGGGTCATGGCGCGCGCATCTTCGATGGTCAGCGGTCGATTGGTGGAAATCTGGCCCACCGAGCCGCCAAGGGTGGTGGCCTTGCCGGGATGGATGCCGATAAGGTTGGTCCCGAACTGGGTGAACTCGCCGAGCGCATACTGGCGCAGTCCCTCACCCAGAGCCGTCAGCAACACCACGGTCGCGATGCCGACGGCAATCCCCAGCATGGTGAGTGCCGAGCGCTGGCGTTGCGCCGTGATGGCGCGCAGGGAAAAGCCCGTGAGATCCAGCGCGCGCATCGAGGCTATTGCCTTCCTGAAAGTGCCTGAACGGGGTCCAGACGACTGGCCCGCTGGGCCGGCACCACACCAAAAACCAGCCCACTGACCAGCGCCGTGATGACTGCGGCACTCACGCCCCACCACGGCACGCCCGCCGGAAAGTCGGGATAAGCCACGCGCATGAGGAAGATGCCGCCGTAGCCCAAGAGGAGTCCGGCAAGCATTCCGAGTCCGGTCAGCAGCAGGGCTTCCAGCAGGAACAGGCGCCTGATGTCGAGCGGATGCGCGCCGAGCGCTTTCAACAGGCCAATCTCGGCACGACGCTGCGCCACCGCAACCAGCATCACGTTCATCACGAGGATTCCGGCCACCCCCATGCTGACCGCAGAGACCGCGCTCACGCCGAGGGTGAGGGTGCCGAGAATGCGATCGAAGGTCGCTACCACGCTGTCCTGGGTGATGATGGTGATGTCGTCCTCTCCATCATGCTGCCGCTTCATGGTTTGTCGCACCGTCTCCACCATGCGCGGACCGGATTCCCCTTCGCGCGTCTCGATGAGAATCCTGAACAGAGCCTCGGTGTCCATCACCGCTTGGGCCGCGCCCAGCGAGAGCAGGGCGAGGTCGTTGTAATCGGTCCCCAGTGACATGCCGGTTTCACCCAGCACACCGACCACCCGACAACGGCGATCGCCGATGCGCAGCCACTGCCCCAAAGCATGAGCCCGGCCGAAGAGTTCCTGACGCAGCTCGAGGCCGAGGACGCAACTCGAGCCGGCCTGGGCCGCATCGATGGGCGGCAGGAAACTACCCTCCGAAAGCGTGAGCCGTCGCACCTCTTTCAGCGCGCTGGTGGCGCCGAGGATGGTGACCTCGCGCTCCAGTCCACTGGCGACCGAGACATTGGCACTGCCAACCATGAGCGGCACCACGCGATGGACACCGGGAATGCGTGCGAGCGCCTCGGCGTCCGCAATGGTCAGATCGCGCGGCGTCTCACCCATCACGGGAGGCGGGCCCCCCACGGTCTCGTTGCGGCCGGGGAAAACCACCAGCAGATCCGTCCCCAGTGCGCTGAATTCGCCCACCACATAGCGGCGCGCGCCATCACCGAGGCCGGTGAGCAGCAACACTGCCGCCACGCCGATGGCGGTTGCCACCGTGATGAGCGCAGTGCGCTTGCGTTGGGCGCCCAGCGCGCCGGCCGCAAGCCTCAAGGCATCGTCGAAGTTAAGCATGGGCCCATTGTACGGAGCGCTCGCCGCGGCGCACGCGCCGCGGTTGCAGGTGGCGGGGCTATGCGACATTCTTGCCCGCTGCGGGCCAGAAAGCCTGCGATGTCCGGCGCCGCAGGACCTCTTTGCCAGGAGTGGATCGATGACCCGTTTGCTCAGCGATACAGACAAGTTCGGCGAGGAGTGCAGCACTCCCGTCGTGGAGGCCTTTCATCTTGCGGTGAAGGATCTGGTGCGACGGAAATTCGCAGCCTCGGGCAAGCCCTGGCAGGAATTCGTGTTTGGTGACGCCATCAGCCGGATCACCCGCGAGGATTTCGCAGCCATCGATGCCCGCCTGCTCGCCTATGGGCATCGCTATGTGTGGTCGGCAGTGGTCTCCCAGCGCGAACGACCGGAGGCCTACACCGCTGCTCAGGGCGTGGAGGAAGCCGTGGGTGACTTCAGTTTCGAGCATCCGGAGGCCGTGGTGCTGCCCGTGGACAGCGCGGGACTCGAGCAGCGCGGGGTGGGCGACAACGTGGTGAAGTACGACGAGGATCTGGTCGGCATCGCCCGTTACGTGCGTTCCAGTGCCCAGGTCCTCAGCTATCTCGAGCAGGGGGTTCCTCCGGGCACCATCGCCATCATCGACGACTCGGGCGGCACGCTCACTGCGCCGATCCTCGAGCAGTTCAAGGGCGTGCTCTGTGCCGGGGGCACGGTGCGCTCGCACCTCGGCATTCTCACGCGCGAATACGGCATTCCCTGCTTCATGAATGCGCGGCTGTCCGGCATCCGCGAGGGCGACACGGTACGCATGGAGTGCTCGGCCACGGCCAAGACGGCAGAGCATTACCAGCGCGGCGTTGAACAGACCGGTCGGGTATGGAGGGTACAGGCATGAGCCTGAGCTACACGCAGTTGCTGGAGACGAACAACCTCATCCAGCAGAACACCGATGAGACCTACTGGCTGTGCCTCACCCGCACGGTTCAGGAGTCCAAGCTCTTCCCGGTCTCGCCCTACATGATCCTGTCCTACTTCATGGCCTTCTATCGCTACCCGGCCTTGTTGCGGAAGATCGAAACGCATATGCGCGCCGAGGAAATCGGGGACCGCGTACGCGGCAGGGGCATCAAGTGCCAGAACCCGGCCATGGGCTGGGGTCTGCCCAACTTCTATCTTCTCGGCCGTGAATACCTGATATCGCTGGGACTCATCCGCCCGCAGGATGCGGTGGAAGACATCATCTACGTGCTCGATTTCTGGAAACGCTTCCAGCTTGCCTGGCACCGCAATGATGCTCACCTGACCAATCGCGAATTCGGTCATCGCGCGCAAATCCTGCCCGAGCGGCGGCTGCAGATCTTTCACGCGGATCTCTACGATTGCGCGGAAGGTGACCCCCTGCACTCCGCGGCGCAGGCTTTCATGGCAGCCACTTCGCAGTACGGCTTCCTCGTGTCCTGCGAATCGCGCATCGCGTTGACCAACCAGGGCCCGTACAAGCTCGACGACGAGCGCGAGCTCATCGTGCGCGATTTCATGGATCTCGCCGAGGGTGACTACCCCTGGCTGGATGGCGTGGCCGCCGAGATGCCCTACAACAATCTCACCGTACCAATGGCGGTGAAAGGCTGTCATTTCCACATCATGGATGACTGGGGCTCCTTCGAATCCCAGCCGGAATTCAAGTCCCATCACATGGTGGGCGTGGGGCTTTACACCTCTGATTGCCTGACGGATTCCTATGTGCCGGTGGGGATGGGCAGCCGCGAGGAGCTCACGGCCACCTTCAATGACCTCACCGCGCGCGCCAAGGAAGCGACGGCCAAGCTCTGGAAGCGCATCGCCGGCTGGACCCGCGACCAGATGATCGATGCCGGCGCCATCACCTACTTCGGCATCTGCAAGGACATCGCCCATGTGGCGGGCTGCTATGACCCTGCCGACTGGATTCTCGTCGACGAACGCGCCGAACGCCTGCGTCCGCTGCTGAACGATGAATACAGCAACATGTCGTTGTGGGAAATCCTTGGGCCATTGTCCCACCCCGGCCAGCGAACGCATGACTACCAGTTGATGCAGCATTCGAATCTACCGGCGAATACCTACTCGCTGATTCCGTATTCGATACTCGATGACGGCGACTACACCCGGACCTGCGGCGAAATGCATCCGGGTATCACCTATCTGGAACCCAAGGCCGATCGTTACCGCACCACACGGGGCGTGTTGGGGATAGCGGCCTACAACGAGGCGGTGAAAAGCTTCACGCCCCGGCTCAATCAGCCGCGTTTCCGGTTCCGGTGCGAGAGCTGGCTCAAGTATCATTACGACAGCCCGCTCGCCCATGAGATGTATCGCATCGAACAGGAAGATTCGCGCCTGCTGCGAGACCGCGGGGCGGGATTGCGGCGGGCGGACATCGAGAAACTTCGCAAGTAGGACACCATGCAAATCGGACAACTTATCCGGCGCGCCGCACTGTATTTCGGCGATGCGCCCTGCCTCGTGGAAGGCGCCCGACAGATTTCCTTCCGTGAGTTCGATGCCGCGACCGACAGGTTGGGCAATGCACTGTTGGCGCGCGGGCTCGTGGCTGGCGACCGCGTGGGCGTATTGCTCTCCAACAGCATCGAATGCCTCATCGCCTATTACGCCGTGGCCAAGGCCGGACTGGTGCGCGTGGGCCTCAATACCCGCGAGACTCTGGACAACCATCTTTACAAGATTGCGGACGCCGGCTGCCGTGCGGTGATTCATGCCGACGTGGACGGACTGCAGGCCGAACAGCTCATCGGTACGGCCGAGCTGACTCGCCTCATCGCCGATGGCGGGCAATCGCCCTGCGCGGTGGACCGGGCGTTGGACGCCCCTTATCGCCTCGGGTTCACCGGCGGCACCACCGGCAAGGCAAAGGCGGTTACGCTCACCACCCGCGGGGAACTGGCCGAGCTGTCCGCCTTCCTGATGGATCTGGTGCCGGACATCCGGCCGGGTGATACCTTTCTGCACGCCGCGCCGGTTGCCCACGCCTCCGGCGCCTTCTTCCTGCCGGCGCTGGCGCGGGGTGCCACCTCGCTCATCATGCCGAAGTTCGATGCGGCGGAATTCGTGAGCCTCGCCGAGAAGACCCAGGCCAGCATGACCTTCCTCGTGCCCACCATGCTCGCGATGATTCTGGAGGAGCCTGCACTTGCCAGTGCGCGGCTCAATCTGCGGACCATCAGCTATGGCGCGTCCCCCATTGCGCCTACCGTGCTGGAGCGGGCGCAGGCGCGCTTCGGCAAGGTCTTCGCACAGACCTATGGCCAGGCGGAAAGCCCCATGGTCATCACCTGTCTTGGCCCCGATGAACATGGACGCATCGGTTCCTGTGGTCGGCCTTTCACGTTCGTGGATGTCTGCGTCCTCGATGATGATGACCAGCCGCTGCCTCCGGGTGAGGTGGGTGAAATCTGCTGCCGCGGCCCGCAGACCATGGCGTATTACTGGAACCGGCCGGAGGCCACCGAGCAGGCTTTTCGCAACGGGTGGCTGCATACCGGTGACATCGGGCGCATGGATGAGGACGGTTATTTCTACATTCTCGATCGCAAGAACGACATGCTGATTTCCGGTGGCTACAACGTCTATCCCCGCGAAGTGGAAGATGTGCTGCTGGAATGCGAGGGCGTGGTCGAAGCCGCGGTCATCGGTCTGCCTGACGAGAAATGGGGAGACCGTATCCACGCCGTGGTGGCCGGCCGCGAAGATCTCGACCCCGCTGTGGTGCTGGCCCATGCCAAGGCCAGGCTCGCGAATTACAAGTGCCCCAAGGATCTCGAACTCTGGACGGAGCTGCCGAAAAGCGCCGCCAACAAGATCCTGCGGCGGGAAATCCGTGATCGCATCGTGGCGCGCAACAAGGAAGCCTAATGAACACCCAGCATCTCGCCCTGCACGGACTGGCCTTGAAGAAACATGCGGCGGCGCCTCTGGTGGCGGCCGCAGTCGACCTGCCCGAGACCGAGGTGACGGCCCTGCTCGAAGAAGCAACCCGCAAGGGGCGAGCCGTGGCGGTGCAGGGAGGATGGATGCTCTCGCCGGCCGGCCGGATGATCCTGGATGGCCAATACACGCGCGTATACGCGGAGGTCCGAGCCAATCCCGCCTTCATGCAGGCTTATGAGCGCTTCGAGCGCATCAACACGGAGCTGAAGCAGCTCATCACCGACTGGCAGACCTTGGACGTCGGTGGGCAGAAGGTGCGCAATGATCATTCCAACCGTGAATACGACGAGAAGATCATCGACCGGCTTGCCGATCTGCATGAACGTTTCGCGCCGGTGCTGAGAGTGCTCGCCAACCATGTGTCACGCCTTGCGGTGCATGCGCGCAAGCTCGAACACGCACTTGATCGAGTGGATGCGGGCGCCATCGAGTGGGTGAGTGACGCGAAGCTCGAGAGCTACCACACGGTCTGGTTCGAGATGCACGAGGATCTGCTCCGCATCCTCGGCCGGGCCCGCGAAGAATGACTCCCGGCGGCACCGCGCCGCCTTCCTGTTTTGAAAATCTTTACACCATGACGCATTCCCCGGGACGCTGGATCCTCACGCTGGGTGGCAACGACCTCCCGGAAAAATCCCTCATCGGCGGCAAGGCCTGGTCTATTGCGCGCATGCGTGCGCTGGGCCTGCCGGTGCCACCCGCCTTTGTCATCACCACGCGGGCCTGCACGAGCTGGCTGCAGACCGGCGAGATACCGGAAGGCCTTTTCGAAGAGCTGGCTGCAGGCATGCAATGGCTGCAGGAAGCCTTACAACGCCAGTTTGGAGGGGATGCAAAGCCGCTGCTGGTTTCCGTGCGCTCGGGCGCGATGATCTCCATGCCGGGCATGATGGATACGGTGCTCAACCTCGGCATGAATGCACGCACGGCCGAGGCGCTCGCCGCCGAGACCGGCGACATGGCCTTTGCGATGGATACGCACAAACGTTTTCTCGATCTTTACGCGCGCATCGTGCTGCGCGCCACCCTGCCTGAATTGGCGGCGAGCGCGGAAATTGCCGACTGGCAACAGGCAATCTTCGAGGCGACCGGACAGGCAGTCCCCGAATCAACGGAAGCGCAGCTCAAGGGCGCGGTGATGGCAGTCTTCGAATCCTGGAATTCGCGGCGTGCGCGGCGTTACCGCGATCATCACGCCATTCCGCACGATCTCGGCACTGCCGTGACGGTGCAGGCCATGGTCTTCGGCAATCTGGATGCGCGGTCAGGCACGGGTGTGCTCTTCAGCCGCAATCCCCTGAATGGTGATCCTGCGGCCTACGGGGAGTATCTGGCGCGCGCCCAAGGCGAAGACGTGGTCTCCGGTCGCCATACCCCGCAGCCGCTCAGCGCATTGGCGGACGCGATGCCCGAAGTGCACACCGCGCTGCTCAGGGCGGCGGAAGTGCTGGAGCGGGAGAATGGGGATGTGCAGGACATCGAGTTCACTGTGCAGCAGGGCGAACTGTTTCTGCTGCAGAGTCGGGCCGCCAAGCGGGCACCGGCGGCGGCGGTCCGCTTTGCGGTCGACATGGTGCGCGAAGGGCGCATTGATACCGCCACCGCGCTTGCGCGCGTCACGGCTGAACAGGTGCGGGTGCTTCTGAGTCCCCGGCTCGCGGACGGCGCCACTGCCGAGGCCGAACTTCTCGCGAGCGGAGAGGCGGCGTGCCAAGGGGTGGGCGTGGGCACCGTCGTCACCCACACCGATGAGGCCGAGCAACGCGCACAGGCGGGTGAAGCCATCGTGCTGGCCCGCGACACCACGAGCCCGGATGATGTGCACGGCATGATCGTCGCCAAGGCCGTCGTCACCGAGCAGGGCGGATCCACCTCACATGCGGCTGTGGTGAGCCGGGCGCTGGGTGTGCCCTGCGTGGTGGGTTGCGGCGCGGGAACACTGGAGAGACTCAAGGGTCGTATTGTCACGGTGGATGGTGCGCAGGGACGCATCTATGCTGGCGCGCTGCCCGTGCTCGCGCCGCTGGAGGCGGATGAGCCGCTGCTTCGTGAGCTCATTGCCTGGGCGGAGGCTCGCGCGCCGCTCGAAGTGTGCGCGGAAGACGCTCCGACCGCGGCTTCAGCGCTCGATCTGGACAAGCAAAAGGGTGGCGAGGACCCGCTGCAACTGGCGGCGCTGGCCACCGGCGCCGAATCCCTGCGGGGTGCGGTGCTGAACAGTGACGAGGGCGTGAGGGCCGCCATGGCGGCAGGCATACGGCGCATCCACGTGCGGCAGCGGCTTCCGGCCTTGCTGGCTGCCCTGGCTGCGCTGACATAGGATTCAAGGGTTTGGCTGAACAACAAGGTGGATCAGGCATGTCGAGCACTGACAAGCGCAAGGTGACCGCGGACGACATCGAGAACCTTCTCGAAATCTTCAAGCAGTCCGGCTGGGACGAGATGCATCTCCAGACCGGAGAGCTCGAAATCTTTCTTTCCAATGATCCTGCCGCGCAAGGGCCGCGTGCGGCTGCTGCGCCGGCCGCGGCACCCGTCGCCGCGTCCACGCCAGTGGCGGTTGCAGCGGGAACGCCGGCTGCGCCCATCGTCATCAGTGCCGCCGGGCCCTCCGGTCATGCGCCCATTCCGGCTGGGCAGGTGGCGATCAAGGCTCCGAATCTCGGCACCTTCTATCGATCACCCAAGCCGGGCGCCGAGCCCTATGTGGAAGTGGGCCAGCAGATCGAAACCACCACGGAAGTCTGTCTCATCGAGGTGATGAAACTCTTCACGCCCGTGCAGGGCGGGGTGAAGGGTATCGTGCGGGAAATCCGCGCGCGTGACGGCCAGATGGTCGAATTCGATGAGGTGCTGATCGTCGTCGAGCCGAACTGATGCCGATCCGTCGCGTTCTCAGCATCAACCGCGGCGAGATTGCCGCGCGCGTCGTCAAGGCCGCCCATGCCCTCGGCATCGAAGCCGTACAGGCCGTCTCCCAGGCTGACCGCGAAAGCCGCGCCGCGCAGCTCGCCGATCGCGTCGTCGTGATCGGGCCGCCGCCCTCGCGCCAGAGTTATCTGGATGCGCAACTGCTGGTTCACACCGCGCTGCAGACGGGCTGCGATGCGCTGCATCCCGGCTATGGTTTTCTTTCGGAACGGGAACACCTCGCCCGGCTCTGCGCCGAGCATGGCATCACGTTCATTGGCCCGGCAGCAGAAACCATTGCGGCACTCGGCGACAAGCTGCAGGCCAAGGCCATCGCCGAGGCTGCCGGCGTGCCGCTGGTGCCCGGTACCGCGCAGCTTGCGCAGGCCGAGGATGCGGTTGCAGCGGCAGAGTCTCTTGGCTATCCGGTGCTCATCAAGGCTTCGGCTGGTGGCGGTGGTCGCGGCATGTTCATCGCGCGTAACCGCGAGGATGTGCAGGCCGGCTTCGACAAGGCTTCCAACGAAGCGCGCGAGGCCTTCGGCGACGGCACCATGTACATGGAGCGCTATGTCGAGAATGCCCGCCATGTGGAAGTCCAGGTGTTCGGCGATGGCACCGGCAAGGTCATCCATTTTGGCGAACGTGATTGCTCCATCCAGCGGCGCTACCAGAAGGTGTTCGAGGAAGCGCCCTGTGCAGCCATGCCGGATGCGCTGCGTGCGCAGCTGCATCGCTCCGCGGTGGATCTGGTGGCCTCACTCAAATACCGGAATGCCGGCACGGTGGAGTTCCTGTACGACATGGATCGGCAGGCGATCTATTTCATCGAGGTGAATGCCCGCATCCAGGTGGAGCACCCGGCCTCGGAGCAGGTGACGGGGCATGATCTCGTGCGCCTGCAGTTCGAGATTGCCGGCGGAGAACCCCTGCGCTGGATCCAAGACCAGATCCCGGTGCGACGCCATGCCATCGAGGTTCGGCTGAATGCGGAAGATCCCTACCGCCAGTTCCAGCCAAGCCCGGGGCGCATCACCCGCTGGTCACCCCCGCAGGGTGCCGGCATACGCCTGGACAGCCACTGCTATGAACGCTACCTGGTGCCACCCTACTACGATTCGATGGTGGGCAAGCTCATTATCACCGCGCATGACCGGGAGAGCTGCGTGCTGCGGCTGCAGGAAGCGCTGGCACGCTTCGAGGTGGAAGGTCTCACCACCAACCTGCCGCTGCTGCGCTTCATTGCCAGTCATCCGGATTTCGTCGCCAACCAACTGAACACACGCTGGCTGGAGCAGGTACTGCTGCCAGCCTTTGAAGCAACCCGGGAGTAGTCGCTCATGGCGCATATCGAGTTTCTTGACGAGACCATGCGGGATGGCCAGCAGAGCCTGTGGGGCATGCGCATGCAGGCCGGCATGGCCCTGCCGGTAGCCCCGCTGCTGGACCGCACCGGTTTTCGCACCATCGACCTCACCGGCTCCTCCATGTTCGAGGTGCTCATCAAGTACTGTCGCGAAAACCCATGGGAGGGGCTGGATCTCCTGACCCAGTCGATGCCGCGCACACGCATCCGTGGCGGCATGCGCTCCAATGCCTCGGTCACCTTCAGCGTGACGCCGGATGCACTGATG
>VGUA01000079.1 GCA_016874535.1 Gammaproteobacteria bacterium
TTCGGAGGACGACGCGAGGGGGGTGTTGCTGCTGGACGTGGGCGCGATCCGCACGAAATGCAGGTTCACCCGGAACGGGCCAACATGCTGGCTGCCCGGGTCGAGAAACTGGTCGCCTTGCGTCATCGACGCAATGAAGACAAGAAACTCGGCATCGTGTTGTTCAACTTCCCGCCCAATGCCGGCAATACCGGAACGGCCGCCCATCTCGCCGTGTTCGAATCCTTGTTCAATGTGCTGAACGGATTGCAGCGCGAGGGTTATGCCGTCGAACTCCCCGATTCCGTCGACGCGCTGCGTGATCGCCTCATCGTGGGTAATGCCGCGCGCTATGGGGCGCTCGCAAATGTACACGCAAGAATTTCCGCCGCCGATCACGTGCGCCGGGAGAAATGGCTGGAAGAGATAGAGCGCCAGTGGGGACCCGCGCCAGGCAAGGAGCAGAGTGACGGGAGTAACCTCTTCGTTCTGGGCGCCCAGTTCGGCAATGTATTCGTTGGCATCCAGCCCGCCTTCGGTTACGAGGGCGATCCGATGCGGCTGCTGTTTGAACGTGGCTTTGCGCCCACGCACGCCTTTGCAGCCTTCTATACCTGGTTGCGCGAGGATTTCCGGGCCGATGCAGTCCTGCATTTCGGCACGCACGGAGCGCTCGAGTTCATGCCAGGCAAGCAGGTCGGGATGTCAGAATCCTGCTGGCCGGATCGACTCATCCGCGATCTGCCGAACATCTATCTTTACGCGTCAAACAATCCCTCCGAAGGAACCATCGCCAAGCGACGCGCGGCCGCCACGCTGGTCAGTTACCTCACGCCACCGGTCACACACGCCGGGCTTTACCGCGGCCTGTCGGATCTCAAGGCCTCCCTTGAGCGCTGGCGCGAACTGGCGCCTGATCTGCAGGCGGAGCGTGCGCAACTGGCGGAGCTGATCCAGACCCAAGGCAGTGCGCTGGAACTTTGTGAGGCTGAGCCGGCGTGGCCGCAAGAGCACTGCGAAGCACGTGCACTCGGTCTGCTCGGAGCCATGAGGGAGCTGGAAACAGCACTCATCCCGCATGGTCTGCATGTGGTCGGGGTGGCACCATCGCGCGAAGAGCGCATGGAACTGCTCTCGGTGATGCACGAGTCCATGCAAGGCGGCTTGCCATCACCAGGGGTTATCGAGTCACTGGTGGATGAGAGCAGCGCGGAAACCACCGCTGCGCACCCCGAACTTGCGCGCGCCGCGCGACTGCTGGCGGAAGACGCCGAGATTCCAGCCCTTACGCGGGCGCTTTCCGGACGCTTCATTCGTCCGGTCACGGGCGCGGACCTGCTGCACAATCCCTCCGTCCTGCCCACCGGACGCAACCTGCATGGCTTTGATCCCTTCAAGCTGCCCAGTGCCAGCGCCGTGCATGCCGGCAACGCGCAGGCGGAAAAACTGCTGGCACGCTACCGGGAAGATTCCGGCCACCTGCCGGAGTCGGTTGCGCTGGTGCTGTGGGGTACCGACAACCTCAAGAGCGAAGGCGGGCCCATTGCCCAGGTGCTGGCGCTTGTGGGCGCACGCCCGAGATTCGATGGCTATGGGCGTCTGGCCGGCGCGGAACTGATTCCGCTTCCGACGCTCGGCAGGCCGCGCATCGACGTGATTGTCACCCTGTCGGGGATCTTCCGGGATCTCCTGCCCTTGCAGACGCGCCTGCTCGCCGAGTCGTTCTTTCTGGCAGCCCAGGCCGATGAGCCGCTCGAATCGAACTTCGTGCGCAAGCACGCGCTGGAGTACCAGCAGGCTCATGGCGGAGATCTGGAAACCGCCGCCCTGCGCGTGTTCGGCAACGCGGATGGTGCCTACGGCGCCAACGTCAACCACCTCATCGACAATGGCCGTTGGGATGATGAAGACGAGCTCGCCGAAACCTACACCCGACGCAAGAGTTTTGCCTACGGTCGCAACGGAAAACCGACTGCCCAGCCGGAGCTGCTGGGAGCGGTGCTGGGGCGCGTGGAGCTTGCCTACCAGAATCTCGATTCCGTCGAACTCGGCGTGACCACCATCGACCAGTACTTCGATACCCTTGGCGGGATCTCGAGTGCCATCAGCAGGGCGCGCGGTAGCGCCCCGGGCGTGTATGTGGGAGATCAGACCCAGGGTGAGGGCACCGTGCGCTCGCTGTCGGAACAGGTTGCCCTCGAAACACGCACCCGCGTTCTCAATCCGAAATGGCACGAAGGCATGCTGAAGCATGGCTACGAGGGTGTGCGTCAGATCGAGGCCGCCGTCACCAACACCATGGGATGGTCCGCCACGACAGGACAAGTCGCGCCCTGGGTCTACCAGCAGATCACCGAGACCTTCGTCCAGGATCAGGAAATGTATGAGCGCCTTGCTGCGCTGAACCCCCATGCGACCGCCAGAGTCGCCAACCGGCTGCTCGAAGCCAGCCATCGCAAATACTGGGAGCCCGACCCGGCCACCCTCGAAGCGCTGCAAAAGGCCAGCGAAGATCTCGAGGACCGGCTGGAGGGTGTCTGCCAGGAGGTAGCCGCATGAATATCGCCACAGTGCCCTTTCCCAAGCTCGGACAGACTGGCCGTCGGCCTGATGGTGAGGGCAGCCAGCAGGTTGCCCTCGACATGTCTGCCAACATCGGCAAGGCCAAGGTCTTCGCTGTCTACGGCAAAGGGGGCATCGGCAAGAGCACGACCTCTTCCAACCTGTCCGTGGCGTTTTCAAAGCTTGGAAAACGCGTGCTGCAGATCGGCTGCGACCCCAAGCATGACTCGACCTTCACACTCACCAAGAAGCTCATGCCCACCGTCATCGACGTCCTCGAATCGGTGGACTTTCACGCCGAGGAGCTGCGCCCCGAGGATTTCGTCTATCAGGGCTACAACGGTGTGATGTGCGTGGAAGCGGGGGGACCTCCTGCCGGCACGGGCTGTGGCGGCTATGTGGTCGGGCAGACGGTGAAATTGCTCAAGGAGCACCATCTTCTGGAAGACACGGATGTCGTCATTTTCGACGTGCTCGGGGACGTGGTCTGCGGAGGATTCGCGGCACCTTTGCAGCACGCCGACCGGGCCCTGATTGTCGCGGCCAATGACTTCGACTCCATCTTCGCGATGAATCGAATCATCGCCGCGATCCAGGCCAAGTCGAAGAACTACAAGGTCAGGCTCGGTGGGGTGATTGCCAATCGCAGCGCGGGTACTGATCAGATTGATCGCTTCAATGAAAGGGTCGGGCTCAAGACCATGGCCCATTTCCCGGATCTTGATGTCATCCGGCGCAGTCGCCTCAAGAAGTCGACCCTGTTCGAGATGGAACCTTCGCCCGAGCTGGAAGCCGTGCAGCAGGAATATCTGCGTCTCGCCGCGACATTGTGGGCCGGCACCGACCCGCTCGAATCGGAAACCCTGCCGGATCGCGAAATCTTCGACCTGTTGGGGTTTGACTGATCATGGCGAGCTCATACCTGCAAAGACGCGGACAGGTCGAAACCTACTTCGACAGAACGGCGGCAGATGCGTGGGCCCGCTTGACCTCGGATGCCCCGGTCTCGCGCATCCGCGCCACGGTCCGGGCCGGACGGGATCGCATGCGGGCCACCCTGCTCGACTACCTGCCACAGGATCTCGGCGGACGGCGCATTCTCGATGCCGGTTGCGGGACCGGCGCACTGGCGGTCGAGGCTGCCCGACGCGGTGCGCAGGTGGTGGCAGTCGACATCTCGCCCACTCTGGTACAACTCGCCCGTGACCGCCTGCCACGCCAGGTCGGGGCGGGTAGTGTGGAGTTCCATGTCGGCGACATGTTCGATGCCGGCCTCGGTGAATTCGATCATGTGGTCGCCATGGACTCACTCATCCACTACCGGGCCGAGGATGTGGTGACCGTGCTGGCCGGCTTCGGTGCCCGCACCCGTGAATCGCTGGTGTTCACCTTCGCGCCTAGCACTTTCGCGCTCAGCGTGATGCACACCATCGGCCGGGTGTTCCCGCGCGGGAATCGCGCGCCTTCGATCGAACCGGTGCGCCAGCAGAAACTCCATCATCTGCTGGCTGCGCACCCTGCAATGCAGGACTGGCAGCCGGGACGCAGCGAGGTCGTCACCGCCGGGTTCTACATCTCGCAGGCTCAGGAGCTCGCGCGCCGATGAAGCGCCCGCACCTCCCCGTGGCAAGCGCCTGGTCGCGGCTGGCGCCGCGCTACCTGCCGTTTGCCGATGCGGCGAGCGACAGCCTGCCGCTGGGGCGGTTGCTGCGCCTGTCCCTGTTCCAGGTGTCGGTCGGCATGGCGATGGTGTTGGCACACGGCGTTTTGAATCGCGTGATGATCGTGGAGCTCGGGGTATCTGCATGGGTGGTGGCGATCATGGTTTCGCTACCCCTTCTGTTTGCGCCGTTCAGGGTCCTCGTGGGTTTCCGGTCGGATACGCACAAGTCGTTTCTGGGCTGGCGTCGCGTGCCCTACTTGTGGATGGGCAGTCTGCTCCA
Source organism: Gammaproteobacteria bacterium (assembly GCA_016874535.1). Classification (GTDB taxonomy): domain Bacteria; phylum Pseudomonadota; class Gammaproteobacteria; genus CAIKBL01. The sequence goes on from VGUA01000079.1 coordinate 4,485, forward strand.
GTTCGGCGGTCTGGCGATCATGCCGTTCGCCCTGCTGGTGCTCTCGGGGCAAGGTTTCGGGTCTCAAGCCTACGGGCAGATTGGCGCCGCGCTGGCCTTCCTGCTGGTGGGCGCTGGACTGCACACCACCCAGACGGCGGGCCTCGCGCTCGCCATGGATCTTGCACCCCAACAGGACCGCCCGCGGGTGGTGGCACTGCTGCACTGTGTGCTGCTGATTGGGATGATCGCGAGTGCCTTTCTTTTTGGCTGGCTGCTTTCGGAATTCTCGCCTCTGCGCCTCATTCGCGTGATTCAGGGCGCGGCCCTGCTCACTCTGGTTTTGAATGTCCTCTCGTTGTGGAAGCAGGAGGCACGGGATCCCGCACGCACCGCCCACCACCTGCCGCGCGCGGAATTCGGCGAGGTGTGGCGGGAATTTGCCGGACAGCCCCGCGTAAGACGCTTCCTGCTCGCCGTGGCCCTGGGCACCGCGGGATTCAGCATGCAGGACATCCTGCTTGAGCCGTATGGCGGACAGGTGATGCAGCTCTCGGTCGGTGGAACCACCATCCTGACCGCACTGATGGCGTGTGGCGCCTTGGGTGCCTTCTTCATGGCTGGCAAGCTGCTTCTGCGCGGAGGAGATCCCTGCCGGCTTGCAGGCATGGGCGGTGTCTCCGGAATCTGCGCGCTGGCCGCCATCATGTTGGCCGAGCCCCTGCACTCGCTCCTCCTGTTCCGGACTGGAACCTTTCTGCTGGGTTTTGGTGCCGGGCTGTTCGCCGTCGGCACGCTCACGATCGCCACGGTGCTCCAGCAAGACGGGCAGCAGACAGGGCTTGCCCTCGGCGCTTGGGGCGCGGTGCAGGCAACGGCCGCCGGGCTTGCCATCGCCGTGGGTGGTGGTGTGCGCGATCTGGCCTCGGGCCTGGCCGAGCAAGGCCTGTTCGGCAGCGTGCTGCGCGATCCCGCGACGGGCTATGCCGCCGTCTACCAGATAGAGATTGTCCTGCTCTTTGCAATGCTGGTGACCTTGGGACCTCTGGTCCGTTTCGCACCGGGCATGCATGAAACCCATGGCAAAGGCCGCCTCGGCCTTGCCGACCTTCCCGGATGACAAGTCCAGATCGCTGATGGAGAAGCTGCTATGACGACCACCACAGGCGCGATTACCGGTTACATCGATGTGGCACAGCTGGTGCTGTACGCGTTCTGGATTTTCTTCTTTGCGCTGATCTACTACCTGCGCCAGGAAGACAAGCGGGAGGGCTATCCTCTGGAGACCGACCCGTCAGACCCGGGTAGCCAAGGCATCAAGCAGGGTTATCCCAGTCTGCCCAAGCCCAAGACTTTCCGTTTGCCGCACGGCGGTGAGGTGCTGGCACCCGCGCCACGCGCCGAACCGATGTTGCGTGCAAAGCCGGTGGCGCCGTGGCCGGGCGCTCCACTCGAGCCGACGGGCGACCCCATGATCGATGGCGTCGGGCCCGCCGCCTGGGCGCCGCGCCACGACACGCCCGACCTCACGGTGGAAGGTGAACCCAAGATCGTTCCCTTGCGGGTGGCAACCGATTTTCATGTAGCCGGTGGCGATCCGGATCCGCGCGGCATGCCGGTCGTATGCGCCGACGGTGAAGTGGCAGGCAAGGTGATCGATATCTGGATCGACCGCGCGGAATACGTCATCCGCTATCTGGAAGTGGCAGTGACGGACGGCGGAAGACATGTCCTGCTGCCCATGAATTACACCAAGGTCAGCCCATCCCGACAGGATGTAACCGTGGTCTCGGTGCTGGCGCGGCACTTCGCAACCGTGCCCGCCTTGCGCAACCCTGACCAGGTCACCTTCCTCGAGGAGGACAAGCTGGTGGCCTATTTTGCCGGTGGCTATCTCTACGCCACGCCCGAGCGCATGGGACCGCTGCTGTGAACGAACACGAGTTCGAGCCCGTCCCGGGTTTGCCGGCGGTTCTCCCGCAGGGCGAGCAGATAGTCTGGCAGGGCGCACCAGCCCGCAAGGCGCTGGCGCGTCACGCGTTTCATGTGCGCGGTGTCAGTCTCTATTTCGCGATTCTGATCGTCTGGCAAGGGCTAGCCGCCGAAACAAGTGGCGGACCGGCAGGGCAGTGGCTGGCGGCGCTGACGCCCACTCTTGCCGGGGCCGTGATCGGGCTCGCAATCCTTCATCTGCTGGCCTGGCTCAATGCGCGCAGCACGCTCTATACCTTGACCAACCGGCGCTTGGTAATGCGCTTCGGGGTAGCCATCCCCATGACGGTGAACATCCCGTTCTCCAAACTGGAGGCAGCCAACCTGCGTGAGCACGGTGATGGCACCGGGGATCTCGCGCTGACCTTGGTCCCAAATTCGCGTATCAGCTATCTCGTGTTCTGGCCTCATGTCAGGCCTTGGCATTTCGGCCGCGCCCAGCCGACCTTGCGCGCCGTCGGTGGTCCACAACGGGTAGCTTCGCTCCTGAGGGAGGCCGCCATGGGGAGTCCGGTAGCGGCTGCGGAAACCCAATCCCAGTGGGCATCGTCCACACCATGAGCACCCGGGTGGCCGGAACCGCAGAGCTGCAGACTCCACCGCGCGGGCCGCGCGGCGTGTTGCCCGCCGCGCTGGCGCTGGTGCTGTTCGCGTTGTTGACCACTCTCGTTGCTTCGCGCTCCGGCCCGTCGCTGCCGTCCGTGCAAGCGACGCCGCTGTCCGTGCATGAGCTTGCATTCCGCGACCGTGCCGATGGTGCCGTCATCGTGACATTCCCCGGCGCACTGCCCGCACGAAGCGTTGTTCTGGCGCCAGGTACCCACAATTTCATTCGCGGGGTCATGCGCGGGCTGGCGCGAGATCGCAAGGCGCGCGGGGTTGGTTCCTCCGAGGTGTTCCGCCTCATCCAGAGGAACGACGGCCGGCTGGAACTCGAGGATCCCGCCACCGGACGACTCATTTCGCTGGAATCCTTCGGCCCGACCAACCGCGCCGAATTTCATGCCCTTATCAATCCTGCGCCCGGTACTTGAGTACTGCGGACGGGAGCATCCAGGAGAAACCTCATGAGCAGAGCACAGACCGCAGGGATCAGCACGAACTCCACCCTCAAGGCCCAGGAAGAGGACATGCTCACGCCACGTTTCTACACCACGGATCTGAAGGCCATCGATGCGTTGGACATCAGCCCGGTCCGCCACGAGTGGGAAGCCATGATGGACGAGTTTCGGCGCGATGGTAACCGCAATCACTTTGCCCGCGATGAAGCTTTCCTGCAGGAAATCAAGGAACTGCCACCTGCCCTGCAGGATGAACTGATCGATTTCATGGTCAGCTCCTGCACCTCCGAGTATTCCGGCTGCATCCTGTATGCCGAGATCAGGAAGGCAATCAAGAATCCCGACATGCGTGAACTGTTTTCCTTCATGAGTCGGGATGAAGCCCGCCATGCGGGATTCATCAACCGGGCACTCAAGGACTACGGGCGTGCCATCGATCTCAACCAGCTGGCAAAGCAGAAGAAGTACACCTACTTCAAGCCCAAATTCATCTATTACGCGACCTATCTTTCCGAAAAGATCGGCTATGCACGGTACATCACGATATTCCGCCAGTTCGAACGTCACCCCGAACGGCGTTTCCACCCCATCTTTCGCTGGTTCGAACAATGGTGCAATGATGAATTCCGTCACGGCGAGGCATTCGCCCTGATCATGCGCGCCAACCCGCATCTGCTCAGTGGTCTGAACAAGCTCTGGATAAAGTTCTTCGTGCTGGCAGTCTACGCCACCATGTATGTGCGCGATCACACCCGCCCGGAGATCTACAAGGCTCTGGGTATGGACGCCACCACCTACGACTACAAGGTTTTCGACATCACCTCCGAAATCACCCGCCAGGTGTTTCCGCTGACCGTCGATACGGACAACCCCGCGTTCCGGGCTGCTCTGGAAAGACTGCTGGCAATCTCGCGTGGCGTCGATGCTGCAAAAAAGCAGGGTGGTGTGCGCGGTACGGTGAAGCGGGCATGGTTTAGCCTCAGGGCGGTGGCGACTTTCGTCCACCTGTACTGCATTCCTGTCCATCACCACGAGCTTCCACGGCAGACGAGACTGGCTCCCTCGTGGTGAGCCCGACGAATCCCCGCATATGGTGAACTACCTTCTGCCGGTGCTGTTCGTGGTGCTGGCATGGTGGGCCGGGACCGCCCTCATCCTCCATCTCGATGGGCTCCCCCGCGCCACCTATGCGCGCAGCATGCGCCAAGCGACCGTGGCCATGCTCATCGCTCTGGTGGGGCTGGCGTGGTCTGCGGACAGCCGTGACACGCTGGCCGCCTACCTGGCTTTCGGCAGCGCGCTGGTTGTGTGGGGCTGGCTGGAAATGAGTTTCCTGATGGGATTCATCACCGGTCCGCGGAAAAGGGCTTGCGATGAAAGCGCACGCAGCTGGCGCCGTTTCCGTGCGGCCCTGGGCACGCTGCTCTACCACGAACTTGCGCTGCTGCTCGGTGGACTGCTCGTGCTCACCGTGACTTGGCGCGAGTCCAACCAGGTTGGACTTTGGACCTACCTCGTGCTGTGGGTGATGCGCACGAGTGCCAAGCTCAACGTGTTCCTTGGAGTGAGAAATCTCTCCGAGGCATTCCTGCCTGAGCATCTCCGCTATCTGGAAAGCTATTTCCGGCGGGCGCCAATGAACGGCTTCTTCCCGTTCGCAGTTTCGCTCGCCACCATCATCCTGACCCTGATGCTTCTGCGCATGCCGGCGGCCGACATCGACCACTTCGGTTTCACCGGCGTACTCCTGGTGAGCTGCCTGCTCTTTCTCGCGGTGCTGGAACACTGGTGCATGGTGATTCCCTTTCCGGTGGATGCGTTGTGGTCCATGGGCCTGCGTTCGCGCCGGCAGGCGGTGCCGGATCGAGGCCTTGGTCGCGCCTCCCGACGGGGCCGGACGATTCGTGTCTCCACTGGGCCAGCGGTCGCCCGGCCATTGCTGCTGGCCGAAGCCCTGCATCGCGATCTCGCGGCTTCGACTCCGGAGCGGCCCGGACCCTGAAGCCTATGGCCCCGGGCGTCTGGCGACGCGACTCTCTGCCCTGGCCGCACGCGGCGCCCAGCCGATGGGTGTCTGCGGCAGGGGTGCGCTGGCACCTGCAGATTCAGGGTAAAGGTCCGGTCATGCTGTTGGTGCACGGTGCCGGCGCGTCCACTCATTCATGGCGCAGGCTGTTCCCTTTGCTGGCGCAGGACTTCACCGTGGTGGCCGTGGATTTGCCCGGCCACGGCCTGTCATCGCGCCCGGCAATTTCCGCGGGCATGTCCCTGCCAGGCATGGCCTCCGCGCTGGATGCCCTGCTCGAAAGCCTCGAATTACGCCCGCAGGTGGCAGTAGGTCACTCGGCCGGGGCGGCGATTATCGTTGCGATGTGTCTGTGGGGCAGGCTGTCACCTGCCTTGGTGATCGCGCTCAACGGGGCCTTGCTGCCGCTGCCCGGATTGCGGGGGATGTTTTTTTCGCCGCTGGCCAAGATCACTGCTGCCAGTGGCCTTCTACCACGATTGTGTGCCTGGCGTGCCAGCGACACCCGTGCGATGCAGAGACTAATCGCCGGCACGGGCTCACACCTGGATGCCGAGGGCGTTGCGCTGTATCAGAAACTGGCGACGCATCCCCCGCATGTCGCGGCAACGCTGGACATGATGGCGCGCTGGGATCTCTCGCGGTTTGTGCGCGACCTGCCAGGACTTGCCCCGCCGCTGGAACTGGTTGTGGGCGAGAATGATCTTGCCGTGCTGCCACGCCAGGCAGCCGAGGTGGCGGCGCTACTGCGCCGCGCCGCGCTTCATCACCTCAAAGGCCTGGGCCATCTCGCCCATGAGGAAGATCCGGAGAGCGTCGTGCGCCTCATCAGGAGCCTCTGCGTGTGCCACGGCCTGCTGGCGCACGGCCGAGATCACTGAGATCACCGGGATCAGGCGCTGCTGTCCACTCGCATGAGCAGGTAATCCGTGCCGTGATATTGCAGGTGCTTGAGCTCCCGCGTCATGCCACGCAGCAGCCGCAGTGAAAGTTCCTCTTCCAGCGAAGCCTCGTGCTCGCTGTCAGCCGAAACGGCCATCAACGCCGACTCCACATTGACGCTCGCGGGCGCGGAGACGTACTCCAGCTCAGCCTCATGTTCCACGTCCCGTATGCGCACATGCAGCTGTGTCTTCGCACCGGCCGCTGTCTCTCCCCCTCGTGACTGATTCTCCAGCAGGAAGAGCAGGGACTCCTCCGCCACCAGCATCAACCGGTTGGAAGCCTGCTCATCCCAGCCGAGTCGAGTGCAGAAGCCCTGCACCAAGGGCTTGATCTGTCCCAGCGCCCCGATTTCCAGCGGCACGCTCAACTTGTCCCGAGTGCGGTTCTTGAGCGATATGAGGCCCATCAGGATGATGGCCGTGAGTCCACCAGAGGTGGTGCCGTTGGAAAGAAAGAGCTTCGCCCATTCAGGCATGAGCTCATTGAAGAGAAATCCACCCTGGAAGCCCACACCCACCCAGAAGCCGAGGCAGACCGCGACACCTGCCTCAAAGCTCAAGGGCTCCTCGGTCACCATGCGCACGCCGTGCCCGAACAGCAGCACCAGCACCATGAGCAGGTATCCCCCGGCCACCGGGCTGGGCATCGCCGCGACGACGGCGCCGATCTTCGGCGAGAAGGCAAGCAGGATGAGGAACAACCCGCCCCAGGCGCCCACCCGTCGGGCGGCCACGCGAGTCAGCTCCATGATGCCGACGCTCATGGAATAGACGGTGTTGGGCACCGTGCCGAGCAGCCCCGCGAAGAAGCTGCCCACCCCGTCCGCATTGATCGCTCCCTGGACCGAGCGGAAATCTATGGGACGGGGTTCCCGGAACGAAGTCCGCTGGACTGCGAGACCGTCCGCGTAGGTCTCGATGCACCCCACCATCGTGATCAGCACAAAGGCCGGTAGCAGTGCCCAGAACGTCTCACCGAGTGCCAAGGACACACCGGGCCAGTGCCCGACGGGCATCCCGATCCAAGGCGCCGCTGCAACGGGTGCGAGATCCACCAGCCCGTACTGCCAGGCCACTGTCGAGCCTACCACCACGCCAATCAACGGCGCCCACAGGCGCAGCATGTCCCGGGCAAACAAGGAGACAACCACGATGGGCAGGAGGGTCGAGATGAGAATGATGGGCGGGATGGTCGTGCCGGCGAATTCCGGGGGGACTTTCTTGAACATGTTCCACACCACAGGGGCCACGCTCAGCGCCATCAGCATGAGCACGGTGCCACCCACGGCCGGCGTCAGGACCCGACGTAGGGCGCCCATCTTCGCCGTGAACAGGAAGGTTGCCAGGGAGGCGGCACAGACCAGCGAGGCGAGCAGCGGAAGGCCTCCCGCCCCAATGGCGCTCACGGAGACGGAGACGAAGGCCACGTTGGACCCCACGAACAGCACGAAACCGCCCCCGATGATGCCGAGCCGGCTGATCTGCAGCCAGGTGGAAGCACCTGCGGCAATGAGTGCCGCAAACACCAGCCAGGTCGAGCTGGCGGCGTCCAGGTTGGCAGCGCGGGCCACCACCAGTGGGGTGACCATGATGCCGGTCACGATGAGAACCACGATTTGCGCACCCAAGCCCGCCGCAAGCACGTGGGGTGGCTTTTCCTGGGGTTCGTACTTGACGAAGTGCTTGACCGACATGGAACCCCCGGGACGCTTGAGAGAATTGCAGCCTAGCAGGTGTTGGTCGAGCACCCAACCGGGCCCGGGGAGCAGGCTGTTATAAGCAGATCAGCCGATGAATCTGACCTGGTATATCCATGCGGCGAGGCCGCCGGCCAGAAAGAACAGGCCGCTGTAGGCGAGGAGTTTCCAGCGTTTCTTGCGCAACAGTTCCGCCTGTGACCAGCCCGAGAGAATGTAGGGCAGCCCGCCGGCTGGAGGCCGCGCGAGGAGATTCACTCCCTCCTGCGGCCCGGATTCCGCCATCACGGCCGAGGCCCCGGCCTCAACCCGTGCCTGCTGCCGCGCGTGTTCCCATTCGTCCTGGCTGATCTGCCCGTCACGGTCGGTGTCGAAGCGGGCAATGAGTGCCGCCCGATCGGACTTCCACTGGCGCAAGAGGTCAGCGGCCGCGTGGTCCATGTCGGGTTGGGGCACATGACTCCCAAGATTGGTCAGGAAGCCGAGTGCATAGAGCGGATCATCACGATTGATGCGCTCTTCGGTGAACCGATAGCGCCTGTTACCCGCATGGCTGGCAAAGAAATCCCTGAAAAGGGGGTTGCGAGATTGATGCCCGAGAGCGCCGCGCGCGACTGCCAGACATCACGGTGGCGGGGGTGCATCTCCGCGCCCACTGGGGTCGACCGCGATGCGGCCGGTATGATCTTCCAGCCAGAAGGTCTGGTCGCTCTCTCCGCGCTGGATCACCTCCCAACGGCTGTGGGAGTGACCCTTGCTGTCACGGGAATGCCGGAGCTCCTCCACCCGGAAGCGATACCAGCAGCAGGGGAGGCCGGACAATGGTGCCGTCACGGGTGCATCCTCGCGCCCGCGGGCGCGCCCCTCGAATTCGCCATAGCCTTGGTGAGCGCCACGGGTGGTGGAGGTTGCGGTGTCTTCAATGAGACGTGTGCGGTAGAACAGCCGTGCTGCCATTGAA
>VGUA01000080.1 GCA_016874535.1 Gammaproteobacteria bacterium
GCAGCCGGAGACAGGCCAGATCGACTTTCTCGGCAAATGGGGACCGAACGCCTACTGCCATTACCACCGTCATCTCGGCCCCACCACCACCTTGGTGCTGGAGGGTGAGCATCATGTGGTTGAGACGAGCGACACCGAGACCATCCACAAGGTGCGAAAGCCGGGATTCTTTTCGCGCAACCAAGGTGGAGACGTGCACATGGAATCCGGTGGTCCCACCGGAGCCGTGGTCTTCTTCAGCTGTCAGGCGGCCGAGGGCGGCAAGCTGTTCGACGTGATGGATCGCGACGGCAAGGTGCTCGCCACCGCAACCATCGACGACTTTATGAGCGGCAAGCTGAAGGGGTGATTGTCTGACCGAGTCCAGCGCACTGCTGGACGCCCGAGCCTCATGCCGGGGCTGGCAGCCCCGGCGAAAAGCGATGCCCTCTCACTTGCTCGAAGGCATACCCCACCTGAAAAAGACCGGGCTCATCACCGGGGCGGGCCAGAATCTCCATCCCTACCGGTAAACCGCCTGGCGCAGCGCCAGCCGGCACGCTCATCGCCGGCATCCATGTCTGCGATGCAATCAGGGTGTTGGTTGGGAAATTCAGGGTGGACCAGACTCCCGAATCGCAATCCTTGCGGGTGGGCGGGACCACCTGAACGGTGGGATAGACCATGACGTCCACGCCATGCACATCCATGAGGTTGACCACGGCGCGCATGAATTCTTCGCGTGCAACCCATGCCGGATAGTAGGCCGGATCGTGCTGCGGATGGACGGGCCCGCGCGCAATACCTTCGAGCAGATCAAGCATCGGGTGGTAGCGCCCGGAAGACACGATCTCTTCCACCGTGCGAGCAGGCGCTTGAGGCCGCGCCGCCAGGAAGGCATCAATGTCATACCGAGATCGCAACAGATAAAGCGAGGTGCGCTCAAGCCAGCCGCCGAGATCCGGCAACTCGACATCGATCAGCGTGGCGCCACCCGCCTGAAGTTCGTGCAGCGCACGCGCCATGACCGCATTGACGGGTGCCGCGTGGGGATCGCTCGATGAGCCAAAGGCATTGCGCAACACACCTATTTTCTTGTGCGCCAGTCCGTTCGCGTTCAAGGCATCGAGATAGCTGCGCGGAGGCTTTGCGATGGACCAGGCTGAGGTCAGCGAGTCCTCGGCATCGAACCCCGCCAGCACATCAAAGACCCGCCCCGCATCGCTGACACTGCGCGCCATGGGCCCGATGGTGTCCTGGGCCCCTACCAGCGGATTACAGCCGGCGCGGCTGATGACGCCGGGCGTGGAACGGATGCCCACAAGATTGCAGAAAGAGGCCGGCACGCGCACCGATCCGCCGCAATCCGTGCCAAGTCCAACGGGTGCGTAGCCTGCGGCGACGGCCGCCCCGGTGCCGCTGCTTGAACCACCGGGATCCCGGGCGAGGTCGTAGGGATTGCGGGTCTCACCGCTGCGCGAGGAGTACCCAAACCAGGAAGTCGCCCAGTCGGGCAGCGTGGTCTTGGCGACGAGCACCGCACCCGCTTCCCACAACTTGCGGATGACGGTCGCATCGCGTTCGGCCAGATAGTCGGCGAAGACACTGGAGCCGAAAGAGGTCGGCAAGTCGGTGGTTTCGAGGCAATCCTTCACCACCACCGGAATGCCGTGCAGGGGCCCTGAGAGTGCGCCTCCCCTTGCGAGACGCTGGTCGAGTTCACGCGCCAGGTCTGAAGCGCGTGGGTTCAGGGTCACCACCGCATTCAGGGTGGGACCCTGCTGATCGCAGGCCTCGATTCTTGCGAGACTGGCTTCAACCAGCCGTTCCGCCGTCACCTCACCGCGCAGCAGGGCTGCTTGCAGGCGGGCGATGCCAGCCTCCTCGAATGGAACGCCGTCGATCTCCAACATTTGATGATCCCGCGCGGTCAGGCTGGTGTTGGTCCAGCATAACTGCGGGGGCGGCACTCAGGCCAGCGCGAAGCCCTCGTACTCCTTCGCCTTGATCTCATCGCAGAACTGCCGGTAAGCACCTACGCCCCCGATGTAGGACAGCAGACGACGCGGCTTGCCCTCGATGTTGGCGCCGGTGTACCAGGAGTTGGTGCGCATCATGAGCGTGGAGTTGGCGACTTCGTCGTGATGGGAAACCCAGGCATCCTCACGTGCCTTGGTGGGCTCCATGCTGTGTTTGCCGTGGCCGCGCAGGTAGCCCACCGCATCGCTGATCCATTCCACCTGCTGCTGCAGGCAGGTCGCCATGTTGCAGAAGGCGGTCGAGGGTGCGAGCGGACCGGCGACAGTGAACAGGTTCGGGAAACCATGGATCTGCAGGCCAAGGGGTCGAGCGGATATCGTGACTCCACATCTCCGTCAGTGATTGGCCGCCGCGCCCGCGAATCCCCATGCGGGTGAGTGAGCCGGTGCCGGCATCAAATCCGGTCGCGAGGATCACCACGTCCAGTTCATATTCGCGTCCGCCCACCTTGAGGCCTTTTTCGGTGAAACATTCGATGGGGGTTTCATGTACGTCCACGAGCTCCACGTTGTCGCGGTTGTAGACGTCGTAATAGCCCGTCTCCAGCGGCACGCGATAGGTGCCGAAACCGTAGCTGCGCGGCACGACTTTCTCGGCCACCACGGGATCCTTCACGCGCGCACGAATCTTGCCGCGGACGAATTCGGAGATTTCGTCGTTGATGGCCTGGTCAAAGAACATTTCCTGGAAGCCACCAATCCAGAAGCTGAGTGAGCCGTCCGCCCACAGCTTCTCGAGCTCGGCCTTGCGCTGCTCCGGCGTGAGCTCGCTGTATTTCACCGGCTCGAAGTCGTAGTCGAATCCGGCGAAGGTGCCATGCACCCGCTTCTTGAGTTCAGGGTAACGGGCTCGCCATTCAGCGCGTGCCTTGTCGTCATAGCGCACATTGCGCATGGGCACGGCGTACTGCGGGGTGCGCTGGAAGACCTTGAGTTCACCAACCTGGCTCGCAATGGTCTGGATGACCCGGATACCGGTGGCGCCAGTCCCCACCACTCCAACGCGCTTGCCCGCAAGGTCGAGGCCCTCACGCGGATATCTCGCCGTGTGCGCGATGATGCCCTTGAATTTCTCGTGTCCCGGGAAGGGCGGCACCTGCGGCGCCGAGAGCATGCCGGTGCAGCTGATGAGGAACTCCGTGGTGAGCTTGTCTCCGCGATCCGTAACGACCGTCCAGCACAGGCGCGCCTCATCCCATTCGGCGGAAGTCACGCGGGTGCTGAACTGGATGTCCTTGCGCAGGTCGAGCTTGTCGGCCACGAAATTGAGATAGCGCTCGGTTTCTGCCTGGCATGGGAAGCGCTCGCTCCGGTTCCATTCCTTCAGCAGCGCCTCGGAAAACCAGTACTGGTAGATGTAGGACTGGGAATCCACGCGGGCACCGGGATAGCAGTTCCAGTACCACGTGCCCCCTACCTGGGTCGCCGCGTCGAAAACCTTCACCTTGAGCCCCATCTCGCGCAGGCGATGGAGCTGATACATGCCGGCGAAGCCGGCACCCACAACGATCGCGTCGTAATCGAGCGCCGCACCGGCGCCCCGGCTGGTCGTGCTCTTGTTGAGGGTGGCTGTGTTCTGCATGTAGGACCTCGCATTGATGCGCCTCAAGATGGGCGCTTTGTGATGATGTCGGGGTCGGAGTATCGACCTGCACCGATTGACGAGGAGGCGTCGTTGGTGACAATGAAGGGGTACTTTTGTGACACCCCCTTATGGACTTGAGCTGGATCAATCGCATCCTCATCCCCAATACCTACGTGCGGCTGCTGGCGCAGGAATTCGGGGATTTGGCGCAGATCACGTCGGGCACCGGCATCGCACCCGATGCTCTGGCCGGCTACGCCCAGCCAGTCACGGTTGAGCAGCACCTGCGCTGCATCCGGAATGTGCTGCCGCTGCGCGAGTCGCCGGATTGGCACCTGCAGTGGGGGCGGCGCATGGCGGAAAACTTCCACGGCGCCGTGAGCCTGGCTTGGCTGACCGCTCCCACCCTCGGTGAGGGCCTCGACACCTTCATCCACTACATGCCGAGCCGTATCCCGTATCTCGAATGGTCCGGTCGCGTGCAAGGCGATTTCTTTCGCTGCGAAGTGAAACCCCTCATCGATCTCGGTCCGGTGAGCCACATGCTGATCGAGGTGCCGCTGATCGTGATGCATGAATATGTGCGCGTGATGCGCCACGGTCCTGCCACCGCAGCCCGGCTGGAGCTTGCCTACCCGTGCCCGTTGGAGCCCGCGGTCTACGCGCGCTGGTTCGATTGCCCGGTGAGTTTTGACCGTGCGGGCAATGCGTTGCTCATTCCGCTCGCCTGGCGCTCGATTGCCAATGTCGACTTCGACCCCGGCGCATGGAAGGGCGCACTCGCACGCTGTGAGACGCAGTGTCAGCGCGGCGACGATCAGCATCTGCTGACCCGGATCCGGCGACTGCTGATCGATGCCCTGGAGCTCCAAACGCCTGATGCGCAACCGACCCTGGCCCAGGTCGCCGCGCAGATGCATGTCTCGCCGCGCACGCTCATCAGGCGCCTGCGCGCGCTGGATACCAACTTCCAGCAGCTGTGCGACAACCTCCTGAAAACTCGCGCCCGTGAACTGCTGGACAATCCCGTGCAACGGGTCCAGGACATCGCCACCCGACTTGGTTACACGGATGCAGCCAGCTTTCGCAAAGCCTTCCGACGCTGGTTCGGCACCACGCCGGCGGAATTCCGCGACAGCCGGCACGCCGGTAACGCGCCTTGAAGCCATGACGAGGCGCCGCATCCTGATGTTCGGCGCCACCGGGACCATCGGCCAGGCGACGACCCGCGCGTTGCTCGCCAGAGGCCATGAAGTGGTCTGCATCGTGCGGGCTCGCGCAGGGTTCCGCGGCAATTTGTCAGTCGAAGAGTTGTCCCGACATCTGCCCGGCGCGGACTTGCGGGTGGCTCGCGTGGATGATTCTGCGTCACTCGTGCAGGACGGTCTGCGCGGGGAATCCTTCGGTGCCGTAGTGTCCTGCCTCGCTTCGCGTACCGGCGCTCCGGCAGACGCCTGGGCCATCGATCATGCGGCCCACCTGAATGTGCTGTCTGCGGCCCAAGCGGCGGGTGCCAGCCATTTCGTACTGCTCTCGGCGCTCTGCGTGCAGAAGCCGCGACTCGCCTTTCAACAGGCGAAGCTCGCGTTCGAGAACGCGCTGATGAACTCCGGCATAGCGTATTCGATCGTCCGTCCCACCGCTTTTTTCAAATCGCTGTCCGGCCAGGTGGCGCGGGTCAAAGCTGGCAAGCCTTATCTGCTTTTCGGGAATGGGCGGCTGACCGCCTGCAAGCCCATCAGTGATCGAGACCTCGCGAACTATCTTGCCGAATGCCTGGAAGATCCCGCCCGCCGTAACCGCATCCTGCCGGTCGGGGGGCAGGGCCCTGCCCTCACGCCCCGGGAACAGGGAGAGCAGATCTTTGCCTTGCTCGGTCGTCCTGCCCGTTTCCGCCAGGTGCCGTTGGGCATCATCGAATTTGCCATTTGGGCACTGGGCTGTGCCGGATGGCTGCTGCCGCGGTTCAAGGACGCGGCCGAATTCGCGCGCATCGCGCACTACTACGCGACGGAATCCATGCTGGTATGGGATGAGGAGCGTCAATGTCCGGATGCGGAGGCTACGCCCTCCACCGGACATGATCTGCTGGTGGATTACCATGCCGCGCTTCTGGCTGGCCCGGGAGCCGAATCACGCAGCGATCACTCGCTGTTTTGAGCGCGAGGCGCGCGCAGCCCTTTCAGGAACGCAGGCTGGTCGGCTCCGGCATCCACAGACCACCATCCTCACGGTGCCGAGGGTGATAGCCCCGCCCTTTGGGGATGGTCTCCAGCTGCAGGCCACGATCGTCGGCGAGATAGTCATAACCTATCTTCTGAAAGCGATGGTCGGGATCGAGCGCCTCATAGAGCGCAGCCCGCGCCACCCGCCGCTCCGGCGTGATCATCTTCAGATGGTAGAGATTCACATCCACGATTTCGGTGCGGTAGCCCGCATCGCGCGGATACCAGCGGCCATGCCAGTCGGCCATCTCCGGGTGGGAGTGCGGTGGAGGCCTGAACAGATTGAAACGGATCTTGCCGCCCCAGAGTCCATCCGTGCGGTAGCTGTCGGGGGTGTACATCTCGCGCAGCTTGAAGCCATAGGCCACGAGCCCTTCTGCACGCAGTTTGGGTGCAAGCCGCTCGGGTGCCCCGCGTTCCAGGCGTTCATCGGGGTCTATTCCGAGTATCCAGTCCGGTCGCCACGCAGACGCTGCCTCCAGCAGGGCCGCACGCCGTGCCGGTTCATTGCTCATCACGCCCGAGCTTTTGCGATCATCAAAAGCGACCCAGCCATCGACCAGAGGCCGGATGTTCTCGATCAGATCCGGTACCAGATGATGATCGTAGCGAAAGGAAAACACGGCAATCACGCGGGGCCGTTGGGTGATTCGGCGCCACCACGCGTTCCAGCGAGGCGCACTGTGCAGGATCATGCGCCGAGCACTACGGCGGGAGCCGGTTGGCGTGCTGGAATCCTGGCCATCAAGACCCCCGCCATGCGGGCCAGCATCAGACAGCGGAAGAAAGGCATCGCACGCCTCGCAATCCTCAACTCTTCCTCGTCGAGGCCGGTGCCTGCATACCAGCGGACGCGCCGCAGATCCCACGCACTGTGGCGCAGGATCTCCCAGCGCGTCACTCCCTTCACCCGTGCAGCCTCACACGCATAACGACGGCCCCGGCTGAACATCTCGCCCAGGGCCCGCAGGAAGCCGATGCCGTTGTCGTGCTCCGTCTGTATTTCGGGACACCAGGTCGGCGTTGCGGATTTCGGCAAGCGTGTCAGGAAGTCAGAGTCCTCGCCCGAACGCATGTCCTCTGCGAAGAGGCCGCAGCACTCGAAAATCTCGCGTCTAAACGAGGCGCCGAATCGAATTGCATGCTGCTCGGGCAGGCCTGGCAGCCTGCGCATGAACAGCACCAGATGATAGGCAGTACTCACGAGGCTGCGCGGTGCGCTGTTCACCATGGCACTGGCCACCGCCATGTGGCCCGCACGATGGAGTTCCAGCCGCTTGCGCGCCCATCCGGCGCGCGCCCGACAGTCGGCGGCGAGGAATGCGACACACGGTGCGCGGGTGGCGCGGATACCGAGATTGCGCGCAGCTCCCACGAAAACGCGTTGGGACAGATCGACCACCGGGATGTCGATCCCGTGACGCGCGAGGAGTTCCTGCGGCCTGCCTCCACCAGAGTTGACCAGCACGATTTCCAGCGGCACGTCCTGCGCCTGCAGGGAACGAATGGCTTCCACCAGTCTCGGATCTCCATCCGTGGCCAGTACCACCACACAGAGTTCCGGGGCGGCGAGCGCGTGATTTTCGGTGTCCATGCCTTGCATAGCGGCTGGCCGACACAGGTCTTGAAAGAGCCCGGACGAATTCGCCACCGGCTTGGCGTACCATCCCGCGTACCACAACAATCCCGCGGGAGACTCGCATGCTGGACGGCAAACGCATCCTGGTGACTCAGGCTGATGCCTTCATGGGCCCTACTCTGTGCAAGGTCCTCTCTGCGCGCGGCGCCGAGGTCATTGCCGATCACGGTGCCCTGCATGATCGGACGGAAGTGGATGCCCTGCTCGCGCGGGTCGGCGCCCTTGATGTACTGGTTGCCAACCTCGCCATTGCCGCGCCTGCGACGGCCGTGGATCAGGTGGCTGATGAAGAGTGGGAGAGCGTGTTCAATGCCCTGGTGCATCCCCTGCCGCGACTCGCCAGGGCGGCAGTGCCTGCCATGAAGGCGCGAGGCAAGGGCAGAATTCTGGTCATGGGCAGCGCCTCCGCCCTGCGCGGCATGAAACGCACCTCCACCTACAGCGCGGCGCGCGGCGCGCAGCTGGCCTGGACCCAAGCGGTGGGCGTGGAACTCGCCCCTGCCGGAATTCAGGTGAACGCCATTGCCCAGAACTTTGTGGAGAATCCAACCTACTTTCCGCCCGAGGTGCAGGCCGATCCGCGTTTCCAGGCACGTCTGGCCCGCGAGGTTCCCCTCGGCCGGCTGGTTCATGCGGATGAGGATGCGGAGTTCGCCGCCTATCTTTGCAGTGATGCCGCCGCCTGTTTCGTCGGTCAGGTCTTTCCGGTCTGCGGGGGATGGGTGGCAAGATGAGCGGGCCCGGCAGAACGGCGCAAAGGCGCACAGCTGCGGGGATGTTGTGCACTCTGCTCTGCACCCTGTTCCCGCTGGCTCATGCCACGGAGCTCGACGCGACACTCGCCAGTGCCACCGCAGCAGTCACGGCGGACGTCATCGCCTGGCGACGCGACTTCCATGCCCATCCCGAGCTCTCCAACCGCGAATTCCGGACCGCCGAAAAAGTCGCCCGGCATCTCGAGGCCCTGGGGCTCGATGAGATCCACACGAAAGTGGCGCACACGGGCGTGGTGGGCGTCCTCAAGGGTGCCAGGCCGGGGCCGGTCGTCGCCCTGCGCGCCGACATGGACGCGCTGCCGGTGCAGGAGCCCGCAGGTCTGCCGTTCGCATCCACCGTCACCGCCGAATACAACGGGCAGCAAGTCCCGGCCATGCACGCCTGCGGACACGACGCCCACACCGCCATGCTCATGGGCGTCGCCAGTGTGCTGAGCAGCCTGCGCAAGGAGTTGCCGGGCACGGTGGTGTTCGTGTTCCAGCCCTCGGAGGAAGGTGCGCCACCCGGGGAAGAAGGTGGCGCGCGCCTGATGTTGAAGGAGGGTCTGCTTAAACTGGCGCATCAACCCTCGGCGATTTTCGGGCTGCATGTTTGGCCCGCAGAAGCCGGCACTCTCGGCTACCGTCTACGGGGCACGATGGCGGCCTCCGACCGCCTGCAGATCCGTGTGAAAGGGCGCCAGACCCACGGCTCCTCGCCTTGGGCCGGGGTGGATCCGATCATCGTATCTGCCGAAATCATGACCGCGCTGCAGCTCATTCCCAGTCGGCAGCTGGATGTGACGAAATCGCCTTCGGTTATCACCATCGGCAGCATCCACGGCGGCGTTCGCAACAACATCATCCCCGATGAAGTGGAGATGCAGGGCACCTTGCGCAATTTCGATGAAGGCGTGCGCGCCGAGGCCCATCAACGCCTCACCCGCACGACGGAGGCAATTGCGACCGCCGCGGGTGCGACGGCGGAGGTCCACATCCATGAGCAGACCGTGGTGACCTGGAACGATCCGGAGCTGACACGGCGAATGCTTCCGTCCCTGGAAAAAGCTGCCCCGGGCAAGGTGCAGGAGATTCCTCTCATCATGGCGGCGGAGGATTTCTCGTATTACCAGCGGGAGATCCCCGGCCTCTTCTTCTTCCTGGGAATCAACGAGGATGGCGTTGCCGCCGGCAAGGCAGCCGCCAATCACTCGCCGCTGTTCAAGGTGAATGAGGCGGCGCTCGGCACAGGTGTTCATGCACTGGCCCAGCTTGCAGTGGATTATCTGAGCACACCCTGAGGGCCGGCTGCAGGCAAACGGTCCGTTAACTTTGACTAAGGGAACGTTCGTCCCCGGTCAGGGCGCCCTATCCTCGCGGCCATCAAATTTCCGGACGAATCCCAGGTCATGAAAGCCCTCGCCGTTCTCGCGCCCGCGATATTTGCCGTGGCGACTTCTGTGGCGGTCTCTGCGGAGACCCTGCAGATTGCCACCAGTCCCTCGGGCCAGACCCCGGAGGTGTTGGGCTACAACCTCGCCCATATGGTGGAGGGCTCGAATGCCGGGGATTTCTGGCGCTACACCGGTGCCAAGGGTGCGCGAGTGTTCATCAGCGCCTCGCACGTGGAAGCGCAGGATGATCTCGCGCCGGTGGGCGACGGGGTAGGTGATGCTCAAGGGTTCGCCGCCCGCAAACAGGCCCTGCGCGCGCATGTGAAGGCGGATTCAGGGTTGCTGGGGAATACCTATGTCGATTGGTCGAAGTTCAAGAGCGCGTATTCGCGCGTAGACACCAGCGGCAACAATACCTTCGCAATCGATACCGCCTTTTCACTGCTGCGAGAACAGGGAGTGGCGATCCTGGCGAACATCACCTGCTCGCCCTCCCGCTTTCCACTCAATGGCCCCTCGGACTGGGCCGGCCTGTGGGAAATCTGGCAGCACTATTACGCACAGGCCTTCTATCTGGCGAGCACCTACGGAGTCGCCCGTTATGGCCTTTTCAACGGGCCGAACAACTGGTCGACCGCAATTTCTCCCGAAGACTGGTGGCTGCGCGTGAAGATTGGCAGCGATGCCGTGCAGGCGGCGGTTGCGGACGTCAACGAGAGCTGAAACAGGCAACTCGCGGTGCAGGTGTTCGCGCCAAACACCGCCAATGGCGCGACCAAGTACGACGACCCGCAAGGAACCGGGGATTACTGGGGACGACTGGCAGTCAGCGAAAGGCATGTGCGACTCGATGGAAGCGCTCCCTCGGACTGGCTCAACTTCCATCTCTACAACTACCAGAAATACACCACCCTGCAGCGCGATTCGGGCACTTCCTCTGGCTATATCGATGATTTCAACGAGCTGAGCCAGGACATAGCCCGCGATATGCCCGGCGAGACGCCGTTCCCGCTGGCGCTGACGGAATTCAATGCACGCACCGGCGCAAGCTACGACGGCCGCAGCAACCATGCTGATACACCTGAAGACTATGCGTCCCTGGGCGCGAGTCTGGTGGCCTTGGCCGGCGCACGCCAGCTCTACCTGTTCAAATTCGGAATGACCCGCAACGACGGCAATTATCCGGTCGCCAAGAACGGGACCCACTATGTGGACAATTCCCTTCACCTGCGTCCCTACGGCGGAGCTGCCTCCACGGCTGAGATATACCGACTGTTCATCAAGGCGGCAGACGGCGCGCGCCCGGTTCATGCCACCACCGGTGCGCCGGCCGATGTCTGGGCGCTGGCAACCCGCCATCCAGCAGGGAGTCTTCACGTCTTCGTGGCCAACAAGTCGATCTCCTCGCGGACACTGGACTTCAACGTCGGGCCTCTGGGATATGCAAACGGAAGCCTGGTCACGGTTGAAGAGGTGAGCAGTCAGATCAAGGGGGCTGTCAAGACAGTCACCAAAGTTGCCAGCGGCAAGGTACCTTCCGCTGTCATGCCGGCCCAGTCAGTCTGGCTGGTTACCGTGACACCGAGCACCGCATCTCCCACCTTGGTTGTCGCCAGCGAAAATAGCGAATTGGCGGATGGCAACGCCCGCACGCTGACGGGCGCCGGGAAAACCAGCCTGACGGTGGGCACGGACGGCACACAGAATGGTCGCCGTCTTGGTGTTTTGAAATTTCCGCTGGCCAGCTCGCCTGCAACCGCCAAAAGGGTGCTGCTGCGTCTGCGTGCTTCCACGGCAAGTCTCAATACACCGGTGCAAGTGCACGTCTATGGGGTTCTGGACAACAGCTGACGTGAAGCCTCCGCCACTTTCGCGACCCTGCCCGTGCTCAAGCAGAATGTCGGCGCCGGCACCGGGATCGGAAACAATGTTGTCGAGGATGCACGCGCGCAGACCCGCTTGCTTGGCCAGATTTGGGTGAATTCAACCGCCGCAGCGGATCGTTTCCTGGATGTGACGGATTTCGTGCGGGCGCAGGCCGGCAATGCCTCCTCCATGGTGGTTCAGGATCACCGCTGGAGCAGCGCCAACCATCTGGGCTCGGGAACCGGTGATTTGCAGGGTGACGGTGTCCGGATTCTTTCCCGTCGCAACAAGGGCTCAGAGCCGACTCTCCGGATCTGGTACCGGTGAACAGCTCCCGGGCGAGTCAACTCATCAACGCATGATGCGGCCACGTCCCAGCAGGCGCAGGGTGAGCAGGCGGCCGGCAACCAGCGCGCGATAGAACGCCGCCCCAAACAGCGGCAGGGTCAGCAAGCGGGCATACAGCCTGTTCCAGAGGCGATGTCTGCGAGCACGGCCTGCGAGTTCGGCCATCGCCGCCTCACCGGCGAGCCACCGCCCCTCGAGCCGCAAGACCATGACCCGATCAAGATCGAAGCCCGCAGCCAGTGCCGCCACGACTTCGGGGCACGGTGCGCGCGCCGAGATCAACTTCAAACCGGGTACTGCCGCGAGGGTTTCCACGTAATCCGCATACCGGCTGCAGAACGGGCAGTCGCCGTCGTAAACCAGCCACGGACCAGGCGGAATTGCATCCTCGCTCATCCTTTTGCCACCTCGCATTCCCAGAGAACGAACAACACCTCGCGATCGGACAATCTGCAACGCGGCCACGCTTCGAGGCCCGTGGCGTCGAGCACCTCGCGCACGTCGAGGTCAGGTTCACGCCAGGCCTCAAAAGCCTCCCAGGACATGGGCTGGCCGGTGTTTTGGCGCACGAGCCACGTCGCCGGGAAGATCGAATCCTGCACTTCCAGAAGATTCTGCCGCGGGTCGATCATGAAAGCGGACGGACGGAAGTTCCACATCACGCGGTTGTAGAGATGCACCCGACTCACCGGCTCCCCCAGTTCACTCGCCGCCTTGGCTGCCATCTGGTGTGCCGCCTGGAGAGCCAGATCCGGCCGCGTGGCGACCGTGTGCGCATCCTCATCCAGCATGGCGAACAGGTCGCTGACGACAATCAGGTTACTGTCACTCAAATGAATCACAGCCAAGAGGTCGACCGGCTCGCGATCAACCAGCTTCATGCGCCAGGCGAAACGATGTCCCTCATAGGTCCAAGCGACATCTCCAGGGTACAGGTAGTGGCGCAGCGGAAGCAGCGCCTGTGCTATCAGCCAGCCGATGACGAAAAGCGCGAACCCCCTTGAACCGGCCGGCAGGGGAGAGAATTGCGGCTCACCCGGTTGGGCGCGTGTGATTCCGGCCCGTAGCCGGCGCGGCCAGTCCGGATCAAAAAAGAGTGTGCTTGCGGCGATGGTCATCCAGGGAAAGATGCCGATATCGAAGCTGTGGTGGTTGAGCAGGTGAAAGGCGCAATAGAGGATAAAGACCGGC
>VGUA01000081.1 GCA_016874535.1 Gammaproteobacteria bacterium
CGTATGAAGGCGCGTCACCCAGCAAGAGGAATGGAGCAAGCCAGATGAAAGGTCCCTTGAGCAACCTCATGAAACAGGCCCAGCGCATGCAGGAGGATCTGAAGCGCGCGCAGGATGAGATCGCCACGATGGAGATCACGGGCGAAGCCGGCGCCGGCATGGTCAAGATCACCATGAACGGGCGACATGATGTGAAGGCCGTGAAGATCGATCCGATGCTGCTGCAGGACGACGTGACCATGCTGGAAGATCTGGTAGCCGCCGCTGTCAACGATGCCGTGCGCAAGGTTGAGCGGATGAGCTCGGAAAAAATGGCCGGCATGGCGCAGGGCATGAATCTGCCGCCCGGATTCAAGCTGCCCTTCTGAGCGGATTCCTATGACCACCGAGGTGCTCAAGGATCTGGTGCGGGCCCTGCAATGCCTGCCGGGGATCGGCCCCAAGTCCGCGCAGCGCGCGGCGTTTCACCTGCTAGAGCGCAACCGCGACGGTGGCAGACGTCTCGCCCGTGCGCTGGAGGATGCGATGGATCGGGTGGGACATTGCGTCCACTGCCGTACGTTCAGCGAAAGCGAGGAATGCCGCATCTGCGCCTCGCCCGCGCGTGATGCCTCCATCTTGTGCGTCGTGGAGTCACCGCTCGACGTGGCGGCGATCGAGCAGGCCATGGAATTCAAGGGCCGTTACTTCGTGCTGCTCGGGCGTTTGTCGCCGATCGATGGGATCTCGCCCGCGAGCCTGCGCCTCGATCTGCTCGAGGCGCGGCTTGCCGGTGGCGAAGTACGCGAACTCATCGTTGCCACCGGTACCACCATGGAAGGT
The DNA here is from genome assembly GCA_016874535.1 of Gammaproteobacteria bacterium. Classification (GTDB taxonomy): domain Bacteria; phylum Pseudomonadota; class Gammaproteobacteria; genus CAIKBL01. The sequence continues at coordinate 823 of VGUA01000081.1, forward strand.
GAAGCCACCGCGCACTACTTGAAGCTCCTGGCTGAACGCGCAGGAGTGACCGCCACCCGCATTGCCTATGGGGTGCCCATGGGCGGTGAACTCGAATACGTGGACAGTTCCACCCTGTCGCTCGCCATTCAGAGCCGACGCGCCTACTGACCGACCCGAGGAATCCGGCATGCAGTATTCGGAGCACAATCTCATCTGGATCGACCTCGAGATGACGGGTCTGGATCCTGAACGTGACACCATCATCGAGATGGCGCTCATCGTGACGTCCGCCGCGCTGGATACCGCCGTGGAAGGACCGGTCATCGCGATTCACCAGCCCGAGGTGGTGCTCGCGATGATGGATGAGTGGAACACCCGCCAGCATGGCCAGTCTGGTCTGTGCGACCGGGTACGCGCCAGCCGATACACGCTGGAAGAAGCAGAGAACGAGGCGCTGAAGTTTCTCACCCTCCACGTGCCTGCGAATACCTCACCGATGTGCGGCAACAGCATCTGCCAGGATCGGCGTTTCCTGCATCGGCACATGCCGCGCCTCGAGCAATACTTCCACTACCGCAACCTGGATGTGAGCACGTTGAAGGAATTGCAGCGTCGCTGGGCTCCGGGCTTGCCGGGGTTCACCAAGCACTCCAGCCATCTCGCGCTGGGTGACATTCGAGATTCAATCGCGGAGCTCAAGCATTACCGCGCGCACTTCCTGCGCGTGCCGGAACTGCAGTGAACACATCCGGCCGTCCCTTGCATGCACCCGATACGGTGCGCGCACTGGAGGAGAAGGCCTGCGCGAAAGGCGGTTTCCCGAGCTACGAACTGATGTGTCGCGCAGGCGCTGCGGCCTTTCGTTACCTGCGCGACCACTGGCCTGCAGCGCGGCGCCTTGCCGTGGTCTGCGGCACGGGCAATAACGGAGGCGATGGTTACGTGCTCGCCACCTTGGCGCATGGCGAGGGACTGGATGTCACCGTGCTGCAGGTGGGCAAGCCCGCAGCCAAGGGCGACGCCCGTCTGGCGTGGCAGGCACTGGAGGCGGCCGGCATACGTGTGAGCGATGCGCCGGGTGTATTGCAGGAGGCGGACGTCATCGTCGATGCCTTGTTCGGCATCGGTCTCAACCGCGAGCTGGAAGGAGAGGTGAGGGCAATGATCTCGCGCATCAATGCCGAGACGGCCCCCGTGCTGAGTCTGGATATTCCCTCGGGGCTCAATGCCTTCACCGGGGCCGTGATGGGGGAGGCCGTGCACGCGGCTGCCACCGTGACATTCATTGCCCACAAGCCCGGCCTGCATACCGGCGCAGCGCGTGCGCATACGGGTGCAATCAGACTGGCGAGTCTCGGTGTGGCGGCTGACGTCGCCAACAGCCCTTCCGCTTTTGCCCGGCTCGTGCATTGGCACGATTTCCAGGAAGCGCGACGTCCGCGCTCAGCCATTGCGCACAAGGGCGATGCGGGACAAGTGCTGGTGGTGGGGGGCGGGGAGGGTCTGGGCGGCGCGGCGCGCCTCGCGGCCGAGGCTGCGTTGCGCACGGGAGCCGGGCTGGTGAGCGCCGCTGTCGCTGCAAGCTCTTTGCAGGCCGTCATGGCGGGCAGGCCCGAGATCATGGCGCGTGCGGTCGCGTCGGCTGCCGATCTGCGTTCGCTCATCCGTCGCGCCTCGGTCATCGCGGTGGGGCCCGGGCTCGGCCAGACGCCTTGGGCACTGGAACTCTGGGCGGCCGTGACCGACGCCAAGCTGCCTCTCGTCGTCGATGCGGATGCCCTGAATCTGCTGGCCGCGGATCCAAGCCCAAGGCCCGGCACCAACCCGGCCTGGGTGCTGACGCCGCATCCCGGTGAAGCGGCCCGCCTGCTGGCAACGGATACGGCAACCGTCGCCCGGGATCGTTATGCCTGCGCGGCACGCCTGCAGGCGCGTCTCGGCGGAACAGTAGTCCTGAAGGGCGCGGGTACGGTGGTCAGCTCCTCCTCGGGAATGACCGTGGTGGCAGGTGGGAATCCGGGCATGGCTTCCGGGGGAATGGGGGATGTGCTGACCGGGGTGATTGCAGCCCTGATCGCCCAGGGCCTGCCGGCATCAGAGGCGGCGGTTGCCGGCGCCGCACTGCACGCCGCCGCCGGCGATGAAGCGGCCCGCGCCGGGGCGCGTGGACTGCTCGCCAGTGATCTCATGCCCTGCCTGCGACGATTGGTGAACTGAGCACAGGCTGGGATGGTGGCGGACCCTGATGAGGATTCCCTGCACCTGATGTTGGCTGACGAAACAGCCACGCGGGCCTTCGCAGGGCTGCTCGCCGAAGTGGTGGGGCCCGGACTCCTGATCACCCTTTCCGGTCCACTGGCCGCCGGCAAGACCTTCTTGGTCCGGGCGCTGCTGGGTGCGCTGGGCCATGTGGGCAAGGTCAAGAGCCCTACCTTCACTCTGGTCGAGAGCTACCCGCTGGCGCGCTGCGCCGTGCACCACTTCGACCTTTATCGCTTGGCCGATGGAAACGAACTCCATTTCATCGGCTTCGACGATTACCTCTCTCCCCGTACCCTGTGTCTGGTCGAGTGGCCGGAACGCGGGGCGGGCAGCCTGCCGCCAGCGGACTTGCACCTCTCACTTGAACCGCTGGACAGCGACCGCCGTGCGGTCAGTCTGAGCGCTGGAACAGCGACAGGGCGACGCTTGCTTGCATCGCTCAAAAAACGTTCAAGTGAAATATGAAGAGAGCTTTTTAATCATTTCAATCAGGGATATAGTGAGCTTACCTCGGAAGCTTACCAAGATTCCGGCTCAGGACTGCAAAAACCTGGACTGAAAATTGAAATTCGACTTCAAGCTCATGTTCTGGCGGTCTTTTCTAATCTCAATTCTACTTTCACAATGGGTCTCGGCAGCCACGGTCGAGAACTTGCGTGTGTGGCATTCGCCGGATCATACACGACTGGTGCTGGACCTTTCGGGTGCCACCCGCTTTGAGGTTTTCACCGTCAAGGATCCGGAGCGGCTGGTCATCGACCTCGCGGGTGCAAGCGTTGCCAGTGCTCTCGAACTCCCGCCCCAGGTCAAGAGCCGCATCCGCGACCTGCGCTATGCCCCGCACAATCAGGGACGGGATCTCCGGCTGGTGCTCGATCTCAGCCATGCACTCGAGATGCGCAAGGCCTTGTTGCCCCCGCACCCGCCCTACGGCCATCGCTTGGTAGTGGACCTCATTGACCGGGGAGCTGCCGGCAAGGCCGCGCCGGCGGGTCCACCGCAGCCCAATCCCACCGCCAAGCCGATTCCCCTTCCGCCCCCGCCGGCCCTGCAGGCCGAACCCGTGGCGAGAATCCAGACGCCCGTACCGAACCCGGCACAGGTGGCCCCGAGTGCCGCCGCTCTTGCCCGGGCGGCACCAACACCAGTGGCGACACCCATGGCGCCTGTCCACTCCGCCACCCCGGTCCGGACGGCGGCACCCGCCAGCGCCGCGCCCTCGGCACGGACGCAGATCATCGCTATCGACGCCGGTCACGGAGGCGATGATGTGGGTGCGATCGGCATGCGCGGGACCTATGAGAAAGAAGTGGTGCTCGCCATCGCGCGCGAACTCGCCCGACAGATCAATGCCGAGCCCGGTTTCAAGGCGGTCCTCATTCGGGATGGCGATTACTTCATCGATCTTCGGGATCGCATGGTGCGTGCGCGGCGGCACCGCGCGGACATGTTCGTGTCGATTCATGCGGATGCCTTCCAGAACCGCCGGGTGACAGGATCTTCCGTTTACGTACTGTCCACGCGCGGGGCAACCAGCGAGGCGGCGCGCTGGCTGGCCGAGCGTGAAAATGCCGCGGATCTGGTCGGCGGGGTAACGCTGGACAACAAGGACCCGCAGTTGCGTTCCGTGCTCCTCGACCTTTCGCAGACAGCTTCCCTTGAGGCCAGTCTCAAGGTGGCGGAGAACGTCCTGCATGCACTGAAGCAGGTCGGCCAAGTTCATCGCGAGCAGGTCCAGGCCGCAGGCTTCATGGTGCTGAAGTCACCCGACATTCCCTCGCTGCTTGTCGAAACCGCGTTCATTTCAAATCCGTCGGAAGAGCAGCAGCTGCGCGACCAGCGCTTCCGCGTGAAAATCGCGGGTGCAATCAAGGAAGGCATCAAGGCCTATTTCAAGGGACAAACACTCCCCGGCCAGCGCTACGCCAACATGCGTCGGCACATGGTGGCGCAGGGAGACACCCTCACACGGATCGCACAACGGTATGACGTGAGCACCCAGCAGATCCTGGCCGCCAACAACCGGAGGGATCCCACGGTGCATCTCGGGGAGATTCTGCGGATTCCCTGACCGGTCTCCCTGCGCGGCAGTCAAGCTACACTGACGGGATGCAGCCCGCTCCCCGCCCCATCCACGCGCTTCCTGACCACCTCATCAACCAGATTGCGGCCGGTGAGGTTGTCGAGCGACCGGCCTCCATCGTCAAGGAACTTCTGGAGAACAGTCTCGATGCCGGAGCCAGCGCGCTGCGGGTCGAAGTCCGCGGTGGGGGTGCTGATTCACTTTCCGTCAGCGATGACGGCCATGGCATCCCGCGTGATGAACTGACGCTGGCGCTGACCCGACATTGCACGAGCAAGATCGCGCGCGTCGAGGATTTGGGCGCCATCCTGTCGCTGGGCTTCAGAGGCGAGGCGCTGGCGAGCATTGCGGCGGTGGCCGAGGTGAGCCTGAGCTCGCGTGTGCAGGACGCAAATCACGCCTGGGCCGTCCATACCCAGCCCGGCCAAGCCATCCCTCTGCCGATCCCGGCCAGTCGTGCGCGAGGCACGACCGTGGTGGTGCGCAATCTCTTTGCCACCGTGCCCGCGCGTCGGCAGTTCCTGCGTCGGGCAACCACCGAGTCGCTCGTCATCCAGCAGCTTTTGCGCGGCCTTGCCTTTTGCGTGCCGGCGGTCGGTTTCAGCCTCGACTTCGATGAGCGTCGCCAATGGCAGGCGGTAGCGGCGCGCGATGAACGCTCTGCCGCCCAACGCTGGCGGTCGGTGTTTGGTGCAGAGTTTGCGCGTGATGCGCAATTCATTGAACGCATGGCGGGTGACATGCGCGTTTATGGCTGGGTGGGGCCACCGGAACTTGCGCGCGCGCAGGCCGATCTGCAGTTTCTTGCGGTGAATGGCCGGCTGGTGCGCGACCGCCAGCTGGTGCATGGCATTCGCATGGCTTTTGCGGATGCATTACCGGCAGGTCGGTACGCAAGTTTTGCCCTGCATCTGGAACTGCCGCCGTCAGAAGTGGACGTGAATGTGCATCCCGGCAAGACCGAGGTTCGCTTTCGGCATCTGCGCGAAGTACACGACCTGTTTTTTTCCGCGGCACGACAGGCCTTGGCGGGCGTGCCCTCTGCCATCCACACCGCTGTCACCGAATCTGCCGTTCGCCCTGCCGTGGCGGCACAACCTGGTCTGCCGGCGCGAGGGGTATCGTTCCCCACCCAAGCCCGCTTTGCCGATGCGCCCACGGTGCCTGAGCCACTCGCCGCGCAGATGCAGATTCAGGATCGCGCGGAACAGCCGTGGCCAAAACCGGCGCTCCTGGGCGGGCGTTACCTGCCGGTGGTCGAATACGGCGGGGCGCTACGAATTCACGATGTCGTTGCCCTGATCGAGGCGGCGCTTGAAATCCAAACTCCGCTGCCGCGACAGGTGCTGACGTTTCCGATACGCGTTCCCACGCCACCGGGACCCACTGCAGGCCTCGCGCTGGCCGAACTGTCGAGATTCGAGCTTGAGTTCGCGGCGATTGGACCGACCACCTGGGTGTTGCGTGCCTTTCCGGGCTGGTTACCCGCGGTGGACGGCGAGGCATTCGTGCGTGCGTTGCTGCAGGACCGGGATTTTCCGGGCGATTCCCATCCGGCAGTGGCGCGCGCCCTGGCCGGCGCCCTCGAAGTGCCGCCCGCGGTGGACGCTCGCGGGGCCTGGCTCGAAGCCTGGACGCAGCATCTCCGCGGGCTCGATCCTGCGGCTTTTTCCTGCACTCCCTCCGCGGATGCCGTGGCTGCACTGTTTCCACGACCGCGGCGCGAGCGGTGACCTGTCGCCTGCGGTGCAAGCTCCCATGACGGAAGACACGGACCTGACGCGACTCCCGGTGGTGATGCTCATGGGGCCGACCGGCGCGGGCAAGAGCGCCATGGCGCTCGCTCTGGCGCAAGAATTTGGGGGCGAGATCGTGAACGTGGATTCCGCCCAGGTTTACCGCGGGATGGACATCGGAACGGCCAAGGCGAGCCCTGCCGAAAGACGTACAGTGCCCCACCATCTGCTCGACCTGTGCGACCCCGCCGAGGTCTACTCGGCCGCCCGCTTCAGGGCGGACGCGCTCGTCACCATCTCTGAAATCCGGGCACGAGGACGAATTCCCCTGCTGGTGGGCGGTACGGGCCTCTATTTCCGGGCACTGCTGCAGGGGCTCTCCGATCTGCCTGCGGCCGACCCCGTCATCCGGAGCGGATTGCGCACCGAACTCGAGCGCTCCGGCAGCCAGACCCTACATGCACGCCTTGCCCGCCTCGATCCGCGCGCCGCCGCCCGCATCCACCCCAATGACCCGCAACGCATCCTGCGCGCCCTGGAAGTCCATGCCCAGACTGGTCAGCCCATGAGCACACTTCTGGAGCGCACATCCGACACGGTGTTGCCCTTCCCGGTAGTCATCTGGGTGCTCGCACCAGCCACACGTGAGGCTTTGCACGCGCGCCTCGCCCGGCGCTTTCTATCCATGCTGGAACGCGGGTTCGTCAATGAGGTAATGGCACTCTGGTCGCGGGGGGATCTGTCGCCGGACATGCCCGCCTTGCGCGCCGTGGGCTATAGGGCGGTCTGGCGGTATCTGGAGGGGCGGGTCACCCATGCGGCGATGGTCGACGAGGCCATAGTTGCCACCCGTCAGCTCGCCAAGCGCCAGTTCACATGGTTCCGCAGCATGTCAGATACCACATGGTGGGACAGCGCCGACATGGCCGTCGGTCAGCGTCTGCGACAAGCTTTTGCAAAGTTGCTCTAAGGCCTCTTTTCCGCGCGCTCTTGTGGACTATACTCGGGCTTGGCTGCTGGGGATCAGCGGCCATTCCGGGGGCGTGGCGCAAATTCGTCGCCATAGCCCGATTGGTCGCCCCGTGGCGGGAAGCTGCGTGTGGAGCGACACAGGTCCGGCACATCCATAAGAACAAGGAGAAACTCCGTGAGCAAAGGGCAATCACTGCAGGAGCCTTACCTCAATGCCTTGCGCAAGGAACGCATTCCGGTCTCGATCTACCTGGTCAACGGCATCAAGTTGCAGGGCCAGATCGAATCCTTCGACCAATTCGTGATCCTGCTGAAGAACTCCGTCAGCCAGATGGTGTACAAACATGCCATCTCCACTGTCGTGCCGGCCCGCAACGTCAAGTTGCCGCGTGCCGATGGCGAACCGGAGGACGAGGAATAAGCACACCCCGTCACGGGCAGCCCGCGCTTGCTTGACCGTCCAGGCGGTGGCGAGCGCGCTGTGCTCGTCCATGTGGAACTGGCCGCACCGGCCGCGGCAGGCGATTCCGGGGAATTTCTGGAGCTCGCACGCTCGGCTGGGGTGACACCCGTCGCCTCCGTCCACGCGCGCCGGGATCGGCCCGACCCCCGGTACTTCGTCGGGGAGGGAAAGGCCAAGGAAATTCAGGAGATTGTGACGCTGCACGCGGCAGACGTGGTGCTGTTCGATCGCAGCCTGACGCCAGCCCAGGAACGCAACCTCGAGCGCTTGTTTTCCTGCCGGGTGCTCGACCGCACTGGCGTCATCCTGGACATCTTCGCCCAGCGTGCCCGCTCCTTCGAAGGCAAGCTGCAGGTGGAAATGGCCCAGCTCACGCATCTGTCCACGCGCCTCGTCCGTGGCTGGACTCACCTCGAGCGCCAGCGTGGTGGCATCGGCTTGCGCGGGCCCGGGGAGACCCAGCTTGAAACCGATCGCAGGTTGATCGGCCGGCGCATCAAGCAATTGTCCGACCGGCTCGAAAAAGTCCGTCGCCAGCGCGCGCAGGGCACACGCGCCAGGAAACGCGCGGCTCTCTCCACTGCGGCGCTGGTCGGCTACACCAACGCGGGCAAATCGACGCTCTTCAACCGGCTGACTACCAGCGAGACCTATGCTGCGGACCAGCTCTTCGCCACTTTGGACACCACGCTGCGCCAGATGAATGTGCCGGGGGAGCGCCCCGTACTGGTCAGCGACACCGTGGGCTTCATCAGGGATCTCCCACCGGAGCTGGTCGCGGCTTTCCAGGCCACCCTTGACGAAACCAAGGAAGCCACCCTGCTGCTGCATGTGATTGATGCCAATGCCGAGGATCTGGATGCCCGCCGTGCAGAGGTCCGCCGCGTGCTCGAGCGTATCGGCGCCGGCGAGACACCAGTCATCGAGGTCTACAACAAGATCGATCTCACCACCAATCCCGAACCCAGGATGGAAGCCGCCACAGAAGACAGCCCCGCTCGGGTCTGGGTCTCGGCGCAGGCAGGGCTGGGCCTCGAACTCCTGCGGGAAGCCGTCTCTTCCCATCTCGATCTGGCCAAAGCCCGTCGCCGTCTGGAACTGCCGGCGAGCGCCGGGCGTCTGCGCGCGCAACTTTACGCAGCCGGCGCGGTCCTTGCCGAGGAAGCCCTTCCCGAGGGCGGCTGGCTGCTGGACGTGACGCTGAGTGACGCACGTTGGGCGCAACTGCAGGCCACCACCGCCTCCGTGAATTGAAGTGAGGGGGGCGAGTCCCTACAATCGAACGCCCGCCCTGACCGCTCCCGGGCAAAAAACGAGAAAGAATTTAATGGGTTGGAATGAACCTAACGACGGCAACCGTGACCCTTGGGGCGGCCGCCGCAACGAGCAGGGCCCACCTGACCTGGATGAAGTGGTGCGCAAGCTGCAGGACAAGCTCAGCGCCCTGTTCGGCGGCAAGGGCCGCCGTCCCGGCGGCGGTGGTGAGCGCCCGGCGGGTCCGATCCCCAAGTCCACCCTTGCGTTGATCGGAATCATCGTGGTGCTGGGCCTCGTCTACGAGATGTTCTGGCGCATCGATTCCGCCGAGCGCGGCGTGGTGCTGCGCTTCGGCAAATACATCACCACCCTGCAGCCGGGCCCGCATTTTCGATTGCCGCGTCCATTCGAGCGGGTGATTAAGCTCAATGTGGAGCAGATCCGCGGCTTCACGGTCAATGCCTCCATGCTCACCAAGGACGAGAACATCGCCCAGCTCGAACTCGCGGTCCAATACCGCATCAAGGATGAATTCAAATACCTCCTGCGTATTGCCGACCCGGACCAGAGCGTCCAGCGGGCGGCTGAGAGCGCCATCCGCGAGACGATCGGCGGCAACACCTTCGACTTCGTGATCAATGAAGGGCGTGCGCAAGTTGGCGCTGATGCTGGCAAGCTCATGCAGGAAATGCTGGATGCCTACCAGAGCGGTATCGAAATCACGAGCGTCAACATGCTGAGCGCCACCGCACCGGAAGACGTCAAGTCTTCTTTTGATGACGCCATCAAGTCGCGCGAGGACAAGCAACGCAAGATCAACGAGGCAGAGGCCTATCGCAACGAAATCGTCGAGCGGGCGCAAGGTGAGGCGGCGCGCATCCGGCTGGAGTCCGAAGCGTACAAATCCGAAGTTGTCTCGCGGGCGGAAGGTGAAGCACAACGTTTCGAGGAGCTGCTTACGGCCTACGAGAAGGCGCCGGGGGTTACGCGCCAGCGCCTCTATCTGGAAACCGTGGAATCGGTGCTCGGGAATACCGGCAAAGTCCTGATGGAGCAGGGCGCAAGCAACAACGTGACCTACCTGCCGCTCGATCGTCTGCTCAAGCAGACACCGGCCGGATCCAATGCTGAAACCGCCCCGCAAGGACAGCCTCAGGCGGGAGGCGCGGTTGCTGACCCCGATGTCTACCCCGCGCGCGAGGATGCGCTGGCCCGTCTGCGTGAGAACAACCGTCTGCGAGGAACCCGCTGATGCTGCCCCGTATCCTGCTGGTTGTGGCTCTGGTGGTCGCGGGCTTGTCCATGAGCCTCTTCCGTGTATTCGAGGCGGAAAAGGTCATCCTGTTCCAGCTCGGTGAAATCAAGCGGGCGGACTATGAGCCTGGCCTGCATTTCATGATCCCGTTCTACCAGAATGTCGCCAAATTCGACGCTCGACTGCAGACCATCGAATTCGAGCCTCAGCGCTTTCTCACCGGCGAAAAGAAAGACGTGATCGTCGACTCCTTCGTGCGCTGGCGTATCAACGACGTGGTTCGCTTCTATCTGGCCGCGGGCGGCGACCCGAGGCGCGCGCAAATCCTCGTCTACCAGAAGGTCAACGACGGACTGCGCAACGAATTCGGCAAACGCACCCTGCAGGAAGTCGTGGCGGGTGACCGCGGCGCGATCCGCGGAATCGTGACCGGCACCAAGGACCTGGGCGAGGAGCTCGGCATTGAAATCGTTGATGTGCGATTGAAGCGAATCGATCTACCCACGGAAGTGAACAATTCGGTCTATGAGCGCATGCGTTCGGAACGTGCCAGGGTTGCACGGCAGAACCGGGCAAGCGGTGAACGCGAAGCCACCACCATCCGCGCCGATGCGGACCGCCAGCGCGCGGTGATCAGTGCCAAGGCCTACCGGGATTCGGAAATCCTGCGTGGTGAAGGTGATGCCATCGCCGCCGCCACCTATGCCAAAGCCTACGGTCGCAACCCGGAGTTCTACGATTTCCACCGCAGTCTCAGTGCCTACCGAGCCAGCTTCAAGGGTGAGCGCGACCTGATGCTCATGCAGCCGGATTCGGAATTCTTCAAGTACTTCCGGAACCCGACGGCCAGGTGAACGAGGGTCGGGCGGTGTGACTCCCGCAGGTGTCACAGATTTTCCGCCCGGCAACCCGGAAGCAGGATGTGATGTGGAATGATCTCTGGGCCGCACTGGCCCTGGTGCTGGTACTGGAGGGCATCCTGCCTTTTCTCAATCCGGGACGATGGCGTGAGGCCATGCGCAACCTGGGGAATTGCGACGACCGAACCCTGCGCACGGTAGGCGCTGCCAGTATGCTGGCCGGGTTGGTGCTGCTGTTTATCGTGAGGTCCTGATGCTGACGTCGCAGAGTCGCTGGCTGTTGCCTGATGGCGTGGATGAACAACTGCCACCAGAGGCGGCACGCATGGAACAGATGCGTGCCGCGGCCCTGTCCCTGTTCGCGCGCTGGGGTTACCAGCTCTGCATGCCCCCGCTGGTCGAGTTTCTGGACTCGCTGCTGTCGGGCGTGGGGGAAGACCTCGAGACCCAGACCTTCAAGCTGACCGACCAGATCAGCGGCCGGATGCTGGGGATCCCGGCCGACATCACGCCGCAGATTGCCCGTATCGATGCGCATCGCCTGCCTGTCGAAGGCCCCCAGCGCCTGTGCTATCTCGGACCCATCCTGCACACCTTGCCCGAGAAGTTCGCCGGCTCCCGCAACCCGCTGCAGGTCGGGGCCGAACTCTACGGATATGCCGGTATCGAGGCGGATGCGGAAGTCCAGAGCCTGATGCTCGCCCTGCTGGCGGAATTTGGCATACGGGAAGTGACACTCGAACTGTGTCACATGGAAATCTTTCGCGGCCTGAGCCGCGCGGCGGCACTGGACCCTGCGGCGGAGTCCGCGCTGCTCGACGCGTTACTGCGCAAGGATCGCGCTGAGGTCGATGAAGTGGTGGCGACAGTCGACATGCCGCCCGTGCGAGCCGAGATGTTTCGTGCACTGCTCCGGTTGCACGGCGGTACCGAGGTCATCGCTCAGGCAAGGCAGGCTTTGCGTGAGGCACCCGCCGAGGTCACCGCTGCGGTGGAGACCTTGTCGGCACTGGTGGGCCAGATCGAGAGGCGCACGCCCTCCGTGGATGTCCATGTGGATCTCGCCGAGCTGCGCGGTTACCACTACCACACGGGTATCATGTTCGGCGCCTATACTCCCAGCCTCGGACGCGCGATTGCCTGGGGCGGACGCTACGACAATGTCGGCGCCTGGTTTGGACGCGCGCGGCCAGCCACCGGCTTCAGCGC
>VGUA01000082.1 GCA_016874535.1 Gammaproteobacteria bacterium
GCGGCCAAGACTTTCGACGGCTACCGGAGTGTGGAGAGTCTCGCGGAACTCATTCCATGGTTGCGAACACTGGAGACTGCCGGCGAATGACCCGTTTGTCCGCGAGGCTCAGTCGCGACGGGCGATCAGGAAATCATGGATGCGGCGTCCGGCCTCCAGCGCCCGGCGCTCGAAACGCGTGACACAGCGGATTCGGGGACAGGGGGCGCAGCGGCCCTCTCCCGCAAGATTTCTCCAACCCGGAGCATTGGCAAGGCACTCGAGGATGCTTTCGGCGTAGTCGTCGATGTCGGTCGCGATGCGGACCCGGCCACTGCTGGCGAGCACACGTTGCAGGGCGGCCAGGAAGGGTGTCTGAATCAGTCGACGCTTGTGGTGACGGCTCTTGGGCCACGGGTCGGGGAAGAAGATGCAGACTTCCTGCAGGCACCCTGTCGGCAGTCTCGCCAGGATCTCGTGCACGTCGGCCGTGCTCACGCGCACGTTGGTGAGACCGGCCGCAGCCACCTGCAACAGCAATTGCCCGATGCCGGGGCGATGCACTTCCACGGCCAGATAGTTGTTGGCCGGATTGGCGAGCGCATTGAGGTGGAGGTTCTCGCCGTTGCCGGTCCCGATCTCCAGATACAGCGGGTTGCGGTTGCCAAACCAGTCCGCGGGTGTGGAATCGGCTTGCCCGGGCAACTCGAATACCGGCAGTAATTCGGTCAGCGCACGCGCCTGCGCACTGGTGATGCGCCCCTCTCGGCGCACGAAGCTGCGTATGCCGCGCCGGGGCGGGGTGCCTGAGTCAGTCACCGAGGTGCGGGTTCAGGTGAAGAATGTGCCATCCAGCGGGGAAGACGCCGAGGCATGCGTGCGCCGAGGCATGCGCCCGGCACGATAGGCCAGACGACCCGCCACCACCGCATGCCGCATGGCCTCGGCCATCACGATGGGTTGGCGCGCCTCGGCGATGGCGGTATTCATGAGCACAGCATCGCAGCCGAGTTCCATCGCGATGCTGGCGTCGGACGCGGTGCCAACGCCTGCATCCACAATCACCGGCACCGAAATGGTTTCGACGATTTCCCGCAGGGTGTAACGATTCTGTATGCCGAGGCCCGAGCCTATGGGGGCTGCCAGCGGCATGATGGCCACGCAACCGATTTCCTCCAGGCGTTTGGCCATGAGCGGATCGTCCGTGGTGTAGACCATGACCTCGAAACCTTCGCGGCAGAGGATTTCGGCAGCTTTCAGGGTTTCGGTGATGTTCGGGTACAAGGTCTTCTGATCCCCCAGGACCTCGAGCTTGACCAGCCGATGATCGTCCAGCATCTCGCGCGCCAGCCGGCAGGTCCTGACCGCACTATCCACGTCGTAACAGCCTGCCGTATTGGGCAGGAGGGTGTAGCGTTCGGGTGGCAGATAATCGAGAAGATTGGGGCTGCCGACATCCTGGCCGAGGTTGGTGCGGCGTATCGCGACGGTGACGATCTGCGCGCCACTGGCCTCGATCGCCTCGCGTGTCTCCTCGAAATCCTTGTACTTGCCCGTGCCCACGAGGAGGCGTGACGAATAGGCCTTGCCGGCGATGATCAGGGGGTCGTCAGTGCCTGTGCCAGGCGTGGGATGCGTCGCGCTCATGTCCGGTATTCCGTTTGCTCTGCTCTGGAGGAATTGACCTCAGCCGCCGCCGATGGCCCTGACGATTTCGACCTTGTCGTCAGGTGCCAGATGATACTCGCTGAAGCGACTGCGCGGCAGGATGGCTCCGTTCACCTCCACGGCAAAGCGGCCTTGCAGTGCGAGGGCCGCCACCAGCGCGGCCACGGAGGAATCCTGCTCGATGTCGCGAGTTTCGCCATTGAGGCAGATTCGAATCATTCCCGCCCCCTGCGGCCAAAGCCGACAGCGTGGGGGCCTCGTCGTGGACTGGAGGCAAGGGCTTGCACGGATACACTCGCAGCGAATGGGACTTGGGACGCCGCACTATAAGCCAGCGGCAAAGTGGCGGCGAGCACACGAATGGACCGGATTGTGGCCCGCACCACAAGACGGCTCACTGACCGCCCCGGCCGCGGCTGATCGCTTGGACGCTCAGTCTCAAACCACTACAATCCCGGCCAACGCGGGTGTAGTTCAATGGCAGAACATCAGCTTCCCAAGCTGAGAGCGTGGGTTCGATTCCCATCACCCGCTCCAGAAGAATCTGCCCGAGGGGCCAGCGGGAGTCGGTGCATTCGCATGCTGCCAATCGAATCAACCGACGCCCTTCGGGATCCCGCGCTGGAAGTAGTCGTGGAAGCGCTCTACGACTCCACTTTGCCCTATCACAACTTCGCCCACGCCCTGTTCACTCTGCGGTCCGCCGATCGAATACTGGCCAACTGCGCTGAGGAGGGCATCGCCGTCAGGGCGCTCGTTGTCTACTACGCACTGCTCTTCCACGATGCCGGGTACCACGAGGCCCACGATGCCTTGGGCTTCGCCTCCAAGGAGGCCTACTCCGCACATCTCGCGCGCGTCACCCTCAAGGCGCGGGCGGTCGCCGATGACATCGTCGCAGCCGTGGAGGGCTCCATCCTGGCCACCGAGCGGGGGGCGAAGTGCCGGTGCGTGGAAGATGCCGTGGTGAGAATGGCGGATCTGTCCGGCATAGGCAGTGACTATGCGGTGTTTCTCGCCAATACCATCGCGCTGTGGGATGAGGTCGCACTGCTCTACGGGCGCCGCTCTGACTGGACCGACTGGTGCGCACGCACCCGCGAGGTTCTGGCGCCTTATCTCGCCGAAACCATCGCACTGACCAGGGAATTCCGGCAGGAAGAAAGTGGTGGCTTCTTTGCGAGGGCGAGGGAAAACCTCCAGCGACTGGAGGCGGAGCCTTCGCCCGCGCGCTGATCAGCCTCCGCCCACCTTCAACACGATGGCCCCGAACCCCAGCTGATCGAGCCGGCTGCGCATCTGCTGCGCCTGTCCCAAATCACCATAGGGACCAACATGCACCCGGAACCGGTTCTGACCATCGATTCCCGCTTGGTGGATTATGGCCTGTACACCCTGCAGCGCCAGCATCGCCTTGGATTGTTCGGCAGCTTCCCTGGACTGGAACGAGGCAACCTGAAGTACATAACTGCCGGTTGCCGTGGCGGGAGCGGGCGCAGTCGCAGGCTCTTCCGCGGTCGGCGGTGCCGCGGATTCCGCTGCAGCAGGCAATTCGCTGTCCGGAATCTTGACCTCGATCTCGGGCAGGATGGTGTAGAAATCAAAGGTTGGACGGGTCACCGGCGATTCGGGTGGAGGCGGGGGTTCCTGCGTCACTGCCGGTGCGGGTGGGGGAGCGTCCGGCATCCCGACGACCGGTGGCGCGGGCGCACGCGTCTGTGCCGGTTGCTGAAACCAGAACCAGGTGAGTGCCGTGCAGGCGAGGCCGATGCCGAGCCCGGTCAGGAACGACAGCCAGCTGCCCAGAGCGCGTGCCGGAGGAGTCTTGCGAGGTTCTTTCTTGTAGTCCTTCGCCATCACATCTCCTCGGGGGCTGAGACCCCCAGCAACGCCAGGCCATGCGCGAGAACGAGCCTGATGGCGGCACACAGCGCGACGCGTGCCTCGCGCAGCGCGGCCTCATCCACGTTGATCTTGTGCGCGTTGTAGTAGGCGTGGTACTCGGTCGCGAGTTCGCGCAGAAAATTGGCGATGGCATGGGGTTCGCGCTGCTCCGCTGCCGACGCGACCACATCGGCATAGCGCGTGAGCAGGCCGGCGAGGTGATGCTCGCGCTTCTCCACGAGCAGGGCGAGATGCGCCAGCCCATCGAGCGCCTCGCAGCGTCCGCGTGACTGTCCAATCTGCCGGAACACACTGCAGATGCGCGCGTGCGCGTATTGCAGGTAATACACCGGGTTGTCCTGGCTCTGCGCCTTGGCCAGGTCGAGATCAAAATCGAGGTGCTGGTCCGAGCGCCGACTGGTGTAGAAGTAGCGCGCGGCGTCCACGCCCACTTCCTCAATCAACTCCTTCAAGGTGACGAACTGCCCGGAGCGCGTCGACATGTGAACCTTCTCGCCGCCGCGAAACAGGCTTGCGAACTGCACCAACAGCACCTCGAGGCGGCCCGGGTCGAGATTCAGCGCACTCAGGCTGGCTTTCACGCGCGGGATGTAGCCGTGGTGATCCGCACCCCAGATGTTGATGATCTGGTCGAATCCGCGCGCGTACTTGTCCGAGTGATAGGCAACATCGGAAGCAAAGTAGGTGGGCGCGCCATTCTCGCGTACGAGCACGCGATCCTTCTCGTCGCCAAAATGGGTTGAGCGGAACCACTCCGCGCCGCCATCGCCGTAGACAAAGCCGCTCGCGCGCAGCTTGACGAGCGCCTCCTCCAGGCACCCTCGATCGACAAGGCTGCGCTCCGAATACCACTCGTCGAATTCCACACCGAAGAGCTTCAGATCGGCGCGGATTCCGTCGAGGATGGACTGGCAGGCAAAGCCGTGCAGCGTGCGATAGTCGGCCTCGCCGAGCGCTGCCCGGCACTGCGCGATGCGGGCGTCGAGGGCCCCTTCGTCATCCCCCTCCGGAGTGGGAGAGAGCGGCGGCAGGGAAGCCCGTCTGAAGCGATCTCCGAAGCGCTCGGCGAGCTCGGCGGCGATGTCGATGATGTAGTCGCCGCGGTACCCGTTGCCCGGGAAGTCCACCTCCGCTCCGGCCTGGGCCAGATAGCGCAGCCACACGCTGAGCGCGAGGATGTCCATCTGCCGCCCTGCGTCGTTGACGTAATACTCGGTGCAGACCTCGAAGCCCGCTGCGCGCAGCAGGTTGGCGAGAGCCGCACCGTAGGCGGCGCCTCGGCCATGGCCGACATGCAGCGGCCCGGTGGGATTGGCGGACACGAATTCCACCTGCACGCGGCGTCCTGCTCCGCGCCGGGACTTGCCACACGCTTCAGGCGCGCGCAGCAGTGTGTCCACGATGTTGATCATGGCGGTCTGTCGCAGGTGGAAATTGATGAAGCCAGGGGCAACCACTTCGAGTTTCTCGATGTCGGGGTCGGCTTCGATCGCTCCCACGATGGCCTCCGCCACCGCGAGCGGCGATTTGCGGCAATGCTTGGCGAGCAGGAGCCCGATGTTGCTCGAGAAATCGCCGTGTGTCGGGTTGCGTGGCGGATCCATGGCCACTGCGGGCAAGGCCTCGGGCAGGTCCAGCGTGCCCGAGGACGCGAGGCGTGAGAGGGCATGTTCGACCAGGGATCTGAGTTGTTCCTTCACGCTGGATTCACTCGCGACGACTTGGGAGGGAGGTTTCCGCATGGTCGGGCGCCTGCAAGCGTGCTGGACCGGAGGAGCGGAAGGGCGGCAACACTAACAGCGTTTGCGCCGCTCTTGAATCCCGGAGTGCCGGGGCCCGGGCCGTGCCTCAACCCGTTTCCTGCGCATCCACGTCCAGATGCCAGCGCACGCGGCGGGCCAGAGGCAGCTCCCTAATCCGCGTGAGAGCCGTTTCCAAGGCCGCTGCAAGCACCCCTCTGTCGAGGCAGGACAGCAACAGGTTTGCGCGATAACGGCCCACTTTCCGCTCCATCAGGGCGGGAACGGGGCCACCGATGAACACCGACGGCGGCAGCTCTCTCCTCAGTCCCTCCGCCAGTTGCCGCAGGAATTCCTGCGGCGGCTCCCGCTTGGGCGCTTCGGCGCGCAGCATGGCGAGTGCGGTATGCGGTGGCATCTCCGCTTCCGCCCGCTCGGCCAAGGCGCGGGTGGCGAAGCCGCGGTAGTCCGCGTGGCGCAGGAATGTGAAAACGGGATGCTCGGGATGGTGGCTCTGGATCAGGACTTCGCCCGGCTGCGCACCCCGCCCGGCCCGGCCGGCAACCTGCAGAATCGTCTGCATGAAGCGTTCCTCGGCCCGGAAATCACGGGCGAGCAGGCCACTGTCACCATCCACGATGCCGACCAAGGTCACGTGGGCGAAGTCATGCCCTTTGGCAATCATCTGCGTCCCTATGAGGAGGTCTACCTCGCGCTGCCGGATGCGCGTAAAGGCGCGCTCCAGATCGCCCTTGTGTCGCATCGCATCGCGATCGATGCGCAAGGTCCTGAGGCCCGGAAAAAGTTCCCCCAGCGCTCCTTCCAGCTGTTCGGTGCCGACTCCGACTCCCGCATAAGCCTCCAGCCTGCCGCAGGGATGGTCGGGGAAGCTCGCATCCCTGCGACGTTCGAAACCGCAGTGATGGCAACGCAGCCTGTCCTGCTCGAGGTGCAGCACCAGGCGCGCATCGCAGCGGGGACAGCCCGCGATCCAGCCGCAGGTGTGACACAGCACCACCGGCGCATAGCCACGGCGATTGAGGAACAGCAGGCTCTGCTCCCCGCGCTCGGCCCGCTCGAGGATGGCGCGGCGCAGGGGATCACTGATCCCCGAGGTGAGGGTCATCCCGCGGATGTCGAGCACACGGATGCCGGGCAGGCTCGCGCCGCCGGCGCGCTCGGCCAGTGGCAGGTAGGCGTATTTGCCTCGTTCGCAGTTGGCGAGTGACTCAAGCGAAGGGGTCGCGGAGCCGAGCACCACCGGAATGTCCAACCGACGGGCCCGCATCACGGCCACGTCACGCGCGGAATAGCGAAAACCTTCCTGCTGCTTGAAGGACGGATCGTGCTCTTCGTCCACCACCACCAGCTGCAAGCGCGGCAAGGGCATCCACACGGCTGACCGTGTCCCGAGCAGGATCCGTATCTCGCCCTCCCTGCAACGCTGCCAGACGAGCGCGCGGGCCCGCTCAGAAAGCTCCGAGTGCACCAGTCCCACCGCAGCACCGAAGCGTTCGGAGAAACGCTGGACAATCTGCTCGGTCAGGCCGATTTCGGGCACCAGCACCAGGACCTGGCCGCCCTTGGTGATCACATCCCGCGCCAGATGCAGGTAAATCTCGGTTTTGCCACTGCCTGTCACACCGTGCAGGAGGTGAACGCCGAATGCTCCCAGCCTGCTTCGTATGCTCATGAAGGCTTCGTCCTGCGCCGCGTTGAGCGCCATGAAGCGCGCGTCGTTCACTGCGGGGGCGAGCTGCAGCGGAGCATCCTCCACCGGAGCCAACCAGCCACGCCGCTGTGCCTCGCGCAGCGCGCGCGCCGCGCTGGACGGCAGTTCAGTGAGGCTCAGTCGCGTGATCACGCCGGTTTGAGCCCGCTGCAGGAGTTCACGTTGTCGTGGGCCGAGCCGCTCGCTTCCCGACAGTGCCGCGGCGCCCGAGGGAGTGAGCTGCCAGGCGGGCTCCCGGGTCTGTCGCGGTGATTCCCCGCGTCTCAGCTCTGCGGGCAGCAACGCCTCGAAGACCTCGCCTGGGGGGCAGTGGTAGTACTGGACGGCCCACAAGGCGAGCGCCATCAGGGAGGCATCGATCACCGGCGAGGCATCGAGCACCTCCAGCACCGGCTTCAGCTCCCGCTCCCCTGTCGCAAGGGTGTCATCACTCCAGGTGTCGCTGATGACCACACCTAGCCGTTCGCTGCGTCCCAGTGGGACCCTGATGCGACAGCCCGGAGTGAGCGGTGTGGATGACGCGCCGGGTGTCGGCAGATAGTCAAAAAACGAACGCAGCGGGCTGAATACCGCCACGCGCAAGGTGCGCGTGCCGTGCTCTCTCAACGCTCGGGCTCCGCAAGGCCCGGGGGCGGCAGCAGGGGCAGGCCCTCCAGCCAGTAGCCGCCGGGTGACTCGGCCAGGCGCTGCACGAGGGCGTTTTCGTCGAGACAGAGCACGGTCCTGCCGGTGAGACGCGAAGGCGGCATCTGCCGCTGGCGCTGCACCGGCAACACGCTCAATTCGAAATCCACCCCGTCCCGATGACATTCGAAGACAGGCCAGGGCGCTTCCCGTCCCCGCCGGGCCGGAGCCGTACGCAGGGTGAAGGGGACCTTGTTGTGCAACAGGTGACGGCTGACATGCTCGATTTCGTCATCGAAGAGCAAAAGACCCACCGGGGTGTCCGCAAAAGTGGTGCCGAAGAGGACGGCGCCATGCAGGCGTGGTGAGAACCCGCGCAGAAATTTCATGGCCTCGAGGGCGGCGCGCCGCAGCCGCTGGTTGCGTTTGGGCAGTTCGCCGTGATCGAACAGGCTCTGATACTCGATGACCGCCTGCAGCAGTGCAAGGCCTTCAAGGGCAGCCTCGCTGCCGCGCAAGCCCAGTGCGGCAGCGGCTTTCTCCCGCGCCTCCCGGAAGCCGGGCACTTCACCGCGCGCCAGCATCCTGGCAGCGAGCCCGGCGAGTTCCTGATGGGCCTGCAGGTCCTCTCGTTGATGACTTCGGCGCGGATGAGCGTGCCGTCTCAAAACAACTGCTCCACTGCCCGGGAGGGTGGCGGGGGTTGCTCAAGTGGCGTCCGTTGCCCGGGAGCATCGCGCGGTACATCCTCCGCGCGGTAGGTTTCGAAGGTGTCTGTCCCCCCAGAGCCCGTGCGCACCGTCACGAGGCCAGCCGGCAGCGGCAGTTCGGCCGAGGGAGTGTCCGCGAGCACACGGCGCATGAAGTCGATCCACATCGGCAGCGCGGTGCGCGCGCCGGTCTCGAGGGGCCCCAGGGTCACCGAATCGTCGTATCCCACCCAGGTGGTGGTCACTAGGCGAGCGTTGAAGCCGGAGAACCAAGCGTCCTTCAAATCATTCGTCGTACCCGTCTTGCCGGCAAGATCCCGCCGGCCCAGGGAGAGTGCGCGCCGGGCGGTGCCGCGCGTGATCACGTCCTTCATCATCGAATACATCAACCAGGCGTTCCGGGCATCGAGCACGCGTGGAGCTGGCGGAAAAGCGGCAGCAGTCTCCGCTTCGATCAATGCCGCAAGGTCTTCAGGTTCTGCATCTTCACCCGCCGCACGCGATTCACAATCGAGACAGGCGGTGACAGGCGTCGCGCTGAAGAGCACCTTGCCTGTAGGGTCTTCCACGCGCTGCAGGACATGGGGGTCAATCAGAAATCCGCCATTGGCGAAGACGGCGTAGCCGCGGGCAAGCTGCAATGGCGTGAGTTCGCCCGTGCCGAGGGAGAGAGAGAGGTTATGGGGCAGACGCGCGGGGTCGAAGCCGAAGCGCGCCACATGCACCAGGGTTTGCTCGATGCCGATGTCGCGCATCATTCGTATGGACACGAGATTGCGTGAATGCGCCAAAGCCTCTCGGAGCGGCGTAGGTCCGTAATAGGTCCCAGAGTAATTCTCCGGCCGCCATGCGCCCTCCAGACCCGGGGTCTCGAACACGATGGGCGCGTCGTTGACCATCGTCGCCGGCGTGTAGCCGTGGTCCAGTGCAGCGGAGTAGATGAAAGGCTTGAAATTCGAACCGGGTTGCCTCAGCGCCTGGGTCACGCGATTGAATTTGCTGCGCTCGAAGTCGTAGCCACCCACCAGAGCGAGGACCGCACCATTGGCCGGATCGAGCGCCACCAGTGCGCCTTCCGCAAGGGGCAGTTGGGCGAGACGCCAGGCTGCCTCTTCGGGTTCCCCTTGGCCTTCGAGATTGGCTTGCGGGGAGATCCTGACGATGTCGCCGGTCCTGACCAGGTCGGCCGCGCGCGCCGGTGCCCTGCCGATATTGTCAGGCGCGATGAATTGCCTGGCCCAACGCAGACCCGACCAGGGGATCTCCCGCTGCGTGCCATCCGCCTCCATAACGACGATGGCCTGCTCCCTGACTTCGGTGACCAGGGCCGCGCGCAGCAGGCCGGAGCTGCGGTACGGATAAAGTGCCGGATGCCATTGTTCGGGCGCAATTCCGGTGAGATCCACGTGGGCTTCTGGACCGCGATATCCATGCCTGCGGTCGTAGGTGTCGAGCGCGGCGCGCAGCGCTTCGTTGGCAGCGGTCTGGGCGCGGCTGTCCAGGGTGGTGTAGGCGCGCAGGCCTTTGGTGTAGGCGCTTTCGCCGTACCGCTTGACCAGTTCCTCGCGCACCATTTCCGCCGCATGGGAGGCCGAGACTTCCACCGGCTGGCCTTGGATCCTGTCCGGCAGGGGGGCTTCCCCGGCTGAGGTGAACTCAACGTCATCGATGAGGCCGAGATCCCGCATGCGCACCAGCACGTAGTTGCGGCGGGCACGGGCGGCCTCCGGCGCCGTGATCGGATTCAACCGGGAAGGCGCCTTGGGCAGGCCGGCAATCATCGCGGCCTCGGCAAGGCTGAGCGCCGAGAGGGGTTTGCCGAAATAGACCTGGGCGGCGGCGGCTACCCCGTAGGCCCGGTGACCCAGGAAAATTTTGTTGAGGTAGAGCTCGAAAATCTCGTTTTTTGAGAGCTCGCGCTCAATCCTGAATGCCAGTGCTATCTCAATGAGTTTTCGCTGGTAGGTTTTCTCCCGGGTCAGGAAGAAATTACGAGCCACCTGCATGGTAATCGTGCTTCCGCCCTGGGCTCTCTCACCCGAGACGGCAAGCGCCATCGCGGCGCGGACCAGCGCCATCCAGTCCACCCCGGGGTGCTGGTAGAAGCGATCATCCTCTGCGGCCAGGAAGGCCTGGCGTACCTGCAGGGGAACCTCCTCCAGGGACACCGGTTCCCGGCGTTTTTCGCCGAACTCGGCGAGGAGCTTGCCATCCTGGGTGTAGACCCGTAGCGGGGTCTGGAAGCGGACTTCCCGCAGCCGCTCGGTGGGGGGCAGCTGCGGCAGCAGCCACGCGGCGAGGCCGGCCGCAAGACCGGTGGCCAGCAGCAGGCAGAGCAGAAGACCGAGGGAGAGGAGTCGCAACATCTGGTGGGGCTGGGGGTTCGCTTTTACCAGATGTTCGAAAATCTACTTGAGATTACTAGCCTAACACCCGGTTTTGTATTGAAAAAATATGTCGAAAACATTTGTGTTTGCTGGGGGGCTTGGCTATATTCGGCCCGAAATCAGGGGAGGTGTCGCCATTCGAGCTTGGCGCAGCCCCGCAAAATCAAAGGGTTGAGTGGGAGAACCCGTGGCACTTTTCCGGCGTAAAAATGTTCCGCTGCTCGGCATCGACATCAGCTCGACATCCATCAAGCTGCTCGAACTGGCGATGGTGGGCGGTCGCTACCGGGTTGAGAGCTATGCGGTGGAGCCGCTCCCACCCAACTCGGTGAGCGAAAAGAATATAACGGATGCCCAACTGGTCGGCGAGGCCATCGAGCGCGCAGTTCGCAAATCCGGCGCGCGCGCGCGATGCCGCCTGCGCGGTGGCGGGCTCCTCCGTCATCACCAAGATCATCTCGATGCCGGCCGACTTGGGTGACGAGGAACTGGAAGGCCGCATCCAGATCGAGGCCGACCAATACATTCCCTACTCGATGGACGAAATCAATCTCGACTTCTCCGTCATCGGCCCCACCCCGGGTGCCACGGACAAGGTGGATGTGATGCTGGCCGCATCGCGCAGCGAGAATGTAGAGGCGCGAATCACCGCATTGCAGGTGGCCGGCCTGCGCCCGCGCATCATCGATGTGGAGGCTTTCGCGCTGGAGAACGCCATGGAACTGGTGGCACCGCAGTTCCCGGACGCGCGCATCATCGCCGTGACCGATGTCGGCGCCAGCACTTCCACCCTCAGCGTGCTCGAGAATGGCAAGACCATCTACAGCCGCGAGCAATTGTGCGGTGGGCGCCTGCTGACCGATGAAATCCAGCGCCGTTACGGGCTCTCCTACGAAGAGGCCGGCATGCGCAAGAAGCAGGGCCGGCTGCCGAGCAACTACGAGCCCGAAGTCCTGCGCCCGTTCATGGATGCCATGGCCCAGGAAATCTTCAGGGTCCTGCAGTTTTTCTATTCCTCCAGCCAGGTGCGCACAGTTGATCAGGTGGTCGTTGCCGGCGGCTGTGCCTCCATCGATGACATCGACCTGCCCATCCAGTCCAAGGTGGGTACGCCGGTGGCGATTGCCAATCCGCTGGCCAACATGAGTGCTTCCGCTCGGGTCCAGGCCGATGCCCTGGTCAACGATGCGCCGGCCCTGATGATTGCCTGCGGCCTGGCGCTGCGAGGCTTCGACTGATGGCGCGCATCAATAGGTAAAGCCATCCCGCCCGGACCCCGCATGACTTCGCAACGACGCATTTTCCTCATCGGTCCCATGGGGGCCGGCAAGACCACCATCGGAAAACGTCTGGCCAAGGCCCTCAAGTTCCGGTTCATCGATGCGGACCATGAGCTGGAGCGTCGCACCGGGGCCAAGATCGCACTAATCTTCGATATCGAAGGTGAGGCGGGCTTCCGCCAGCGTGAGCAGAAGCTTCTGGATGAGCTGACGCGCGAGGATGACGTGGTACTCGCGACAGGAGGAGGGGCCGTGCTGAATGCGGATACGAGGACGGCCTTGGCGAGCCGCGGCTTGGCTGTGTACCTGCACGCCGACCTGGAAGAACTTCTCGCACGCACCCGCAACGACACTGCACGCCCTCTGTTGCAAGGACCTGATCGCGCAGAGCGACTGCGTCGCATCGTGGCTGAACGGGAACCGCTCTACGCACAGACCGCGCATCTCACCATCGATACCAGTCGACATCCAATCTCCGAAATCGTCGCCCGCATAAGGCAGGCCTTGGCATGAGGGAGGTCATCGTCGAGCTGGGCGCGCGCAGCTACCCCATCCTGATCGGCAATGGACTCCTCGCGGATGGGGAGCTGGTACGCCGACTGATTCCCGGGCGACAGGTGATGGTGGTGACCAACGAAACAGTGGGCCCGCTCTATTCCGGCCAACTGCTCGCCCATCTCGAGTCGCGAGAGCTCAAGGAAATCCGCCTCCCGGATGGGGAGGCCCACAAGACACTCGCCAGTTTTGAGACCGTCCTCAGCGCACTGCTGGAGGCGAGGTTCGAACGGGGATGCTGCCTGGTGGCGCTGGGCGGTGGCGTGGTCGGCGATCTCACCGGCTTCGCGGCAGCCT
>VGUA01000083.1 GCA_016874535.1 Gammaproteobacteria bacterium
AAGGAGCCCTTGGGGAGCAAAGGGGCACGACTGACCACCTACATCAGCATTCCGTCCCGCTATCTTGTGTTCATGCCCGACACCAGCTCGCTCGGGATTTCACAGCGCATCGAGAACGAGGACGAACGCAAGCGGCTGCGCGACACCATGCTGGCGCTGGAGCCGGGCCTCAAGCCGCTTAGCGTGCCGCTGGAGGAGGGCCTCCCACCTGCGGTGGATGCACGCGATCAAGCCGCCGGTGGCTTTATTGTGCGTACTGCGGCAGAGGGTGCGACGGCGGAGGATCTGAAGGCGGACAGCCTCTTCCTGCGCCGGCTCTGGAGTTCCATCCAGGAGAGGGTTCGCGGCGGCAAGGCGACCGAGGTGGTGTACGAGGATCTACCGCTGGTGCTGCGCATGATTAGGGATCTGTCCGCCAGCCAGGTCGAGAAGATCCGCATCGACTCGCGCGAAACCTATTTGCGGGCGCGGTCCTTTGCCGAGGAATTCACGCCCGAACTGGTCAGCACCCTCGAGCACTATCCGGGCGAGCGTCCCATCCTCGATCTGCATTCCACCGAGGATGAAATCCAGCGGGCCCTGCAGCGCAAGGTCGATCTCAAATCCGGTGGACACCTGGTCATCGATCAGACCGAGGCCATGACCACCATCGACGTGAACACCGGCGGCTTCGTCGGTCATCGCAATCTCGAGGAAACGATCTTCAAGACCAACCTCGAGGCAGCCCAGGCAATCGCGCGTCAGCTCCGGTTAAGGAACCTGGGCGGCATCATCATCGTCGACTTCATCGACATGCTGGAGGAGGAGCACAGACGCCAGGTGCTGCGCGCGCTGGAAAAAAGCCTGGAGCGGGATCACTCCAAGATCACGATCAGCGAAGTCACTTCGCTGGGACTGGTGCAGATTACGCGCAAGCGCACTCGCGAAAGCTTGGAACATGTGCTGTGCGAGCCCTGCCCTACCTGTAGTGGACGCGGTTCCATCAAGACCGCAGAGACCGTGTGTTACGAAATCTTTCGCGAAATCCTGCGTGAGCAACGCCAATACGATGCGCGTCGACTCCTGGTGGTGGCTGCCCAGAACGTGGTCGACCTGCTGCTCGATGAAGAGTCGACAAGCGTGGCCGAACTGGAGGAATTCATCGGCATTCCGATCCGTTTCCAGGTTGAAACCGCCTACACGCAGGAACAATACGACGTCGTCCTGCTCTGACGCGTCGGTTGCGTGATGCAAGGGATTTTCAAGGCAGGATGGCGGCTGGCGTGGAACACCTGCGCGCTGCTGCTCGTGGTGGCCGCCGTTTTCTCGCTCATCCTGCGCGCCGCCCTGCCCCGCCTGGAGTCGGAGACCACCGCCGTCGAGGACTCCGTGAGTCGCGTACTCGACATGCCGGTATCAATTACCCATCTCGAAGCCCATTGGCATCATGGTCTGCCAGCCCTGAGCGCCGAGGGGATCAGAATCCACCACTCGGCCGAGCCGACACTTGAGGCCCTGCGGTTCGACCGCGCTGAAGCGAGGCTCGATCTGCTCGCCAGTCTCCGGGACCAGCAACTTCGTCTCGGCAAGCTGGAACTCTCCGGCTTGGAACTCGATCTGCTGTGGCGCGCCGACGGGCGCCTGGTGATCGACGGATTCACGCGCCAGGACCCGCGCTTTCTGCGCTGGCTGATTGCGCAGGACGGGCTGACGATCGAGGCAAGCCGAGTGACGCTGCGTGATGAGCGTGCGCGCTTCGACCCGGTCACTGCGCGCGACGTCAGGGTGAGGATTGATCAAAGGCAGGGCGATACGGAACTTGCGCTGGAGGCCGGTCAGGTGGGAGCGTTTGCCTCTGGCGTACGCGCGAGCATCGATCTGCCCGGCGGCGATCCTGCAGACCCGGCGGCCACGCTTGTGGTTTTTGCGGAGGACATGGAGGGTGCGGCCCTACTCCCTTACCTCCAGTCGGATGCGGCGCCGCTACCGCCACTTGCAGCCGATGTCTGGCTGGAAGCCCGCCGCGCAGGGGCGGGCGGCGTGCAACTGCGGTTTGCGCTGGAGAACCTGCCGCTGGCGGAGGCCGTGCCGACGTCGGATCCGGGCTCCGGAGCACGCCCAACGCTTGGTCTGCAGGGGCTTGCCGAGATCGTGGACGGCAGGGTTGCGGCACAGGTCCTGCGGGTAACGAGCGGCACAACCGGCCCGCAAAGCGTGGACTGGCGCCTGCTCTGGCAGCAGGACCCGGCAGGCCCTGACCGTCCTGGGCTTGTCGTATCGGCAGACAGTGTTCCCCTGGGGCTGGTGGACCACCTGCATCACACGTTTCCGGGATTTGCCAGCGCGTTGCCATGGCCTTCGGCCGGCAACCTCGAGAACCTGCGCTTTGCCCGAGGCGGCACGGCGGACGGCGACCTTTATGTCGCGGGCGAGCTGCACGAACTGGTGGTGCCCGCCGCTGAGCGCACACCCGGCATCCGCAATCTGCGCGCGGAATTCATGCTCAATGCCCGAGGTGGCGTCGTCTGGTTCGACGGCGCGGAGTTTGAACTCATACACCACGAACGCCTGCCCACCCCGCTCGCCTTCGCGAATCTCGACGGCCATGTCTCGTGGCAGGGGATGGCAGGTGGCGAGCGTCGGATCAGCATGCGCCTGGAGGGCAGTGCGAACACGTTGCCCATCACTCTGGCAGGTGACTGGGAGGTGGCCGAGGGGTACTCACCGCGCGTGAATCTCGACGCTCATCTCGGCACCGGAGACCTTTCCCGCCTCTCGAGTCTGGTGCCTGCAGCAAGCCTGAAACCGGGTGCAGAGCGCTGGGTCCGCGCGGCCTTCCCGGCCGGGATCCTGAAGAGCGCCCAGATCACGCTGCGCGGCTCGCTGGCGGATTTCCCCTTCGACGCCGCCGGCGGCGACAAGCGCGAGGGTGAGGTGTTCGAAGCCCGTGCTGCAGTGGAGGATGTGACACTCAAATATGCCCGCGACTGGCCCGAAGCCACGGCCGTCGACGGCGAGATCACTGTCAGCGGAAGAACGCTGACGGGTGTCTTGAGCTCGGCCCGCTTTGGGCACTCCCCGCTCAAGACTGCGCGACTGCATCTCGGCGATCTCCTGTCTCCACAACCTGTGCTGGATGTGACCGGTGAAGTGGAGGCCACACTGGACGACATCACCCGAACCTTGGGCGCGAGCCCTCTGCGCGAACGCGCCATGCCACAGCTACGTGGCTTGGCACTCTCGGGGACCACGCGCTTGAGCCTCGACATGTCGCTGGGCCTGAAGCGCGGCATGCAACGCACGGTCAAGGGAATTCTCGGCTTCTCCAACAACACGCTGACGGCCAGTCACTACGGCATCACGCTGGAAGATTTGCAGGGCGCGTTGAGCTTCGCCGGCAGCGACTGGCAAAGCCGGGACCTGCGCGGGAACCTTGCCGGGCGAGCGGTTGAACTCGAAATTGCCGGAGGTGCGAGCAGTCCCGGCGGGGTTCAGTTTGCCCTCGCGGGGACCGCGGATGAACGTGAAGTCCTCTCAGAGCTCGCCACACGCGCACCTGCGCTACACGCCCTGCTCGCGCGCGATCCTGCCGCACCGGCGCTGCAGGGCACCTTGCGCTGGCGTGCGCGCCTGAGCGGTGAGGCTGGCCAACGTCGGCTGCTGCTGGAATCCTCACTGGCCGGCATGCGCCTCGACCTGCCGGCACCGCTGCAGAAAGCGGCGTCCGAAGAGTGGCCGCTTGCGCTCGATATGCCGCTGCGAGGTGAAGGCTCACGAGAGACCACGGTGGCGCTGGGCGGAATCCTGCAGGCCGCGCTGCGGCAGGAGCCGAGTGCAGAAGGTCCAAGAAGACTCACGCATCTGGCAGTGCGCTTCGGGCCCGGTCCCGCTCCGGAACTGTCGCACCCGGGGGTCAGGGTTGACGGCGAACTCGCAACCCTGCCCCTCGGGGAATGGACAGGTCTGCTGAAATCGACGGGGGCAGCGGGCAGCGCCTTGCCTACTGAGCTGGATGTGCTCATCGGCTCACTCAAGACGCTAGGCCAGGATTTCACGCAGGTCAGGGTGGCAGGCCGGCAGGACCCGGTTGCTTGGCGCCTGTCCGTGGACAGTGAGCGCGTTGCCGGAGACATCACGATTCCGCGGGACTCCGCGAGCAGTCCGCTGACATTGAATCTCAAGCAGCTCTGGCTGCAGTCACCGGCCGAGGACCGCAAGGGCCAGGCGAAGCTTGTCCCACAGCGCATTCCGCGCCTCGCCATGGCCTGCGCCTCCTTCCACTACAACAAGCTCGATCTCGGTCAGGCATCGCTCGCCACCACACCGACTGTCGAGGGGCTGCATCTGGATTCGCTGGTCTTCCAGAGTGACGCCGCGCAGATCCGCGCCCACGGCGACTGGTTTCTGCGTGATGAGACGCACGAGTCGCATTTCAGCATCGAGGTCAAAGCCGAGGCGCTGGGCGGCCTGCTCAGCAGCTTCGGCTATGAGGCGCGCGCCATCCAGGGTGGGCGCACTACTCTGGAGATCGAGGCCGGCTGGCCCGGTACGCCCGGCGATTTCACCTTGGAGCGACTCACCGGCAGCCTGAACCTCGCCGTGCGCCGTGGCCGCCTGCTGGACATTGAACCGGGAAGCGGCCGGCTTTTCGGCCTGCTCAGCTTGCAGACCCTGCCGCGCAGGCTTTCGCTGGACTTCGCGGATCTGTTTGCCAAGGGCTATGCCTTTGACCGCATCGAAGGCTGGTTCCGCCTTGAAAACGGCAATGCGTATACCAATACGCTATTCATGGAAGGACCTTCCTCACGGGTGGAAGTCACGGGGCGCACGGGACTCGCGAACAAGGATTACGATCAGAAAGCCATCCTCACGCCTGCCCTCTCGAAAAGTATTCCGCTCGCCAGCGCTGTCTTCGGGCCGGCAGGCATAGGTGCAGGTGCGGCCATCTATCTCGGACAGAAACTGTTCAAAGGCGTACCCACGCAGGTCGACAAGTTCCTACAGCGCCGCTATTCCATTACCGGCCCGTGGGACAAACCCGTGGTCGAAAAGCTTTGAGGAGGCCGCGCGGTCCCATGCAACAGGAACTCTGGAAACCGAATACCGTGGTGGCGGCCGTGCTTGAGCGCGACGGCCGCTTCCTGCTTGTTGAGGAGGAAGACCGTGGCCGTATCGTCTACAACCAGCCGGCCGGACACCTCGACCCGGGTGAAACCCTGCTCGATGCCGTGCGCCGCGAAACGCTGGAGGAAAGCGCCTGGCACATCGAGCCCGAGGGCCTCGTCGGCATCTACCTTATCGAGCCGCCACAGGCAGCCACCACCTACCTGCGCTTCTGTTTCCACGGCCGGCTGGTTTCGCATGAGCCGACACGTGCGCTGGACAAGGAAATCCTGCGCGCGGTGTGGATGACACCGGAAGAGCTCGCGGCAGAGCCCCACAAGCATCGCAGCCCGCTCGTCATGCGTTGCATTCAGGATTACCTCGCCGGGCATCGCCATCCGCTCACGCTCATCCATGATCTCCGCTTTGGCTGAACGCGCACCCGCCGGCACTCCCGTGGTGGTCGGGCTGTCCGGCGGCGTGGACAGCTCCGTCACGGCCGCGTTGCTGAAGGACGTGGGCTGTGCAGTCTCGGCCATTTTCATGAAGAACTGGAATGAGCCGACCGAGGCGGGAAATTGTCGTTGGGAAGACGATGTGGCGGATGCGCTCGAGGTCTGCGAGCGGCTCGACATCCCGCTCAATACGGTCGACCTCTCGCAGGCCTACTGGGATGGAGTGTTCGAGGATTTCCTCAGCGAATATGCGCGCGGCCGCACGCCGAACCCGGACATCCTCTGCAACCGCGAAGTGAAGTTCAAAGCCTTCCTGGCCCATGCACGAGAGCTCGGCGGGAGCTTCGTCGCGACCGGCCACTACGCCCGCATCCGCGAGATCGAGGGCAAGCAGGCCCTCTTGAAGGGCATTGATGGCAACAAGGACCAGAGCTACTTCTTGTACACCCTGGGCCAGGAACAATTGGCCGCCAGTCTGTTTCCGGTCGGGGATCTGCCCAAGCCCGAGGTGCGCGAGCGCGCACGGGCGCTGGGCCTTGTCACGCATGACAAGAAGGACAGCACCGGCATCTGCTTCATCGGTGAGCAGCGCTTCAGGGAGTTCCTATCCCGTTACCTGCCGGCCCAAGCGGGGCTCATCCGTGCTCTGGATGGGCGCGTGCTGGGCGAGCATCAGGGCGTGTTCTATTACACCCTGGGCCAGCGCGAGGGCCTGCGCGTGGGCGGTGTGAAAGGCGCGGCGGAAGGAGCGTGGTATGTGGTCGCCAAGGACGTGGCGGCAAACGAGCTGCTGGTGGCCCAGGGCCATGACCATCCCGCCCTGCTGAGCCGCCGCCTGGAAGCGGACACCCTGAGCTGGGTGGCGGACGAAGCCCCTGCCATGCCGCTGCGCTGCCGGGCCAAGACCCGTTACCGCCAGCCGGATCAGAACTGCGTCATGCACGCCTTGGGGCCGGACCGGGTGCGCGTGGACTTCGACCAGCCCCAGCGTGCCGTCACCCCGGGCCAATCGGTCGTCTTCTATGACGGCGAGGTCTGCCTCGGCGGGGGGATCATCGATACCACCGCTTGAGCCTCGATGGGGCCCCGCGCGCCGCCCCCCGCCTTCGGAATCCCCTTTTCTCCCGCACTGCACTACACGCCAGCCCCGAAGTTGCCGATAATGGCGGGCTCATCCTTTCCTGCCTGATTCACGGAGTTCCGATGACCAACAGCTTCAATGCGCGCACCTCGCTCAAGGTGGGCAACAAGGACTACCAGTACTTCTCGCTGAAGGCGCTGGACGGCCAGTTCAAGCTCAGCCGCCTGCCCTACTCCTACAAGATCTTGCTGGAGAACCTCCTGCGCCACGAGGACGGGGTCAACACCACCCGCACCGACATCGAGGCCCTGGCAGGCGCCAACCTGAAGCAGCTGCCGGCCAAGGACATCAACTTCACGCCCGCGCGCGTCATCCTTCAGGACTTCACGGGCGTGCCCTGCGTGGTGGACCTCGCCGCCATGCGCGATGCCATCAAGAAGCTCGGTGGCGATGCCGCCAAGGTGAATCCGCTGTGCCCCGTGGAGCTCGTCATCGACCATTCCGTGATGATCGATCACTACGGCAGCAAGGAAGCGCTGGATCTGAACGCCAAGGTGGAATTCCAGCGCAACGAGGAACGCTACACCTTCCTGCGCTGGGGCCAGGAAGCGCTCAAGAACTTCAAGGCGGTGCCGCCGGATACGGGCATCGTGCACCAGGTCAACATCGAATATCTCGCGCGTGTGGTGTTCGACAACGACGGCCTGCTCTATCCGGACAGCTGCTTCGGCACCGACAGCCACACCACCATGGTGAACGGCATCGGCGTGCTCGGCTGGGGCGTGGGTGGCATCGAGGCCGAGGCTGCAATGCTTGGCCAGCCCTCCTCCATGCTGATGCCCGAAGTGATCGGGGTGCGTGTCACCGGCAAGCTCGCTGAAGGCGCCACCGCCACCGACCTCGTGCTCACTGTCACCGAGATGCTGCGCAAGCGCGGCGTAGTGGAGAAGTTCGTCGAGTTCTTCGGCCCCGGTCTCGCCAACCTGTCCGCGTCCGACCGCAACACCATCGCCAACATGGGGCCGGAATACGGCGCCACCTGTGGCATCTTCCCCATCGACGAGGAAACCCTGAACTACCTGCGCCTCACGGGCCGCAGCGAAGATCAGATCGCGGTGGTCAAGGCCTATGCTCAGGCCCAGGACATGTGGTGGACACCGGAGGCACCGGAAGCCGAATACACCGACGTGCTGGCCCTCGATCTCAGCAGCATCAAGCCTTCCATGGCCGGCCCCAAGCGGCCGCAGGACCGCGTGCTGCTGACCGATGTGAAGGCCAATTTCCGCAAGGCATTCGAAGCCGAGCAGAAGATGCGCCCGAGTGCCGGCCCCGTGCAGGTTATCGATGGCGGCAAGACCTACACCCTCAAGGACGGCGCGGTGGTGATCGCGGCCATCACTTCCTGCACCAATACCTCCAACCCCTCGGTGCTCATCGGTGCCGGGCTGCTCGCCCGCAAGGCACGCGCACTGGGGCTGAAGACTCAGCCCTGGGTGAAGACCTCGCTGGCTCCCGGCTCCAAGGCCGTCACCGAATATCTCGCCAAGGCTGGCCTCACCGAAGATCTGGAAGCGATGGGCTTCCATGTGGTGGCCTACGGTTGCACCACCTGCATCGGCAACTCGGGTCCCTTGAACGACGCCATCGGCAAGGCCATTCAGGACAACAAGCTGAGCGTGTCTGCCGTATTGTCCGGCAACCGCAACTTCGAGGGCCGCGTGCATCAGGACGTGCGCATGAACTACCTCGCCTCGCCCCCGCTGGTGGTGGCGTATGCGATCGCCGGCAGCACCGACCTCGACCTCAGCCAGGAGCCGCTTGGCAAGGGCAGCAACGGCCAGGACGTGTACCTGAAGGATATCTGGCCGAGCAACAGCGAAATCCAGGAGGCCGTCGCCAAGGCCGTCACCTCGGAGCTCTTCAAGAAGAGCTATGGCGACGTGCTGAAGGGTGATGCGCGCTGGCAGGGCATCAAGGTCACGAAGTCCGAGACCTATCAGTGGGATGGGTCCAGCACTTACATCCAGAACCCGCCCTACTTCCAGGGCATGACCATGACCCCACCCGGCGTGCAGCCCATCAAGGGTGCGCGCGTGCTGGCCGTGCTCGGTGACTCCATCACCACCGATCACATCAGCCCAGCCGGCGACATCAAGCTGGATGGTCCAGCCGGCCAGTACCTCGCCGAACGCGGCGTGGCCAAGGCCGATTTCAACAGCTTCGGCTCACGCCGCGGCAACCACGAAGTGATGATGCGCGGGACGTTTGCCAACACCCGCATCAAGAACGCCATGACCCCGGGTGTGGAAGGCGGCGTCTCCCGCTACATCAACGGCGCGGCGGGCCCGGTCGAGCCCATCTACGATGTGGCCATGAAGTACCAGGCGAAGAACGTGCCCCTCGTTGTCATTGCCGGCAAGGAATACGGCACCGGCTCCTCGCGTGACTGGGCGGCCAAGGGCACCATCCTGCTCGGCGTGAAGGCGGTGATCTCGGAGAGCTTCGAGCGCATCCATCGCGCGAATCTCGTCGGCATGGGCGTGCTGCCCTTGAACTTCATGGAGGGTGAATCGGCCGTGTCACTCGGTCTGGACGGCACGGAAGTGCTGGACTTCGAGGGCCTCGCGCCGGGCGCGCAGGAGCTCACCGTGAATGCGCGCAAGGCCGATGGCAAGGTCGTGAGCTTCAAGGCCCGCGTGCGCATCAACACCCCGGTGGAGTGGGACTACTACGCACACGGTGGTGTGCTGCAGTACATGCTCCGCCAGATGGCGCGCTGAGCGCATCGCGCGCCCTACCGAAAGCCCGGCCTCCACCGGGCTTTCTTTTTTTGAGTCCCCGAAAGACGGAGTAGACATGCGCCATTGGCCCCATTCCTGTTGCGTGTTCCAGGGATAGATTCATGTTCCAAAGCCACCGCTCCCGTCCCGCCGCCATGCGCTTCATCATGGTGGCGGTGCTCATCGACATGATCGCCATCGGCATCATCGTGCCGGTGCTGCCGCCACTGCTAGGGCGCTTCACGCCCGATCCTGCCGCGCATGCCTGGTGGTTCGGGGTGCTCGCGTTCTGCTTCAGCCTGTCCAACTTCATCGGCGCCCCCATCCTTGGTGCGCTGTCGGACCGTTTCGGCCGCCGGCCGGTGCTGCTGCTGGGGTTCTGTGGCCTCGGCTTCAATTTCTTCGCCATGCCAAACGCGCCCACTTTGTGGTCCCTCATCCTGGTACGCATGGTCGGCGGCGCCTTGCAGGCCAACATCGCAGTGGCCAACGCCTATGTGGCGGACATCACCGCGCCGGAGGATCGGGCGCGCCGCTTCGGCCTGTTGGGTGCGATGTTCGGCATCGGCTTCATGCTGGGGCCGGTCATGGGCGGCGTGCTGGGCGCGATCGATCTGCGCCTGCCGTTTTATCTCGCAGGCGCCTGCGCGCTGCTGAATCTGGTCTATGGCTTTTTCGTGCTGCCGGAATCCCTGCCCGAATCCCGCCGCAGAGAGGTCTCGCTGCGCGAGACCAATCCGCTGGCCGCACTGCGCCGTCTCAGGAACCTGCACGGCATCGGCTCCTTGTTGTGGGTGATCGCCCTCAGCAACCTTGCCACCTTCGTCATGTACACGACCTGGGTGCTCTACACCGGCTATCGTTTTGGCTGGGACACGGCGGACAACGGCTGGTCCCTGTTCCTGATGGGTGCGGTGTCCACCGTGGTCCAGGGATTCCTGATCGCCCGCCTCATCAAGCGCTTCGGCGCGCGCAAGCTTGCAATGATGGGCCTCTTGTCCAGTGCCTTCGGTTATCTGGGCTGGGGTCTGGCAACCCAGGGCTGGATGATGAATGCGGTGATTGCGAGCAACCTGCTCGCCTGGACGGTGACCGCCTCGGTACAAAGCCTGGTTTCGAACGCCGCGGATGCGCGCACCCAGGGTGACACCCTGGGCGCGGTGTCATCCTTGACCAGCCTGATGGCGGTGCTCGGCCCTGTCCTCGGCGCGCCGCTGATGGCGACGGTCTCGGACCTTCCGGCCAGCGACTGGCGCGTGGGTGCCCCGAT
Source organism: Gammaproteobacteria bacterium (assembly GCA_016874535.1). Lineage (GTDB taxonomy): Bacteria > Pseudomonadota > Gammaproteobacteria > CAIKBL01. The sequence goes on from VGUA01000083.1 coordinate 10,669, forward strand.
GTTCTTCTGTGGCCTGCTGCAGCTCGCCGCCATGACGGCGGCCCTGCTGCACTTCCGCCGGTTCACGCCGCGAGGAAATCTTCGACCAGATGCATGAAGCTATCAATCCGGCTAACTACCGGGACGAAGGGCCTCGTCTTGGTGACGCATTGCACCAATCCCATGCCATGGTGTTCGACACGGTGACTGGTCCGAGCCGGGATAGAAAATGCTCGATTACGTTCGCGAAGCGCTATAGGCTGGCAGGAGCAAAGTGCTCCTGCGAGACCCTGCGGCCAGCCAACACGGCATGTGCCAAGGTAAGACGGACGCCGACCATGTCTGGCCATCTTTGGATGCCCCCTGATTTGGGGCTTGTCGCAACCTGCAGATTGAGGAGCGCTACTCATGTGGAAGTATCTTCGTTTCGGCTACATCCATTGGATATGGCTGACGGTTGCCATGGCAGGCTTCCTTGCGGGCGGCTGGTGGATGTGGAGCGGCGTCGTGTTCCTCTTCGTCGTCGGAGTCGGAGGTGAAATCCTCACCGCCGGCGCTCGCGACGAAACCAATCCCGATTATGGTCATCCGATCATTCATGACCTGATTCTCTACTCTGCAGTGCTTGGTCACTTTGCGGCGACCTTAGTCGCCGCGTGGACCAGCGGCAGTAACGACCCCTTCGGGTTTGGCGCCTGGGTCAATGAGGTTCTCCAGTCCCAAGGGTATGAATTCGACGTGTTTGCCGCACGCGCGGAGAACGACTGGCTCGCCTATCTGGGTGCTGGTCTGTCACTGGGTGGGCTGCTCGGCGTGAGCGGCATCTCGGCATCACATGAACTTACGCACCGTACCGGCAATCCACTGGATTTGTGGTTTGGCCGTTGGGATTTCGCCTTGAGCTTCGGCACCAATTTTGCGACCGAGCACGTTTACGGCCATCACAAGAATCTGGGTTATCCCGGTGTCGATACGGTGTCGCCAAAACGTGGCGTAGGCTTCTACGAGTTTCTCACGGCCGGCGCGATGCAGCAGTGGCTGGGCGGCTTCGGCATCGAGAAGAAACGTCTCGAGGCACAGGGAAAATCTCAATTCTCACCCGGCAACCGAGTGCTTCATGCATGGGCGCGTGGTGCTTCCGTGGTGATTGCAGTCGCCTGGATAGGCGGCCTGACCGGCGTCTTGGTGTGGGTGGTCGCGGCCGCGTTCTCAAAGTACATCCTCGAGGGGCTCAACTTCTTCTCCCACTATGGGCTCATTCGGCTACCGGGCGAGAAGATTACAACGCGTAACACCTTCTCCAGCTTCAATCCGCTCTCGAACCATTTCACGTTCAACCTCGGCAGGCACGGGTCGCATCACGAGCACGACACGCCCTACTACCGGTTTCAATACAAACCAATGCCAGAATCGCCATATGGTTACCTGACGATGACGCTGGTCTCATGGATCCCTCCGCTGTTCTGGAAACTCATGATCCCCATGCTCCGCGAGTGGGACGCGCGGTGGGCGACACCGGCTGAACTGGCGCTGCTACGCGAGCACAATCGTGAGTCCGGCATTGCGGAGCTCCTCGACGAAGGCCACCCCTAAGCCGCCTGACCTGAAAACTGCACGCGCTTTGAAAGTCGAAGAGGCTGAGCGGTTGCGGAGGCGCGAACCCTGATGTTCTCCTTGTTTGCCAAAGGTGCTTGCACCGCGACCGTCGCGCCATCCAACGAGGTGTTGTCCGTCAAACGCGGTGACAAGTTGCTTGACGCTGCGCTTGCTGCGGGACTTGCGTGGCCGCATGACTGCCGGGTGGGCAGCTGTGGCACCTGCCGATGCCTTTTGACGAGCGGGAAGATCAAGGCACTCACCGACTTCTCCTATACCCTAACGCCCGCTGAAATCCAGGCGGGTGCGATCCTCGCCTGCCAGGTGCACCTGCGCAGCGATGTCACGGTCGAGGTGGCGTTGGGCGCGCCGACCATCAAGACGCAAACTGCCTGGGGCACCATCGAGACGCTGCGGGCGCTGACCCACGACATTCTGGAAGTCACCGTAAAACTGGAGGAGCCGGCATTCGCCGACGCAGTGGCCGGCCAATACCTCGAACTTCACGCCGACGGTCTCGATGCCCCGCGCAGTTATTCACTGCTGCGCGCGCCTCGCTTCGAGGCTACGGCGCGCGTCACGTTCTGCATCCGGCACATCCCCG
>VGUA01000084.1 GCA_016874535.1 Gammaproteobacteria bacterium
ACGCGCCCCACAACACCGATCAGGCCGATGCTGAGTGCGGGGAGAACCAGTGCTTCCAGTTGAGCGCGCGACGGCAGGGTGATGCCGGGATCCGGCAGGCCCGCCGGAATTGCACCGACTACGGTTATGCCGTGGCTGCGGTCGAGGCCGAGCGTCGCCATGACGAGAATGGAGAGCACGATGAGAACCATCGGCATCAGCCTTCGCAACAGATCGACTGTGCGGTCGGCGACACCGGTCCTCCGCCCGACTCGATAAACCAGTCGCGGCATCAGCCACAGCAGTGCGAGCATGCCTAGCCCGAGCAGTGCGGTCGGACGGTGAATGGTGTGCGCATGCTGCAACAGGGACCATCCGAGCTGGAGGGCCGTCTCACCCTCCCCCTGCATGCCGAGCAGTGTCTTGAACTGACCGATTACGATGAGGATCGCGGCTCCGCTCATGAAACCCGCCACCACAGGATGGCTCATGAGGTTGGCGACAAAGCCAAGTCTCAGCGCGCCTGCCAGCATGAGCACGCCGCCGGAGATGATTGCCAGCCAGGCGGCGAGCAGCAGGTAGGTCGAGGGGTCCCCTACCCCTATTCCCCCCAAAGCCGTGGCTGTCATCAGGGAAATCACCGCCACGGGGCCTACCGACAGAGTGGTCGAGGAGCCGAACACGGCATAAGCGATCATCGGCAGCACGCTGGCATACAGGCCTGATTGCAGGGGCATGCCCGCGAGCTGTGCGTAGGCGAGGCTCTGTGGCACCAGCATCACCACGACAATCAGCGCCGCGGTGAAATCACGTCCGAACGCCATGCGCAGCGTTTCCGTCGCCAGGGGCTTCATGCGTCAGTGGCGCTCGACCAGGACCGGGTCAGGGCGGGATCAAGGCTGGCTCAGGCCGCGCCGGTGGCGAGCTTGAAGAGCTTGGTGGCGCGCCCACCCGTATAGCAGAAACCGAGGATGGGCTTCGGCAGCGAGGCCAACAGTTCGGCATAGCGTGCCACATGGGTCTCATCTATTTCACTCGGCACCACGGGCAGGAAGGCATATTCGAGGCCGGCTTTGTGCGCAGCCGCCTCGATCTCGGCACTGGAAGGCTGGGCATCGCCGCCCTCGCCGTCCGGCCGGTTGTTGATCACGCTGCGGAAGCCGGCCTTGGCCACTGCGGCGAGATCTTCGGGTTGCAGCTGGGGCGCGGTCGAGAAATCGGCGTCGTGCCTGGTGAGAGTGAGTTCTGACATGCTTTCTGCTCCAGTTCAGGGAATCTTGCGGGAAAACAATTCATGGATGGCCATGCCAGCGAGCATGGCGACCACAAAAACGAAGACCTCCTGGCGACCGCTCGCCAGGGCCACGATGGCCGGTCCGGGACACAGGCCACCCAGCCCCCAGCCGATGCCGAACGCCACGCTGCCGAGCACGAGCTTGCGGTCGATGGTCTTGAGGGTAGGGAACTGCATCGGGAAGCCAAGTATCGAGCGAGCCCGGGTTTTGGCCAATGCAAAAGCGGCGCTGGCCACCGCCATCGCCCCGCCCATCACCAGCGCCAGTGAAGGATCCCAGCGGCCGGCGAGGTCGAGAAATGCGATGACTTTCGCCGGATTGGTCATGCCCGCGAGGATGAGCCCGCAGCCAAAGAGAAGCCCGACACCGAAGGCGATTAAGGTCTGCACTGGTTCAGCCTCCCATCACGTGACGAACCACGAACACGGTTGCGAACCCGGCCAGCATGAAGCTGAGGGTTGCCACCAGGGAGCGCGCCGAGCCACGGGCAAGTCCGCAAACTCCATGGCCGCTGGTGCATCCGGAGCCGAAGCGGGTGCCGATTCCCACCAGCAACCCGGCCGCAATGAGCACCGGCGTGCTGGCCGTGATCTCACTCTCCGGCATCCGCCACACCAACGCATAGAGACTGGGCGCCAACAGCATGCCGACGATGAACGCAACGCGCCAGGCGGTATCTCCGCCGCGCGGGCGCAACAGGCCACCAAGCACGCCACTGATTCCTGCGATGCGACCGTTCAGGAGTACGAACAAGGAGGCCGCGAGCCCAATCAGCAGCCCACCGCCCAGAGAGGTCCAGGGCGTGAATGAGTTCCAGTCGAGCGTCATGGCCTGCCTTTCGTTGGTTTGCAGAAAAGACCGTAGAGCGTTTGGAGCAGTGCGAGTACCCGTTGATCGGCAATGCTGTAGAAGATGCGCTTGCCTTCCCTGCGGGTCTGCACGATCCCTTCGCTGCGCAAGACTCCCAATTGCTGGGAAAGGGTCGGCTGGTGGATGCCAAGTGCTTCCTCCAGATCGCTCACGCAACACTCGCCTTGCGCTATCTGGCAGAGCAGCAGCAGGCGATCCTCGTTTGCGAGCACCCGCAGCACCCCGGTGGCCTCGGCCGCCGAGCGTCGGATTTGACCCATGTCAATTTCGTCACTCAATTCCATCTGGCAAGACACATGCAATGTTTATATTCTATTTTTATATATAGTGTTCTCAGGTTTTTCAACCAGCCAAGAGGTGCGCCATGACTACCCCCTGCAAGGCCTTCTTCGATCCCGGGACTTTCACCTACACCTACGTCGTGTATGACCGCGAGGGCGGTACCGCAGCCATCATCGATCCGGTCCTGAATTACGACCACAAGAGCGGTCGCACCAGCGAGGGCTCGAACGCGGCGGTCACGGCATTCGTTCAGGAGATGAAACTCAAGGTCGACTGGATCCTCGAGACCCATGCCCATGCGGACCACCTCTCCGGCGCAGTCGGACTCAAACAGGCTCTCGGCGGCAAAGTGGGAATCGGCAGTCACATCACCACGGTGCAGGAGACCTTCAAAGGCCTGTTCAACCTCGAACCTGCCTTGGCCGTGGACGGCTCGCAGTTCGACCACCTTTTCACCGATGGCGAAGCCTTCGACATCGGTGGGCTCAAGGCGCGGGCGCTGTACGTGCCCGGTCACACACCGGCCTGTATGGCCTACCAGGTGGAGGAAATGATCTTCGTGGGAGACACGCTTTTCGTGCCCGATGTGGGCACAGCACGTTGTGATTTCCCCGGCGGCGATGCAAGGACACTCTACCGCTCCATTCGTCGAATCCTGGACCTGCCCGCCGATACCCGGATCATGGTCTGTCATGACTATCCGCCCGGCGGCCGGGAAGTGCGCCATGAAACCTCCGTGGCCGAGCAGCGGGCCGACAACATCCACGTGCATGACGGGATCTCCGAGGAAGCCTTTGTCGGCATGCGGACCGCACGGGACCAGACGCTCGACATGCCCCTGCTTATCATTCCTTCAATACAGGTAAACATCCGGGCGGGCAAGCTGCCGCCGGCCGAAGACAATGGCCGCGTCTATCTGAAGATCCCCGTCAATCTGCTCTAGTCGACCCAGGCGGCCTCGTCTCCCAGCACGCGGGCGCGGGCCTGCAGCCGGGAGATGAGGCGGTCCAGCGTGGCCCTCTCCGCCGGTTCCAGCACTGCCGACAGAGCCTCTTCGTAGCGTCGCGCAAGCGGCACTATCTGGTCGTAAATCCGTCGCCCGCTTGCCGAGAGCGCCAGGCGCGATCGGCGCCGATCATCACGACAGAATCGCCGCAGGATGTGGCGCTTGACGAGCAGCCTCGAAACCGCCCGACTTACCGTTACCCTGTCCATTCCGGTCTTGTCGCAGACGAAGTCCGCCGAGACATCCGTGGCTTCCCCCAGCACTGCCATCACCCGCCATTCCGGAATGGTGAGTCCGAAGCGCTCGGCATAGACCGACGCCAGTCGCGTACTCACCTCATTGGCCAGCACCGAGAGGCGATAGGGCAGGAAAGTCTCCAGGCGCAGCGCCTTCATGCGCCGCGGAAGTTGCGTGTAAAGCCTCGCCAGCTCTCAGGGTAGCGGGTCTGGCGCGCAGGCAGGGCTAGTGCGGATTCCAAGGCCAGCATGGGATAGCGGGACTCGAACATGAAAGCCAGCGTGTCGGTCATCTTCTGCGGGGCGAGCGCCACGGTGGAGGCCTTGGCATGGACGGCGGCTTCCGGCCCGTGAGGAACCATGCAGCTGTGCAGGCTGGCGCCGCCCGGTTCAAAGCCTTTCTCACGGGCATCGTACTGGCCATGAATGAGCCCCATGAATTCACTCATGACATTGCGATGAAACCAGGGCGGCCTGAAGGTGTGCTCCGCCACCATCCAGCGCGGCGGGAAGATGACAAAATCGACATTGGCGACGCCCGGCGTGTCTGAGGGCGAGGTGAGCACCGTGAAGATGGAGGGGTCCGGATGGTCGTAACTCACTGTGTTCATGGTGTTGAACGCATCCAGTGCGTACTTGACCGGATACAGGGTGCCCACCCAACCCACCACATCAAGTGGCGAATGACTGATTTCCGCCCGGAAGAAGCGCCCACCAACCTTCGCCAGGAGTTCAAAGTCACCCGCACGGTCCTCGAAGGCCGCGACGGGCGCGAGGAAGTCCCGATCGTTGGCAAAGCCATCCGAACCCACCGGACCCCGCTCCGGCAGGCGCAGTAAGGCGCCGTGGTTTTCACAGACATATCCGCGGCTGGGCCCGTCCGGAAGTTCAACGCGAAATTTCATGCCGCGTGGGACCAGAGCCATCTCACCGGGCGCAACACCCAGAACGCCGCATTCGGTATGGAGGATCAAACGACCCGACTGGGGAAGGATCAGCAGCTCACCGTCCGCATTCAGGAAGAAGCGCCGCTCCATCGAACGGTTGGCGACGTAGACATGCGCCCCCATGCCCATCTGGAGTCCGGCATTGCCGCACAGGGCGAGCGAGACCATGCCGTCGATGAAATCACAGGGCGAGTCGGGGATGGGCAAGGGATCCCAACGCAGCGGGTTTGCCTGGGGGAGCAGATCGGTGGCCGGTGCGGTGCGCCAGTTTTTTTCGGGCAAGAGTTCAAACGCGCCCTGCCCCACTGAAGGATGGATGCGATAGAACCAGGTGCGTCGATTCTCGCGCCGCGGCGCGGTGAACGCGGTTGCGCTGAATTTCTCGGCGTACAGTCCGAGTGGGGCCTGCTGGGGTGAGAACTGGCCGAGCGGGATGGCGCCGGCCACCGCTTCCGTACTGTGTTCGTTGGCAAAGCCCGACAGGTAACCTGAAACTGACATGCGCAGCCTCTTTCATCCTCGGCTGCCACTCAGTATAGTTTCAGATGAAACTATTCTCAACGCTGAAGCCGCCCGAACAGTAACGGATCCGTCACAGGTCGCGGGGCTCGCTTCGATGGCACTTTTTCTCATTACCCCTGCTCATGGAGTCCGGCCCGATGAAGCTTGCCAGTCTTGCCAACGGCACACGTGATGGCCGCCTCGTGGTGGTGAACCGGGCACTCACGCGCGCGCGGCCGGTACCCGGGATCGTGGCCACCCTGCAGGGCGCTCTGGATGACTGGGCGGAAATCGCCCCTCGTCTTGCAGCGGTCTATCAAGATCTCTGCACGAACACCGCCCGCAATGGTGATCTTGCCTTCGAGTCCGCCCGTTGCATGGCGCCGCTGCCGCGCGCCTTTCACTGGGTGGACGGCAGTGCCTATGTCAATCATGTGGAACTGGTTCGCAAGGCGCGCGGTGCCGAGATGCCGGATGATTTCTGGCATGACCCTCTGGTCTACCAGGGTGGCTCGGATGACCTGTTGGGCCCCTGCGATGACATCCTTGCGGCTGACGTGGCCCACGGCATCGATCTCGAGGCCGAGGTGGCGGTGGTCACCGATGACGTCGCGATGGGCACGCCAGCGGCAGAAGCCGGGGAGCATATCAAGCTACTGATGCTGGTGAACGATGTCTCACTGCGCAATCTCATTCCGGGCGAACTGGGCAAGGGATTCGGTTTTTACCAAAGCAAGCCGGCAAGCGCTTTCTCCCCGGTCGCCATCACCCCGGATGAGCTGGGCCAAGCCTGGCGGGAAGACAAGATACACCTGCCACTGGTGACGCACGTGAACGGCACTCTGCTCGGACGGCCCGAATGCGGAGAAGACATGACCTTCAGTTTTGCCGAACTCATTGCGCATGTGACTAAGACGCGTAGGCTGCGCGCCGGCGCGATCGTCGGGTCCGGCACCATCTCCAACTACGAGCGCAGCCGCGGCTCGGCCTGCCTGGCCGAGGTACGGATGCTGGAGACCCTGGCGCGGGGCAAGCCCGAGACACCTTTCCTCGGTGCTGGTGACCGGGTGCGCATAGAGATGTTCAATGGCGCCGGCGAATCGCTGTTCGGTGCCATCGATCAGGTCGTGGTCATCGCCGACCGGACCTGAGTGGTGACCCCGCCCGCCTCATTCACTACGCCGTCGGCAGACACCATCGCCGAGGCGATCCAGCGCTCGCGTAGCGCCCGGCGCCTGAGGCCCTTCACTCCGCCGCCCGAGATCGGTGAGCCCCTGCCGCGTCGAGTGCCTGTGGTCATTGTCGGTGCAGGGCCCACAGGCCTTGTCCTCGCGCTCGAACTCTCCGCGTACGGGATCCCGGTCATCGTGCTGGAGAAGCAGACGCAGGCCAGTGATGGCTCGCGCGCCATCTGCTGGTCCAAGCGTTCGCTTGAAATCCTGGACCGCCACGGCCTTGGAGAAGCACTGCGCGAACGGGGCGTGACCTGGAACGTGGGGCGGGTATTCCTGGGGGCAGATCCCGCGCCGCTCTATTCCTTTGATCTGCTGCCCATCAAGGATCAGAAATTCCCGGCCTTCATCAACCTGCAGCAATACCACGTGGAGGAGGCGCTCGTGGAAGCCTTGACCTCGCGTGCCGAGGTCGACCTGCGCTGGCAGCAGGAAGTCGTGGATCTGCAACAAGCAGATGCCGGCGCAACCCTCACGGTCCGCACTCCGGTGGGGGACTATCGTTTGCGCGCCGACTGGGTGGTGGCGGCGGACGGTCATCGCAGCGCGCTGCGCGGGATGCTTGGGCTCGATTTTTCCGGTCGCACCTTCGAGGATAATTTTCTCATTGCGGACGTGCGCATGCGTGCGCCCTTTCCGCCGGAGCGTCGCTTCTACTTCAACGCCCCTTTCAATGAAGGCCGCACTGCGCTCATGCACCAGCAACCGGAAGATCTCTGGCGGCTGGATTTCCAACTCGGTTGGGACATCGACCGCGAGGCGGCCCTCTCGCCGGGTAGCGTGGACCGCAGAGTACGCGCCATGCTCGGCCCCGAACTCGAGTTCGAATACGAATGGGTGAGTCTCTACACCTTCCAGTGCCGTCGCATGGAACGTTTTGTTCACGGCAGGGTGATCTTTGTCGGCGATTCGGCCCATCTGGTGTCGCCTTTCGGCGCGCGGGGAGCCAATGGTGGGCTGCAGGACGTGGACAGCCTCGGCTGGCGACTGCGGGAAATTTTGCGCAATGGCGCCACGCCCTCGCTACTGGCGGGCTATGAGGAAGAACGCATCCTGGGTGCTGATGAGAACATCCGCAATTCCACACGGGCCACGGATTTCATGACCCCCAAGACATCGGGGGCGCGCGCGCTGCAATCCGCCGTTCTGAGCCTGGCCCGGGAAATGCCTTTTGCCCGCGCGCTCGTCAACAGCGGACGACTTTCGATTCCGTGCAGCCTGCGGGGAACTACGACCATCTCCCCGGATGTGGAGCACTTCGACACGCCGGGAATGGAGCCCGGCAGTGTCGCCCTCGACGCCCCGACAGGTACGAAGACCTGGCTGCTCGAATTGCTTGGTGGGCGCTTTGTCTGCCTGGTGTTGGGTGGCGGGGAGCCGGCCTCGCTGCCGCCCGGCGTGGACTGCCTGTTACTTGGTCGGGATTTCGAGGATCCAAATGGACTGGTAATGGCGCGCTATGCGCCACATGGCGAGGCGACCTACCTCATCCGTCCCGATCAGCATGTCGCCGCGCGCTGGCGCGCCCCCTCCCCGGAAACCATTCAACACGCGTGGCGACGCAGTCTCGCCGTATCCTGACCTTTGCCCACAACCCCTCCAAGGAGCACTCACCATGAGCAAGGCCTTCGCCTCCAAAGGCGATCTGGAACCAAAGAAAGTCAGCTTCACCCGGCTTGCCGACAACGCCTACGCCTACACGGCGGAAGGGGATCCCAACACGGGTGTCATCATCGGTGACGACTGTGTGATGGTGCTGGATGCGCAGGCAACCCCCGTGATGGCCCGCGACGTGATCGCGAAGATCCGCACCGTCACCGACAAGCCCATCCGTCATGTCGTGCTCACCCACTACCACGCGGTGCGAGTGCTGGGAGCGAGCGGCTATGGCGCGGCCAACATCATTGCCAGCGAGGATACGCGCGACCTCATCGTGGAACGCGGGGCGCAGGACTACCAATCCGAGTTCGAGCGCTTTCCACGGTTGTTCCAGGCCGTGGACTCCATCCCGGGCCTGACCTGGCCGAATGTGGTCTTCCGCAACGAACTCACGGTGTGGCTGGGCAAGACCGAAGTGAAGCTCATGCAGCTTGGGCGGGGCCACACCAAGGGCGATACGGTCGCCTGGATGCCCAAGGAAGGCGTGCTGTTCAGCGGCGATCTCGTGGAGTTCGGCGCCACGCCTTACACCGGCGATGCGTACCTCACGGAATGGCCGGCAACGCTGGACCGCATTGCGGCACTCAAGCCGCGTGCGTTGGTGCCCGGGCGTGGCGATGCGCTCACCAATTCCGAACAGGTGGCCCAATCATTGTCCGGCACCCGCGCCTTCATCACGACGCTGTATGAGTCGGTGCAGGCGGCACGCGCTGCGGGCAAATCGCTCAAGGAGGCCTATGACTCCACCTATGCACGGCTGACGCCGGAATTCGGGCATTGGGTGATTTTTGATCACTGCCTGCCATTCGATGTGAGCCGTGCCTTCGATGAGGCGGGCGGCACTCGTGATCCGCGCATCTGGACCGCGGAACGCGACGCCGAGATGTGGCAGGCGCTCGCGAGCAAGTGAGCGGGATGATGGAGCCCAGACCTTCGTGCGTGCCCGATCTCGGCACCCTCAAGCTGGAAGAAGCGGATGCTTTCTATTCGGATCTGGCCGCCCTGCATGACGGTCTGGATGCGGAACAGAGCCTGGCGCTGAACAGCCGCCTCATCCTGCTGCTCGCCAATCAGGTTGGCGACAAAGTGGTTCTGAGGGCGATCCTCGAGGCTGCCGCCAGATTAGCCTGAGCAATCAGGGAATCAGGGGCGCCTTGCGCCCCAAGACCTCGATCTCGAGATCGCTACGCGGCATCAGGCAGCAGGCGAGCGCGATTCCTGCTGCTTCATCGGCGAGTGAAACATGGGCGCGGCTCATGCGTCGCAGGACATAGTCCCCGCGGTGAACACGAACCCTGCACACACCGCAACCGCCTCCACGACACCCCACGGGGATGCCGCGCAGGCCCAGGCGTTCCATTGCACGCAGGATGGTCTCGTCGCCCGGGCAGTCGATGCGCTGCCCGGAGCCGATCACCGCGATCTGGTGGACGTCCACCGGCAGGGTTTCGGGAATCCCGACCGCCATGGGGTGGATTGGCGGAGGCGCAGGAAGTGCCTGCCTTGCCTCAGGCCGCCTGGCGCTCCCACCAGGCCTTGACCGCCGCGTTCACCTCGGCCGCATGGAAACGCGCCGTGCGATTGGTCGGAAACAGGCCTTCCTCGTAGAAAAAGCCGGGGAGCTCGTCATCTTCCACCGAGAACCCGGCGGCGTGATTGAAAGCATCCTCCAGCCGCAGGGTCTCGCGCCCCAATGCCTTGAAGAATTCCACGTCGAAGCTCGTGCCCAGTGCGCCATTGATGGCATCGACGACCATCTCCAGTTGCACATTGGTAACGGAGCGCCCGAACAGGCAAAGACCGAGTGAATCGGTGGCCGCGCACAGCACCTGCGTATCCATGCTCACCCCCACCAGCTCGTCCAGGCTCTTGCCCTCGCAGTCGTACTTGGGGGCGTTGCCAGCCGTGTGGTCAGCACCCTGCGCCGTGACCATCATCGTGATGCCGGTGACTTCGATTACCCGAGGATCGTAGGCGCTGATCCCCTGCTTCTTCACCACTGGTGTCCGGTGCACCTTGTAATGCTCGCCCACGCGTGCGGTGCCCTGGGCCCACAAGCGTCCCTGTTCGGTACCGTGACGGATTTCATCCAGCACGGAGAGCAGGAACTTCACGTCGCCAAAAGGTGCGAGGCCGGCGTCCAGCAGCACGCCCATCATGGCACCCGTCTCGATGGTATCGATGCCTAGATCATTCGCATGGAAGTTCAGCAGTGCGAGATCGTCCGGGTCGGTCAGGCCGCAGTTGGTACCCATGAGACCCAAGGTCTCGTATTCGACCGGCGAGACGATTTCCTTGCCGTCCTTGTTCACGTACACGTTGCTGCATTCGATCATGCAGCCCGGCATGCAGGCGTGAGCGGTCTCTCCGCCGCGCGCGAGGTTCTGGGCGCGGATGAAATCGCCGCCCATCTTCATCACTTCCTTGCTGGTATCCACGCTCCGCCCGGAGGTGAAATTGTTCACCGGCAGGCCACCAATCAGGTTGGTGTAGTCGGCCATGGCCGCCGTGCCATAGTCGCGGTACATGTTGATGGCCTCATCAGACTTGATGAGCTGGCCGTATTGCTTGACGCCCTGTAGCACCTTCTTGCGGTCGTTGAAGCTCGGCATCTTGTCGAGATCGGCCACGATGGCCTTAACCTTCTTCACGCCCATCACTGCGCCCACGCCACCCCGCGCGGCCAGGCGGGAGGGGCGCGCGTCGGTATCGCTGAAGGCAATGCCGGCCAGCAGGCCGTGGTATTCGCCAACGGAGCTGCAGATCGCGAGGCTGACCTTCTTGCCGTACTTCTCGTGCAGCAGCTTGGCGCATTCGAAGTTCGCCTTGCCGAGATAAGGCTCCGCGGTTTCGAAGGCGATGCTGCCGTCCTTGCGCAGATGGATGACCACCCAGTCCGGCGAGGCGTTGAGGAGGGTGAAGCCCGCAATGTGCAGATGCCCCATGGCGAGGCCAAAGGATCCTCCCGCATTGGCTTCCTTGATTCCCCCTGTGAGCGGGCTCTTGCAGCCGACGCTGGTGCGGTTGGCATTCGACCAGTTGGTGCCGGCGAAGGGGCCGGCGGAAAAGATCAGCGGGTTCTCCGGCGACAGCGGATCGCAACCCGCCACGCCCATCTCGACCAGCGTCTTGGCGATGAAGTAACGACCGGCCTTGGCGATCTGCTCTCCACTCATGATTTCTTCGCGGACAGCGTGGGTGGAAAGATCGATATGCAGGTATTTGCGTTCACTCATGACGGTAATCCGGTAGGTGGAACTGGTGGCTCTGGATTCTAAAGGCTTCCGCGCGGCAAGGCACTGCCGGGGCCGGAGCAGGCTGCAGCGCAGTGGCGAGGGTCTTGCCGCTCATCGGCTTTTCCCGGTGGGCAGCGTGGATTTGCGGGAGTCAGGTGAAGTCGACCTTGAGGCGGCCAAGACCTCCCACGGCCACTTCCATGACGTCACCTGCGGCAATCGGGATGAGCGGCACCAATGAGCCGGAGAGGATCACCTCGCCCGCCTTGAGTGGCATGCCGTAGGCGCCCATGGCATTGGCCAACCACGCCATGCAATTCACGGGCGAGCCGAGCGCAGCCGCACCGGCCCCGGTGGCAATCACTTCGCCGTTTTTCCACAGCACCATGCCGCAGGTCACGAGATCGACCTCATGGACGCTGGTGAGCTGGTCGCTGACGATGAAAAGTCCGCTGGAGGCGTTGTCCGCGATGGTGTCTTGAATGGTGATCTTCCAGTCGCGCACGCGCGAGTCGACGATTTCGAAACACGGCGCAACCCCTTCCGTTGCTGCCAGCACATCAGCCGGGGTGACTCCCGGCCCCATCAGATCGCGCTTCAGCACGAAGGCTATCTCACCTTCCGCCTTGGGTTGGATGAGTTCGCGGCTCACCGGCACGGGAGTGCCTTGCGCATAGCGCATGCGGTCGGTGAGGAACCCGTAGTCCGGTTGATTCACCTTGAGCATGTCCTGCACCGCGCGCGAGGTCGCGCCTATCTTCTTGCCCACCACCCGTTCGCCCTCCGCTTCCCGTCGCGCAAGGATCCCCAACGAGATGCGGTACGCATCCTCCACCGTGAGACCCGGTTCGCGGGCGATCAAGGGTTCCACCGGTTGGCGGTTGCGCAGTGCGTGGAACAGTTCCTCGCTGTAACGATTCAGTGCCGCGTGATCCAGCATGTTCAGTACCTGTTGCAGAGGTTGGGGAGCCGTCATGAAACTCCGGACAAGGGATGCCGCCCGCACGGGACAAGGCGGGTATCCGACCTTGGCTTGCCACCGGCGAGAGGCCGCCAGTGTGCCGGCCGGAACGCGCCTCCGCCACCCTCTGCCAACCCCAGGCGCCCTCCTGTCGCGCGTTCTGACCCCTTCCGGCAGCACTT